>CAZDQV010000029.1:0-21066 GCA_964507795.1 uncultured Oscillospiraceae bacterium | reverse complement strand
GTTCGGAGAGATGAATTATCAAAGCGTGATCACCATTAATTTCGTGGAAGAACCAAAGTATAAAATGATCACGGCAGATGGATATAAAGCCGAGGATATTATCAAGAACATCTCCAGAATTGATCCGGCCAAACGGTTTATTGAGGGTGAAACACTGATATTCTTTGATGAACTGCAGGAGTTTCCGGAGATTGCCACGGCACTGAAATTCTTTAAAATCGACGGCAGGTTTGATGTCATCTGCAGCGGTTCCATGCTGGGCATCAATTACCGGAAAATTGAAAGCAACAGCGTGGGCTACAAAACCGATTATGAAATGTTCTCGCTGGATTTTGAGGAATTTCTGTGGTCCAAGGGTTATGACGACAGCTTTGTGGAAGATATGCTGGAGCATATGCGTAATCTCACACCTTTTAACGAGGTGCAGATGTCGGTGTGCAGTTCACTTTTCCTTGACTACTGCATCCTGGGCGGGATGCCCGCTGTCGTCCGCGAATTTATCGAAAAAGGCACCTTTGAGGGTTCGCTTGAAGTACAGAGACAGCTGATTGCAGACTACAAAGAGGACATCCGCAAATATGCCGAAGGGATCGATCAGACGAGAATCGTGAATGTATTTAACCACATCCCCGTGCAGCTTGCCAAGGACAACAAGAAGTTCCAAATCTCTAAAGTTGCCTCCGGTGCTCGTTTCCGCGACTACAGAGGATGTATTGAATGGCTGGATGATGCGGGAATTGTGAATGTCTGTTACTGCCTGAACTTCCCGGAACTTCCGCTTCAGGGCAACTATGATGATACGAAATATAAGCTCTACTTTGCTGACAGCGGCCTGCTTGTGGCCATGCTGGATGAAGAAGCCCAGGAGGATCTGCGGGCTAACAAAAACCTTGGAGTCTACAAAGGAGCACTTTACGAAAATGTTGTCGGTGAAGCACTGGTCAAAGCAGGGTACAAACTCTACTACTACAAGCGTGAGGATTCTACCCTGGAGCAGGACTTCTTCGTCAGAACGGCAAGTTCTCTTATTCCTGTTGAGGTAAAGGCCAAAAATGGAACGGCCAAATCTATGAGGACTCTGATCGGCAGCGAGAAGTATGAGGACATTCATTGCGGCATTAAGTTCACCGGTGGAAATATCGGATACAGTAACGATATCTATACCTTCCCTTACTTCTGTGCTTTTTTGCTGAAACGCTACCTGGCCGGGTCCGAAATCTGATGTCAAGTCGTACAACAACTATCATGTGATCGGCACACCCAAGCAGAGGATGCAATGTTTAAGGCGCTATGGTGGAGTAATTAGAAACAAGGTTGTTGCAGTATGGTAAAAGAGGTGAATAACAAATGCCATTAAATTTCAATTCAATAACAAACGACTCACAAAATTCTACTGTCCTCTCGTGGATCCTTCAAAAAGGTATGGATGAATGTGACTCGGCTTTTGTATCGCAGGATAAACGGTATTTTCATATTCAAACTACAATCAAGGATATTCTCTCACAGAAAGAGGTTGGCAAAATGGTTTATACCATTCATAAAAATGATGATCAGGAGGCTCTCGAAATTCTCAATCTTGACTTCATACTATTCTCTGACGAATATACAACTATTCGATTCTTAAGAAAGCGTAACGAATCATCCGATTCAAATGAATACTATGAAGTCGAAGCCCTGCCTGATAAACAGCATCTTGAAATCGAAACCGTTAATAGATACACAGTGGCTACAGAAATAGAAGGCAATGAAAGAGATGTTAGAATCTCGATTTTCCCTTTCGAGTTAAATGTATATGAAGATGTTAATGTTTTTAATTCCTGGGCTGTTTTTACCGGAGAAGAAAACGTTGGAAATACTAATCTGGAGCTTAACGGTTTTTCTGAGACATTCGCCATGCCAGGCAGACTGTTTACGGAGCAAGAAGATGATGAAAGTTACTCATTCCTCATTGGCAAAGTAAAGAGTTTCACAGACGTACAAATACAGTTTGGAGAAGTCACCTGGAGCTTTGTACTTGCAAAAGTTTTCACTGCATTGGGGACTGTACCAATCGCAATGGGTCGAGAGGTGTTTGATTTGACAGAACTTGTTCCAGGGGCAATAGTCGCAATGAATGCCAATGTTAAAGCTGACTTATCTAGACCAGAAGATTTTACATACGCAAAATAACAATAAAAAAACCAGCAAAAACAGGAGGTAACATTTTGTCTCGCAAGAATCATAAAATGATAGACGGCCGTCTGCTTCAGATGGATAAGAAATATTCGAATCTCAAAGGGAAGCAGAAAGAAAAGATAAATCTCTGGATTAACGAAGAGATCAAAGCATATTATAAGCGTAATGGGAGCTTTCCACGACAGCCGGAGCCTTTTATTGAAGTGCTTGACAGGCTCTATGCGAGGATTGAGAAAGTCGGCATATGGATACCATATGATGAAATATACAGCCATTATTTCGGCAAAAGACACAGCCGCATAGATAAAGTCGAGGGGCAGATCCGTAAAGAGGAGCGAAGTCTTGCAAAAGCACAGATTATAATTGAACCTTTATCCAGTGACTTTGCAGTCTGCAAGGTTTATGATTACTCGCATATTAATCCGGAGAGCATGTTCTGCTTCCCGCAGAAGACTGATGAGGAGAATTCACTCGTATGCCTTTCAAGTCAGATACCACCTAATACGACAGATTTGCAGGATGGCTGGAGGGCCTTCAGAATCAAGGGGCAGATGGAATTTTCCTTGATTGGTATACTTGCTGGGATTGCTGCAGTTCTGGCAAATAAAGCGATAAGCATCTATGCCATTTCCACCTTCAACACCGACTATGTCCTTGTTGACAAGGAGGACTTCGAGAAGGCGATAGATGCACTGAGAAGCGCCGGATATACTATCGTAGATAGTAAAAAGACTTGAAAAAGGAGGTGTTTTGTTTGTCAAAGGGAAAAGATCAGATAACAATCCGTTCCAGTGCGGCGGAATATTTAACCTATGTTGCTTCTGTTGGCGATCAGCAGGACAGTATTGAGATGCGATATGAGGACGAGAACATATGGCTTACTCAGAAAATGATGGCTACGTTGTATGATGTAGGGCTGCCGACCATTAACGAACACATCAAGAAAATATATAACGATAGTGAGTTGTCAGAGGAATCAACTATTCGGAAATTCCGAATAGTTCAAACTGAGGGAACTCGCCGGGTTGCACGTGATACCAAGCACTACAATCTTCAAATGATTATTGCGGTCGGATTCAAAGTGAATAATGAGCGTGCGGTACAGTTTAGGAAATGGGCCAATGGAATCGTTAAGGACTACACCATCAAAGGCTGGGTTATGGATGACGAGCGTTTAAAAAATGGCGGATCAGTGCTTACGACAAAGTACTTTGATCGCCTGCTTGAGCAGATTCGTGAAATCCGCCTCTCCGAGCGAAGATTTTATCAGAAGATAACAGACATCTATGCTACATCACTTGATTACGATCGTACCGCCAAAACAACGAAACAGTTTTTTGCAAAGGTTCAGAACAAGATGCATTATGCGATACATGGGCAGCAGCTCCGGATGGGAAAATTGTAAAAAGTGATGTGAGTATAGCTAAAAATTATCTGAGTGAGCAGGAAATGCGGTCATTGGAACGTATTGTATCTGCTTATCTGGATTTGGCAGAAGACCGTGCGGAGCGCCATATTCCGATGACCATGGAGGACTGGTCAAAGCGCCTGGATTTATTTCTGATGGCAGACGATAGGGATGTGCTTCAGAACGCAGGTAAAATTACAGCGCAGATTGCAAAGGCAAAAGCCGAGACAGAATTCGAGAAATATCGCGTGATTCAAGACAGATTGTTTATGTCTGACTTTGACAAGTATCTGCTGGAACTGGAAGAGAATGTGAAGAAATAAAAGAAACTGTAACAAGGTATTTATAGAAAATGAAAGTAGAACCAAATACAATGAAACGCAGGCTGTTGCTTCTGCAGAGAGTTTTGTATGAAACAACCGATGAGCAGCACACTCTTACAACGTTCGAGATACTGGAATATCTCGAGACCAAAGGTATTATCACAAACCGCAAGACCCTCAAGGGAGATATCGATCTTATGGTTGAGTGCGGCATGGACATTATAACTGTCCAGAGCAAGCCAAACAAATATTTCTGGGGTGCGAGGAATTTTGAGCAGGCAGAGCTCAAGCTCCTTATTGACGCTGTTTCCTCCTCCCGGTTTATCACACAGAAAAAGAGCAGGATTCTTTCAAAGAAGATCATATCTCTTTCAAGTGAGCCCGGGCAGGCAGAGCTTAAGCGCAATATCTATGCGACAAACCGTATCAAATCGAGAAATGAGAGCCTGCTTTACATAATCGATGCTGTGAATGAGGCAATATCTGCTAAGAAAAAAATAGCCTTCCGTTACTATGACTATACGCCGGATAAGAAAAAAATCCTTAGAAACGACGGTGAAGTTTATACGCTGAGCCCCTATGCCCTCTTCTGGAATGAAGACTATTACTATGTAGTGGGCTTCTCCGAAAAGCATGACAATATTTCATCCTTCAGGGCCGACAGGATCTGCCGGATACAGATATCAGAAGAAAAAGCAGTTAAGCAGCCAAAAGACTTTTCACTTGAACGGTACTCACGCCAGATCTTCGAGATGTATGACGGTGAAACAGTAAAGGTGACGCTTGAGTGCAAGAATTATCTTATGAAATATGTTATCGACCGGTTTGGAGATGGCGTTGAAACTGCAATAGCAACAGAAGAAACCTTTTATGCATATCCGGAAGTAGCACCAAGCCCTAACTTCTACAGCTGGCTGTTCAAATTCGCAGGAGAGATATCACTTCTGTCACCTGAAAAAACAAGAAGTAAGTATATCGCCAAAGCCAGAGCTGTTATAGGCGATACAGACCATCCGGACAAGTTGTCTTATTGAATAGCCAGATTGTGGCTGGCATTACGTGACTGAGACAATTACCGCTATCTATCTCTCTGCTAAAAATTTTGGCTTTGAAGACAACAAAAAGACAGTTCCTCTCTATGCTGCATTTTGTATCTGAGCCCAATTGTAAATGTTAATATGAGAATGTAGGAATTATGACAGTTAAAACGTCAAAACCCCTGCATTCTTATTTCCCCCTTATTCCAACTGTTTAGAAACTGAATCTATACCCACTTGACTTTTTTACCTTATGTGATATAATTACTATTAGTAATTATCTTAGATAACAACAAGGAGAAATACAAGTGACTTTACAAGAAATACGCAAATTCCTCGATGCATGTCACGAGGTTTCCCATATCATCGCCACATTTCCAGAACTCCCGAAGGGACTTTCACAGCGCCACATGAAGGCTATTCAGGCAATTCATGACCTGCAGACAAGCCAGAATCTCTCCATCGGAGCAAATGCGCCCGAAGGATGTACTCCATCGTGCAGCCTGCCCTGTGAAACCGAACTTCGAGTCAAAATAAGTGACGTCAGCGACTTCCTGGGAGGCACCCGGCCAAGCGTGACAAAACTGATTCGGGAACTTGAGGCTCACGGAGCACTCACCAAGATTCCAGACACCGATGATAAGCGAATTATTTGGCTGTGCCTGACTCCTCTCGGAGAGCAGTATTACAACTTTTACTGCCTGCAATATCACAAATGGCTCGGTCAGGTCTTGTGTGAAATTCCGCAAGAGGATTTCGAGACAACTATCCACACCATTTACTCCGTGCAGGAAATTCTCTATAAAAATCACCCGCCAAAACCTTAATCTATACCGCCCGCCGTGCTCATGCCCGGCGTTGCTTTGAACGAAAGGAACACTTAATATAATGACCGAATTTGAACGAAAAATAGATTTAAAACTGATTCTTTCCATAATAGCAGCAGGAATCATGTCCTTTTCCGGCGTAGTTGTGGAAACAGCCATGAACGTTACATTTCCAACTCTTATGAAGGAATTCTCTGTCAGCACATCCACGGTTCAGTGGATTACCACTGGCTATCTGCTGATTTTAGCTGTTATCATTCCTGCCTCGTCATGGCTCAAACGCCGATTCCGTACCAAAACACTGTTCTTTACTGCAAACATCCTGTTTATTGCCGGGACTGTATTGTGTGCTGCTGCCCCGGCTTTCTCCATCCTGCTTCTGGGCAGGCTGATTCAGGGAGTCGGTACAGGACTTGCTCTGCCACTGATGTTCAATATTGTACTGGAGCAAGCACCTTATGACAAAATGGGTGTAATGATGGGCATAGCGTCTCTGATTACCGCTGTTGCCCCCGCCGTCGGCCCATCCTTAGGTGGTATGATTGTCAACCTGCTCGGCTGGAGAATGATTTTCGTCATTTTGCTTCCACTGCTTCTCCTGTCACTGGTTTTTGGAATAAGCAGTATTCGCCAGATTCAACCTACAGAGAGACTTTCATTTGACTGGAAAGGTTATCTAATGCTCTTATGCGGATTTTCAACTATGATTTTTGGTATCAACCTGGCATCCTCTTTTGGCTGGATCAGCTTTCCTGTTCTATGCTTGCTGACAATCAGTGTTGCTGCTCTCACCTTGTTTTATCGCCACAGTCTTTGCAGCAAGGCTCCGCTTATACATGTTCAGGTATTTCGTAATCTGCCGTTTTCTCTCAGTGTGATGTCAATTCTGCTGATTCAGTTTATTTGCCTCGGCATGGGATTCCTTATTCCAAACTATTCGCAGCTCGTTTCCGGTGAAAATGCCTTTATTTCTGGCTGTCTGCTGCTTCCGGGATGCATCATCGGAGCTGCACTGTCACCGTTCAGCGGACGACTTCTGGATTGCATCGGTGCAAGAAAGCCGATTCTCACAGGAAATATATCTGTAATTGTCTCCACTTTATGCTTTGCTCTGTTTCTCGGAAAGAGTTCTCTCCTTCTGATTGCCTGCTTCTATCTCATTTTTGCCCTGGGGCAGGGATTCTCCGTAGGAACAACCATGACCAACGGCCTTGGTACTCTGCCACAGGAACTCAGCAGTGACGGCAACGCTGTCATCAACACGCTGCAGCAATTGGCAGGCGCCATCGGAACAGCAGTCTGCTCTACAATTGTGGCCTCTTCTCAAGCTTCTCATAATATGGCTTCCGGAACTACCACAGGCACAATACACGCTTTTGTCATGTTGGCAATCCTGTCAATTCTGATGCTGGGATGTTCGTCAGGAGTATTCTACAGCCAGTCGCATCAGCTTGTAACAAAAGAACCAGCCATTCATCTATGACACGCTGTGAGGTTTCTCATTAGCCGTAATAATGCAGGCCAACTCTTTTTATGTCCATCATAATTCACCTTTACCTCGATCGGATTTATTCACATGCGCACAAAGCAAACATATGTTTAAGTTGAAGCAGAAAGGCATTAAATGATATAATGCTTTGTGAATGATTATGGGGATTACATCCGCATATCAGTTGAAGAATTAATGGCATATGAAAATTTACAGACACGGAGCGTCAAATGAACTACATAGTATTAGATCTTGAATGGAATATGCCGGAAAACGGTAACAATCGTATCTGGACACCAATTACATTCAATGGAGAGATAATCCAAATCGGCGCTGTCAAGCTGAATGATGATTTGGATGAAATTGGTGAATTCAATACAAAAGTAAAGCCGGTGTTTTACCGGAAGATGAACAAAAGGGTAGAGGAGCTCACATCGATAACCGACGCTGACCTGGAGAACGGGAAGCTTTTTGAAGATGCAATCAGCATGTTCCGTGAGTGGTGCGGCAATGACAGCATCATGCTTACCTGGGGTCCATCAGACAAAAAGATTCTCATAGAGAACCTCATAATGCATGATATGGCATATGACTGGCTACCGGAAGATTTTGACGCACAGATTATGTTCGATCTGCAGGAGACTATGGAAGATAGAGATTTTTCTCTGGACTATGCCTTTTACTATTTTGGTCTGAAAGGCATCAAGGCTCATGATGCACTCAACGATGCCAGAGATACAGCTGCAGTTATCAGAATGCTGGATCTTGAGTCTTTTATTCAAGAGGAACGTGAGTACAGAGAAAACACAATCTAAAAAGGAGCACATTTCAAAATGAAAGCAGTAATAGTATTTATAGCATATTTTTTCGGGGGCATAGTTGATGCTGTCTGCGGGGGTGGCGGTCTGATTACACTTCCCGTACTTTTTGCAATAGGACTTCCCGCCCACACAGCAGTAGGCACAAACCAAATCTCAATGCTTCCCGGCGTAGCCACATCCGTTGTAAAGTTCTACAAAAGCGACAAAATAGATATAAGGAATATCATATATGCAGTTCCTTTTGGCATTGCAGGAGGCTTTACAGGAGCAAAGCTTAACCTGCTGGTTTCTGAGTGGTATCTGCAGATAATCCTTCTGATATTGATACCCGTCCTGGCTGTGTTTTCTCTCCTTAAGCCCAATGCTGGAGCCGAAAACAAATCAGCAGAAAATACAAAGAAAAAAGCGATATTGCTATCAGCAGCAATTGGATTTGTCGTTGGTACATACCATGCCTTTTACGGACCTGCCAGCGGCACTTTCTTCATGCTTGCTTTCTCAGCTTTCCTGAAGTATGACCTGGTTACAGCCAATGGCAATACACGTTTTGTTACTATGTTTGTCAGCACAATTTCCACTATTACCTACGCTTTATCAGGTTGTGCCAAATGGTTTTATGTGATGCTTGCTGTTCCTGCATATGCTCTTGGCAATTACGTCGGAGCTTCGCTTGCAATTTCAAAGGGTGCTAAATTCATACGCCCGATGTACTATATAATATTGGCGTTACTGTTTTGCAAGCTTGTTAAGGATTTGTTGTTCTGAGCAGAAACATCCTTAATCAAAGTGTTATTATAAGATACCATATATACACAGGCCTTATCCGGCCGGGCTATACACGAGCATAAACGTGCAAGGATGATTGCGGTAAACCCGCATCGTACTTGTGCGTTTTTTTTATTTACAAACAAAAAGGAGGTTCAAAATGAACAAAAAAGAAATCGTTTTATTCAAAACAGCAGACAATGAAGTAACTCTTGAGGTTCCTGTAAATGCAGAAACCGTATGGCTGAACCGCCAACAGATGGCGGAGCTTTTTGGCAGAGACGTCAAAACAATAGGCAAGCATATCAATAATGCTCTGCAGGAAGAGTTGGATGGCAGTGTGGTTGTCGCAAAATTTGCGACAACCACTCCACACGGTGCTATTAAAGGCAAAACACAAACACATATGACTGACTTTTACAACCTTGATGTCATCATCTCAGTCGGCTATCGTGTGAAATCCAAACGTGGTGTTGAGTTTCGCAAATGGGCAAATTCTGTACTCAAGCAATATATATTGCAAGGTTATGCTGTAAATAATAATCGTATTGCTCAGCTTGGCGAAATGATAAAAGTCATGAAAAGAACTGAGAACACGCTGGACAGCAGACAGATACTGAGTGTTATTGAAAAGTATAGCGACGCACTCAACATGCTCGATTCATATGACCATCAAAGCATGTGCCGCCCGAAAGGAAGCAATGCCACATACAAACTTTCATATGAGGAGTGCATGGATGTGATCTCTCAAATGCGTTTTGGCGATGAATCAGATCTGTTTGGCAGAGAAAAAGATGATTCCTTCAAAGGCAGCATAGGTAACATTTATCAGTCCTTCGGAGGGCAGGAGCTGTATCCAAGCCTCGAAGAAAAGGCTGCACACCTACTGTACTTTGTCACCAAAAACCACAGTTTCCTCGACGGCAACAAAAGAATTGCAGCCACCATGTTCTTGTATTTTCTTGACAAAAACGGCGTACTGTTTGCAGGAGGCAACAAGCTGATTGACGACCATACTCTGGTTGCACTCACAATCATGATCGCCGAGTCAAAACCAGAAGAAAAAGAAATGATGATAACTGTCGTCATGAACTGTATTGCATAAGCATACATAATTTGAGGGCATATGTTTTGTGGTTTTTACACTCAGCTCCTAAGCAATCTATACATGCCCTCTTTAAGCCCGTCTATGGATAACCTGAACATCGGAAACACCTTTTCAATTTCTACAAAGGATTCAGGCATCCATGCTATGTTTTCTTCTCTCTCCTGAGGATGGAGCCAAATAGAGTGTTTATACCTTTCTTTGAACAATTTAAACCATGTTAATCCATCATTTGTTTCTACACTCCAGCTGCTTTGAGTCCCATCTGTCAGTTCATGCATTGCCATGTCAGCATCGCCTACAAAAATAATATTGTATTCCTTTGAAATATTCCTCATAATCCACTTTGTTCTAATGGATTTCTCTGGGTTTATAGACGGCTCCGTGTAAACTTTATCCTCAAGACAATTGTGAAAATAGTAAATCTTTAAATCAGAAAAAGTATTTGCCTTGTGAAGCGATTGAAACAGCAGGCTGCACAGCTGTTCATACGGTCTCATGGATCCTCCTGAATCGATAAGCACCATCAGTTTGAGCCTGTTTTTCCTTGGCGGCTGCATTTTAACATCAAGAATACCAGCCTGCCTGCAGGTGCTGTCAACAGTCCCCCGTATATCAAGTTCCTCCTCGCTGCTGCCAAGCTTGCGTGACAATTCTCTAAGCAGCCTGAATGCCATCTGAAACTGTCTTGATTCAATAGTGCAATCCGTCCTCCAGTCCCTGAATTTCCTGTCACCTCTTGAATGCACTATGCTTTTGCCACCAATGCCCTGCATCGCACTGCCATTTCCATACCCTGAACCTGCTGCTGCCCCTGTTCTGACAAAATTAACTTCACCCGGGCTTTCTCCTGCTGATGCTTGAACTTCATTGAAGTCCTCGTCAAATAACGCAAACAGTTCGTCAATTCTTTTGCTGGCGAAATCCTTGTCAAGGTTGTTTTGCTCTATCCAGGTTCTCAGCTTTTTTTCAATCTCCGGCTCTTCCCTAATTCTTTGTATTTCATCTTCAATATCATCTGCCTTTACGTTTTTGAAGTACTGATAGAACAATTCTTCAAATTTATCAAGATCACATTCTGTCTTGAGAAGAAGTGCTTTGCACAGAACAAAAAAGCCGTTCACAGTCTGCTCATGCAAACCCATACTCAATCCTTTCATTAGCGCGAGCCAGTCATGCATTGTCACCTTGATGCCGTCTTTGCGAAGAAAAAGCAGAAATCCCAAAAACATTATCTGAGCCCTCCTATGCTTTTCTTCATAGTATCCATATCTTCGTCCTTTTTTATGAGAAAACTGAGGAGGGGAAGTTCCTGCCTGAGCCTGCCTGTCTGTATTCCACTGAGCCTTAGTGCACTTATCCAATCCAGCAGTTCACTTGTGGCCGGTTTTTTCCTTAAATCAAAATACTCTCGCACATAGAAAAATGCATCAAGAGCCTGCTCCATAAGTTGTGACTCTATATCAGGATAATGTGCAAGAATTATATCTCTCATTAATTTTTCATCCGGAAATTCGATAAAATGAAACGCGCATCTACGCAAAAAAGCATCTGGCAGCTCTTTTTCGGCATTTGATGTTATGATAACAATAGGCGGATTTTTTGCTTTTATTGTTTCGTCTGTTTCCGGGATATAAAATTCCATACGGTCAAGCTCCCACAACAAATCGTTTGGAAACTCAAGATCAGCCTTGTCAATTTCATCTATAAGGAGGACGCACTGTTCTTCTGAAGTAAACACTTCGCCTATCTTGCCAAGCTTAATGTATCGTTTGATATCATCTACTCCTTCGTTGCCAAGTTCACTGTCATAGAGCCTGCGCACCACATCATAGTGATAAAGTCCATCGCTGGCTTTGGTTGTAGATTTGATGCTCCAGACAACAAGCTTTTTACCCAATGCTTTGGCAACAGACTCTGCCAGCGCTGTCTTGCCTGTTCCAGGTTCGCCTTTTACAAGCAATGGCTTGTTCATTTTAATGGCGATATTGACAGTCTGCATTAATTCATCATTTATTATATAGTCTTTTGTTCCTTTGAACCGGTATAGTGTTTCACTCATAAATACGCTCCTAACATTTAGTATATTTTTCTATACAGATTGTATCATTATTCAGATGTTTCTTTGCATGCACAACCAAACTCAGGGGTTTTCCTGCTTATTACGAAATCTCTAAAGGCCGCAGCTGCAGGAGACAAATAGGCATCGCTATTCTCGACCATAAAGAATTCCCGTCTGTATGGCGGATAGTCGATTTCAAGGATTGCCACATCAAGCTTCATAAGCACATCCATATAAGGCACCACTGCAATTCCAAAGCCGCTCGCCACAAGGCCTGCTATTACCTGATCCTCTTCGGTTTCACATGTTATTTGAGGCTTTGCGCCTATATATTCAAAAAGCCCGTCTACCACTCTACGTATTCCTGACCCTTCTGAAAAATATATCTGAGGGTAGGCAAGGGTTTCTTCGAGACTTACAGTTTTTTTCCCCGCAAGGTAATGTCCATCTGGCACAATCACAACCAGCTTCTGCTCAAGTACAGGTGTCGCCCGCACATTTAATTCCGACCTTGGAGCAGAGCAGAACACCAGGTCAAAGGCTCTGTCTGAAAGCCCTTCAAGCAGGGGGCCTGTCCGCTCGGTATGAAATGTAAACCTGATATCCTTTTGGGGGTTCTGCCTGATAAATTCTGCCGCAAGAACCGGTATGAAATCCACACCCAGAACTCTGAGAAATCCCAGCCTGATAAGACCTTCGCCGCCTGCGCTGCGTTTAATCGATGCAATTCCCTCATCAAGTGTTGAAAGAGTTTTTTTGCTAATATCAAGAAACTCCTCTCCAAACCTTGTCAGAACTGTGTTTCTACCTTTCTTTTCAAATAGCTGCACACCCAGCTCTTTTTCCATCTGACGCACGGCATGGCTTAGGCTGGGCTGGGAAATACAAAGCATCTCCGCCGCTTTTGTATAATGCTGCAACTGGGCAAGCTTGACAAAATATCTGATATAGTCCAAATTCACGCGAGTCTCCTCCTTGCATCTATAATATCATATTCTATAGATACAAGCTATAGTTTAATAAAAACAATCAATTTGTTTTGATATTTCCTTTGTGTTACAGTAAAAGCAGTTGCGATAAGCAACAGGAAAGGACTTTATTTATGCAAATTCGAAAAACACCAGACAGGCTTCTTGCACTTCCCGGAGAAGCAGCCCTTGGCATTGCTTTGGTTATAAATACGTTGGGTGTAATATTAATGCTTTATTCTGGCTCGGGGATTTCCGCCATTTCCAGTATTCCATATGCTTTTTCCCTTGTTTTCCCCACATTCACTCTGGGCACATGGACATACCTGTTTCAGGGTGCGCTGGTGCTCAGCCTTATGATTATGCGTCGCAGCTTTGTTCCCTCATATATGTTCAGTTTTGTAACAGGATTTATCTTCGGCAAGCTGCTTGATATCCATTCGCTTTGGATTGACATTCTTCCCGATTCCCTGCCATGGCGCATATCATATTTTGTGGTAAGCTATATACTGATATGTATAGGAATTGCGCTGTGCAACCGCTGTGGGCTTCCTATCATTCCCACCGACCTGTTTCCAAGGGAGCTTACCGACATCACAGCGCTTGACTACTCCAAAATAAAAATAGGTTTTGACATTGCCTGCATTACAGCAACTGCCGCTATGACATGGGGTTTGCTTGGGCATATATCGGGGCTTGGAATAGGCACCGTGCTTGCAGCTCTCACCATGGGCAAGGTTATCGATATATTCGGAGCAGCGATGGATCGCAGATTCAGGATTACAGCATATCTGCCGCTTCAGGCAAAGCGTCTGTTAAGGCTTGTAACTAAATGAAATATGTATTCTATCAGGAGGTTATTATGAACAGTTTGTTGCTGCTGGTGACATACACAGCAAAACCCGGTCTCAGAGAGGAATTTGTAAACAAAATAGCCGCTTTGGGACTGCTTGAAAAAATCCGCCGCGAGGACGGATTCATTTCCTACAATTACTATCTTGACGCAGATAATCCGGACAGGATACTGCTTGTCGAGGAATGGGTTTCCGAGGCCTATCAGAAAAAGCACATGAAAACACCTCATATGGCAGAGCTTGCAGCTGTCAAAGACAGCTATATACTCGGCACAGAGGTGCGCAAAATACAGTTTTAACTTGTTTGACGGCTTTCGCCTCTACAGTAAACTGGCGGAAGCTGTCATCATCCTCCCTTAACATTTTGTGAATTATATGCAATATTAGAGTCCGGCATGGTTTGTCAGACTCTCATATTTTGCGTATTAAAGTAACATTCTGTCATTATCTATTTCAAATTTCTCTACAAGCTTTTCGACAGTCATCTCGTCACGTTCCTGTCCGGAAATATCCATAACAATTTTGCCTGCCTGCATCAGAATAGTTCTGTTGCCGTGTTCCAGTGCAGCTTTCATATTATGTGTTATCATCATTGTACACATTTTGCCTTCGCCCGCGAATACATCTGTAAGCTCAAGGACTTTTTTGGCTGCTGACGGGTCAAGTGCTGCTGTATGTTCATCAAGCAGCAGCAGCTTTGGTTTTGTAATCACAGCCATAAACAATGTCAATGCTTGTCTTTGACCTCCGGAAAGCAGTCTTGCTTTTTCTTTCATTCTATCTTCAAGACCCATTCCAAGCATTGAAAGCTTCTCTCTAAAAAGTTCTCTGTCAGCTTTGTTGATTCCTGCCTGAAGGCCTCTTTTTCTTGTCTTGTTGTATGCAATCGAAAGGTTTTCTTCAATAGTCATATCAAAAGCGGTGCCTTTTAGAGGATCCTGAAAAACACGTCCTATATATCTGGCTCTTTTGTGTTCAGGAAGCTTTGAAAGCTCAATACCATCAAGTATAATGCTGCCGCTATCTGATGGAAATACTCCTGCAATTGAGTTCATGAGAGTGGATTTGCCTGCACCGTTACTGCCTATGATTGTAATAAAGTCTCCTTCTCTGCCGTGAAATTCATCAACATCAAGAGCTTTGAGCTCATTTATTGTGCCTTTGCCAAAAGTTTTCACAAGGTTTTTTATTTTAAGCATTTTTGCCGCCCCCTTTGCCTCTTTTTTTGAACAGAGAGAAGTTTTCACCCAAAAGTCCCATGGAAAGGGCTATTGTAACAATTACTGCCGATACCAGTTTCAGGTCTGTCGGAGGCATACCTATATAAAGGGCAATTGCAATTACCATCCTGTAAAGTACTGCTCCCAAAGCTACTGCGACAAGCCGCCTCATGAGGCTGCGTGTTCCGAATATGACCTCACCTATGATTACTGATGCAAGTCCTATAACAACCATTCCGACACCCATACCTACGTCTGAATATCCCTGATATTGTGCCAGCATACCTCCTGCAAGACCGACAATACCGTTTGATACAGCAAGTCCCATGAGTTTCATGTTGTCACTGCTTATACCGTAGGCTCTCACCATTTCCTCGTTGTCTCCTGTAGCACGAAGAGCAAAGCCTTTGCGAGTATTCAGGAATCCATACATTATAACGATTATGATTGCCGCTATTACGACACCAACAATTATCGAGCTCCATTCAAAGTCACCAAACAATTCACTTGCCTTGCGGTATATGGTTGGAACATTGTTGAGGTTGACATTTGCCTTCCCCTGTATCCTCAGGTTTATCGAGTAAATTCCCAGCATTACAAGTATACCTGCAAGCAGAGGCTGTATTTTGAGTTTGGTGTTAAGCAAAGCCGTAATTGCACCGGCACCCATCCCAAGAACAAATGAGGCTACAAGCGCAAGTATGCACATAACCACCTGCATATGAGGGCTCATGTCAGCCGCTGCAGTGCACATTACCGCTGATATCGCTGCCCCTGTAACGATGCTTCCGTCAACGGTAAGATCTGGTGTGTTAAGTGTTCTGAATGATAAAAAAACTCCAAGGGCCAATATTGAGTATATCAGCCCAAGTTCCAGTGATTCCAATAAGATAATAAGTATCATGTCTACTGTCCTTTATAAATCTTCTTTTGCAAGATCTGTCGCTTTTTCTAATATTGCTTCAGGAATTTCAATTCCCATGGCATCAGCTGTTTTACTGTTGATAAATATGCTTGTTTCTTCCATTGTTCTTACAGGCATAGTTGCTGTATCTGCTCCGTTAAGAACTTCTATCACCATATCTGCTGTCTGCTGTCCCAGATATTCATAGTCAACGCCTGATGTTGCAAAGGCGCCATCCTTTACCATTGAATCCGCACCTACATAAAACGGTACTTTTGCTTTGGTGAAAACTTCATTTGCAACAGCTATTGAGGACGCTACAGTATTGTCAGTAGGTGAAAATACTATATCACATTTCTTTGCAAGGCTCTGCGCTGCTGTCTGTATTTCATTGGCGCTTGTAATTGCTGTCTCTATTACTTCATATCCGTTTGCATCTGCATATTTTTTGAGTTTTTCAACTGTAGCAACTGAGTTTGTTTCACTCGAATTGTACAGAGTGCCTATGGTTTTGAATCCCGGTGTCAGCTCATTGGCAAGCTCTATTATCTGAGCCACATCGATGGCATCTGATGTGCCTGTGACATTTCCTCCCGGATTATCAAGGTCTGCAACAACCTCTGATGCTACAGGATCAGTAACCGCCGAGAATATGATTGGAATTTCATCAGTTTCTCCCATGGCAACCTGTGCTGCCGGAGTTGTTATGGCAACAATGACATCAACCTTGTCTGCCACAAATCCCTGACATATGGTTTTGAGGTTTGACTGTTCGTTCTGCGCATTCTGATAATCTATGGTTATGTTTTCTCCATCAACATATCCTTCTGTTTCAAGCTGTGCGATTATTGCTTCTCTGATCTGGTCAAGCGAAGTATGCTCTACAAGCTGTACAATGCCTATCTTAAAATTGTCGCCTGAGCCGGCGGTTTCACTGTCTGATGAGCCGCAGCCTGTAAATACTGCTGTCATCACCATCAGAGCTATAATTATGATTGCCATAAATCTTTTTTTCATTTGTTTTGTTGTCCTGTATACCTTCATACAGGGCTCTCCTTTCTTTTTTGTTTTTAAATCTCAGGAGTCTCTGCAAAATATCGCAATCGTGGCTGCCATACAAAAAACGCTCATCCTCACTCAAGGACAAGCGTATGCCTGCGGTACCACCTTGTTTAACGAAAAAATCCGTTCTCTCTGCAGAGTGCCATCACACTCCCTGCCCGTCACGCCGGCATCACGTCTTGGCTACTTGATAACTACCGTTCACCTCGCCCTCAGAGGCCCATTTACTGAAACTGCATCTGCCCGGATTACACCACCCCGGACTCTCTGGGAAACCGTACCTCAGTTTTACTTCCTCGTCTTCGGTTTGTTCCTATTTATTTGCTATGTTCACATGTTATCATTCATTTTTTGTGCTGTCAACTATTTTTTTGAATCTATTTTGTGTTTTTTCACAAGGTCAGCTGCTTTGAAACTGGCTGCTATATATATGGCAGTAAAGTCCACCTTTCGCTATCAATTCATTATGGTTTCCCTGTTCTACGATTTTCCCGTCGTTCATCACGATAATAAGGGAGGCATTTCGTATTGTTGAAAGCCTGTGAGCAACAATAAAACTTGTCCTGCCTTCCATAAGTTTGTCAAAGGCTTCCTGTATCTGCAACTCTGTTCTTGTATCTATATTTGAGGTCGCCTCATCAAGTATCAGCACAGGAGGTGAAATAAGCATTACCCTTGTGATACAAAGAAGCTGTTTTTGCCCAAGGCTCAGGCTGTCCTCATTCAAAACAGTATCAAGCCCCTCCGGCAGCTTCTCTATGAACTCCCAGCTGTGAGCTTCCTTTGCCGCCCTAATGATTTCGTCATCAGAAGCATCCGGTTTGCCAAAAGATATGTTTTCTCTGACTGAACCATGCTTGATCCACGTATCCTGCAGCACCATTCCAAAGCTTTCTCTAAGGGAATGCCTTGAGACATCGGTCACAGATATTCCGTCAATTCTGATGCTTCCACTATCTGCATCATAAAATCTCATAAGCAGATTTATAAGGGTTGTTTTACCGCATCCTGTAGGTCCTACAACTGCAATTCTCATTCCCGGGCGCACATTAAGATTAAAGTCCTGTATAAGCGGACTTTCCTTACGATAGCTGAAATACATATGTTCAATATCAACTTTGCCTTTAACTTCCTCAAAAGCATCTGTTTTCTCTTCAGTTTCTTCCGGCTGTTCAAGCAGCTCAAAAATTCTTGCTGCGCAGGCAAGAGCATTTTGCATTTCGGTTACAACCGAGCTTATGTCATTAAATGGCTTCATATATTGATTTGCATAGTACAGCATGACTGTAAGACCACCTACAGTAAGTATGCCTTTTGGAATAAACAGCACTCCGATAAGTGCCACACCCGCATATATTATGTTGTTGACAAATCTGGTGCTGGGGTTTGTAAGACTGCTGTAAAACACTGCTTTCTGACTGTACTTTTTCAGTTCCGTATTTATTTCTTCAAATTCTTTTGAGGCTCTTTGCTCATATCCAAAAGCTTTTACTGTTTTCTGTCCGCTGATTATTTCTTCTGCCAATGCAGTCTGAGCGCCTCTTGCCCTGCTTTGTCTGCCAAACATGTTAAACGAGCGTGATGCTATGAATTTTGCAACCAGGAAACTCAGCGGCGTCAGCATTATCACAAATAGGGCAATCCACACATTTTGTGCAAACATAAAAACAATTGTAGCTATAACTGTAACAGCACTGACAAAAAGCTGCGTAAATCCCAAAAGCAAACCGTCTGAAAGAATATCAGCATCAGCGATAATGCGACTGACGATATCACCTGCAGCATGTCTGTCAAGATATGCCAGCGGCAGTTTCTGTATATGATTTATAGCCTTTGAACGTATATCCTGCACAACTCTGTAGGTCATGCGGTTATTGATAAGGTTCATAATCCATAAAAACAATGCGGCTCCTGTCGCCACCACCAGTACTCTTTTGAGATATATCCACATATCGTCAAAAAAAACATTGTGAACTGATATAATCTCATCTATGGCGCCACCAAAGAGCACTGGCACATAAAGCTGCAATATCACTGAAGCTGCAGCAAGAAGTATACTGAGCATCAGCAGCCATTTGTAACCTGCGATGAATTTCATCAGTTTAAACAAAGTTTTACGGCTTTCGCCTTTTTTCCTATCCTTACTGCTCATTTTGCGCCCTTTCTTCCGGAAACTGCGAATAATATATCTCACGGTATGTTTCACATCCCGTCATAAGCTCCTCGTGGGTACCTTTGCCTGTCATAGCACCGTTATCAAGTACGAGTATCATATCAGAGTGCCTTATGGCTGAGATTCGCTGTGAAACAATAAATATCACACCTTGATTGTCCATATCGCGCAAAGCTTTTCTGAGTGCCGCTTCAGTAGCAAAATCAAGAGCACTGAAGCTATCATCAAAAATAAGTATTTCGGGTTTTTTCACAAGGGTTCTGGCAATTGAAATACGTTGTTTCTGACCCCCTGAAAGATTGTTTCCGTTCCGTTCAAGTTCAAAATCAAGTTGTCCCGGTTTACTCTCCACTACATCCTTTGCCTGTGCAATTTCAAGTGCTTTCCAAAGTTCCTCGTCATCAGAGGACTCATTGCCCCATTTGAGATTGTCACCAATGCTTCCTTTAAACAGCACTGTTTTTTGTTGCACGATTCCTGTTTTGCGGCAAAGGCTTTCTCTTGAATATCCCTTTATATCCACCCCGTCAAGCAGTATTTCTCCTTCTGTGGCATCATAAAATCTCGCAATCAGATTTACCAGTGTGGTTTTACCACTTCCCGTACCCCCTATAATTCCCACTGTCTGTCCATGCCAAGCCTCAAAGGATATGTTTTTAAGGCTTGGGGCAGCAGCATTTTTATAGCGGAATGCCACATTTTCAAAACAAACAGCCGCACTTCCTGCTACAGGAGAGTTCTCATCCGTATCCGGATATTCCATATCCGGCTCCATGGCCAGCACCTCTGATATACGCCCGGCGCATGCCATTGATTTATTCAAAGTTATAATCAAAGCTGCAAGCTTGATAAGCTCAACAATAATCTGCATCATGTAGTTGTACAAAGCAACTGCCTCTCCCTGCTGCAGATTACCCAGATTAACCTCTATTGCGGCTTTGTCTATCAGTACTACAACTGCAATATTTATGAGAGCATATGTCAGAGGATTAAGCACCGCGGAGATCTTACCCACAAATTCATTGAGCCTTGTAAGCTCTCTATTACTGTCTTCAAACTCCGCTACTGCATATTTCTCACGACAAAATGCCCTTATTACGCGAACGCCTGTAAGGTTTTCTCTTGTCAGCTCTGTTACCTTGTCAAGAGCTGTCTGAACTTTTTTGAAAAGTGGTATGCTGACAAGCATAATAGCAAAAACTACTGCAAAAAGCACCGGTACGGTCACTGCAAATATGACAGCGCATTTAACGTTGATGGTAAATGCAACCGCTGTAGCTCCCAGCACAACAAAAGGGCTCCTGAGTATCAGCCTGAGGCACATGTTGACACCGTTTTGCACTTGACTCACATCATCGTTTATCCTCGTAATCAGTGTATCACTGCCTACTCGGTCAATCATAGAGAAAGAGAATTCCTGAATGTGATCAAACAACGCCTGCCTTAGCGATGTTCCAAAGCCGGCAGCAGCCTTAGCTGCAAAAAACTGTGCTGTAACTGTACTGCCAAAACCCAAAAAAGCCATGGCAAGCAAAGCGGCAGTGCACAAAAATATATATTTATGATCCTGCTGCACTGCTCCCGTATCTATCATTTTGGCAACAATAACAGGTACCGCCAGTTCGAACAACACTTCCAGCAGCTTGAACAGCGGCGCCAATATGCTCTCTTTTGTATATGGTTTGAGATATTTAAGAATATTTCTCATCAAAATTACCCTCGCTTCATCAGTTAACAGTATATCATACTGATGGTGAAATTGGTAATAATATAATGTAAACCACCTGATCACAAAGACCAGACGGTATAAAATATTTAGCCTCACTCTAAAATCTTGTGGGATGGAAGGTTGCGTACGTAGTTCTTCCGACTG
>CAZDQV010000028.1:0-21944 GCA_964507795.1 uncultured Oscillospiraceae bacterium | reverse complement strand
ACTGTCCTGTGTGCGGCAGAGAAATCACAAGCCAGTCGGTTGATCAGATTGTAGATCAGATAATGGATATGGATGGCGGCACCAGACTATATGTGCTTGCACCTGTAATACGCCAACGCAAAGGCGAACACGAAAAAATAATCGAAAGAATACGCAAGGAAGGCTTTGTCAGAGCGAGAATAGACGGTGAAATAGTCAATATCAATGAAGATGAGATTAAACTTGAAAAGCAGATAAAGCATACCATAGAAATCGTAGTGGACAGGCTGATTGTAAAAGAAGGGATAGAGTCAAGACTTGCGGAGGCTGTAGAACTTGCCATAAGCCATGGTGACGGCCTCGTAAATATTCTTGCAGGAGAGGAAATCAAAACTTTCAGCACTAAGCTTGCCTGCCCTGAGCACGGCATAAGCATAGAGGAACTGGAGCCGAGGATGTTTTCGTTCAACAGTCCCTTTGGGGCGTGTCCGACATGCAAAGGCCTTGGTTTCACACAGTATATGGACCCTGAGCTGATAGTCGCAGATGATGACAAATCAGTGCTCGACGGTTGCTTTGTGACAGCGTTCAGGAGCCTTGAGAACGAAGGTGGCTGGTATCGTTCCATGGTTGAAGCACTGGCATCAGAACACAATGTCGATTTGAGTACTCCATATAGAGAACTTCCCCCAAAATTTCGCAAAGAGCTTATGTATGGAACTATGGGAAGACCGGTTAAATTTGTTTACACAAGCAAATACACCAAAGCTGTCTCGTATAGAAACGAGCCGTTTGAAGGTATAGTTGGCATACTTGAGAGGAGATACAGGGAAGGAGCTTCCGAGGTATTCAAAGACAAAATGGAAACATGCATGAGTGTAAGCACATGCCCGGATTGCCATGGTATGAGGCTGAAGCCGGAAGTGCTTGCTGTTACAGTCGGAGGTAAAAACATAGCAGAGCTTTCGGAAATGTCAGTTACAGATGCCCTTGATTTCATAAATTCACTCGAACTTACGCCAAAAGAATCGGCAATAGCAAAACAGATATTGAAGGAAATACGTGAAAGACTGCAATTCCTTATAGACGTGGGGCTTGATTATCTGACATTGTCAAGATCCGCAGGTACCCTGTCAGGTGGAGAAGCCCAGAGAATCAGGCTTGCAACACAGATAGGCTCAAGCCTTGTGGGGGTATTATATATACTTGATGAACCGAGTATAGGACTTCATCAGAAGGACAACGAAAAACTTCTTGCAACATTAAGGCATCTTACTGACCTTGGCAATACGCTTATTGTTGTAGAGCATGACGGTGAAACAATGTTTGCAGCCGACCATGTTGTGGATATAGGTCCAGGTGCAGGTATTAACGGCGGCGAAGTAGTATGCCAGGGGACAGTGGATGATATAATGGCATGCGACAGATCAATTACCGGGCAGTATCTGTCAGGCAAAAGAGAAATCAGAATACCTGAAACAAGGCGTGAGGGAAATGGCAAATTCCTTACAGTTAAAGGGGCTGCCGAAAACAATCTCAAGAATATAGATGTAAAAATACCGTTGGGAAAATTCGTATGCGTGACAGGTGTATCAGGTTCGGGCAAGTCTACTCTTGTAAATGAGATTTTATACAAAGCGTCTGCAGCCGTGACCAACAGACTCAGAGAAAAGCCGGGAAAACACAGGGGAATATCAGGACTTGAGAATATAGACAAAGTCATAAATATAGATCAGTCACCTATCGGCAGGACTCCGAGATCGAACCCTGCGACTTATACCGGAGTTTTCACAAACATCAGAGATCTGTTCAGTCAGCTGCCTGAAGCCAAAATGAGGGGTTACGAAAAAGGCAGATTCAGTTTTAATATAAGCGGGGGCAGGTGTGAGGCGTGCAAGGGAGATGGAATCATCAAGATAGAAATGCACTTCCTGCCTGATGTATATGTACCCTGCGAAGTGTGCAAAGGCAAAAGGTACAACAGAGAAACCCTTGAAGTCAAATACAAGGACAAAAGCATATTCGACGTGCTTGATATGACTGTTTCAGAAGGACTGGAGTTTTTCAACAACATCCCATCAATAGAGAAGCATTTGAGAACCCTTGAAGAGGTAGGCCTTGGGTACATCAAAATAGGCCAGCCATCGACTCAGCTTTCGGGAGGCGAAGCACAGAGAGTCAAGCTTGCAACAGAACTTTCCAAAAAAAGTACAGGCCGGACTTTGTATATTCTTGATGAGCCTACAACGGGGCTTCATTTTGCAGATGTAGACAAGCTGCTTGAAGTGCTTGACAGACTTGTTGACGCAGGCAATACTGTAGTTGTGATTGAACATAATCTTGATGTTGTTAAAAGGGCAGACCATATAATAGATCTTGGCCCTGATGGAGGTATCAGAGGAGGCACTGTAGTTGCGGAGGGTACTCCCGAAGAGGTGTCAGAGGTTGAATCCTCATATACAGGACAGTTCCTCAAAAAAGTTCTTGCATGGAACAAATAACATAAACTGTTGTACGGATAAAGCAGATTTTTTGGAGATTATCTGTCTTTGTACCACATAATGTGATAAAATAAGCACATATTTTAGTAAGGAGCGATTGGTTATGAGTAAAATAAGACTTGCAATACTGTTTGGAGGAGTTTCGCCCGAGCATGAAGTTTCATGTGTTTCTGCAGCAGCAGTAATTGACAATCTTGATAAAGACAAATATGAAATATACAAAATAGGGATCACAAAGGACGGCAGGTGGTTTTTGACCACGGCTGATACGCAGCAGATCAAAAGCGGCAGATGGGCAGAGCTCAAGAGCAACACAAGTGCTGTCATATCTCCGGACAGGAGTTACAGGGGACTGATATTGCTCAGGGATACAGAAACAGTAAGCGTTGAGCTGGACTGTATTTACCCTGTTGTTCATGGCAAAAACTGCGAGGACGGAGTACTGCAGGGACTCCTGGAGCTTTCGGGCGTGCCATATGTAGGCGCGGGAGTCGCATCATCAGCATGCAGTATGGACAAATCTATAACCAAACTGATAGCTGGCGCTGCAGGTATTACCCAGGCGGACTATATCCTTGTCAGAGCAAGTCAGCTTGCGACAAACAAGGCAGCTGTGCTTGACATAGTGGAATCATATTTCAACAAATATCCTCTGTTTATCAAACCGGCAAATGAAGGCTCGTCAGTAGGCATATCCAAGGTTCACAATAGAACAGAGTTGTCAAACGGTTTGGCAGAGGCTGCGCAATATGATGAAAAAATTCTCGTCGAAGAAACCATCACGGGCAGAGAAATAGAGACGGCTGTGCTTGGAAACGATGAGCTGCAGGTTGCAAAAATAGGCGAAATATTTTCCTGCAATGAATTTTATGATTATGAAGCCAAATATGCAGACATAGGGTCGGAGACGAAGATTATAGATGATATATCGGAGGAACTCGAACAACAGATTAAAGAAACAGCAGCAAAAGTATTCAAAGCCATGGGATGCAGGGGCATGGCCAGAATAGACTTTTTCCTCACCGAAGATAACCGTATCATACTAAATGAACTGAATACTTTGCCGGGATTCACATCAATCAGTATGTATCCTAAAATGTGGGAAGCGACAGGGCTGCCCTATTCCAAACTTTTAGACACCATTATAGAGCTTGCAATGGAGTAATGCGAAAGGAGAAGCAAGATGAAAGCCAAGTATACCACAATGATAGTAAACAATATGAAGGAGTCAGTAGCTTTCTATGAGAATATAATGGGATTTGCTGTGCAGGAAACCTTCGATTTGCCAAACGGCTCAGAAATCACGTTTGTCAATGGTGGAGGCTCAATAATAGAACTCATCGAAAACAAAGATTTTGAAACAGGCCTTTATTCGGTGGGTGTTGATGTTGAAAACCTCGAAAAAACTCTTGAAGAGATTAGAGCAAAGGGCGTTGAGATTACCATGGAACCTGTGAAGATTCTGGTTGGCAAAATGGCATTTATCAAAGATCCGAATGGGGTTAACATCGCACTGATCGAACATGACAAATGATGAAGCGGGCACTTGTAAATATTTGGCATCAAGCAAAAAATGTTTGACATCAGTCAATAAATATTATAGAATGATTTTGTGTCATGCGCATGGCACTGCTTTGTAGTGCTGCAAGACATGCAAGAAGTGATAGCGACTGTATATACGGGCTATCCGCTAATAGAATTAGTAATGCCGAACAAGCTGAAACCATATTCAACCCAGTAGGCAGAACCGAAACAGATACATGCGATGTATCCCAGTAGGTAGAAAGGAACAAAGATGAAATCATTTATCGCAAAACCTGCAGAGATTGAACGTAAATGGTACGTTATTGATGCAGAAGGCAAAACTCTTGGTAGACTTGCTTCAGAAGCGGCAGCTATCCTTAGAGGAAAGAAAAAACCTATCTATACTCCACATGTTGACTGCGGTGACTATGTAATCGTAATCAATGCAGAGAAGATAGAAGTGACAGGCAAGAAAAGACAGAAAAAAATCTACAAGCACCATACAGGTTATCCGGGCGGATTAAAAGAGATTTCTTTTGAAAAGTTGCAGGCAAAAGACCCTTGCGAAATCATCAGACATGCAGTTAAGGGAATGATGCCTAATGGTAAACTCGGCAGACAGATGTACAAGAAGTTTAAAGTTTACGCAGGACCTGAGCATAATCATGCGGCTCAGAAACCTGAAGTATGGAATTTTTAAGGAAAGGGAGGAATAGACAATGGCAAAAATGCAGTATTATGGAACAGGCAGAAGAAAGTCTTCAGTTGCTAGAGTTAGATTAATCCCTGGAACTGGAAACATCACAGTAAACAAAAAACCTCTTGAAGATTATTTCGGAATGGAAATAGTTAAGAGAGAAGTAAAAAGACCTTTTGAAATCGCAGGATGCGAAGGTAAATTCGACGTTATCGCAACAGTAACAGGCGGTGGATTTACAGGTCAGGCCGGCGCTTTAAGACACGGTATTTCAAGAGCTCTTTGCGTAGCAGACAAAGAAAGCTACAGAGCACCTTTAAAAGCTGAAGGTTTCTTGACAAGAGACTCCAGAATGAAAGAAAGAAAGAAATACGGACTCAAAAAAGCAAGAAGAGCAAGCCAGTTCTCAAAGCGTTAGGAATCAGTTTGCAAAACATCAAAACCCTTGTGTATGCAGGGGTTTTTGTTTGTGGATATTGCTTTAACCCCCGAAAATCAAGGTTTTTCGGGGGTTTTCACATCATCTTGTCTTGTTTGGCCAGCCTCGCAATAAAGCAATTTGACTTTTTGTCTCATAAATGTATAATATAAATTGAATTATGATAAATTAATTTATCATAAGGAGGGCATTGGAATGAAATTCATAGGAAGAAAAAACGAACTGAGTAAGCTGAATGCAGAATATAATCGTGACAGTAGTTTTGTGGTTATCTATGGCCGTCGCCGAGTTGGTAAGACAACACTGATCAAAGAGTTTTTAAAGAATAAAACAGCATTCTATTTTCTTGCTACAGAGGAATTGGAAAGCCAAAGTATGAAGCGGCTGGCGGGTGTTGTGTCTCGTACAACAAAAAACACATTGCTGCAAAAAGCAGCATTTACAGATTGGTTGGATTTATTCCAAGTGATTGCTGATTACAAGCCGGGGGAAAAGAAAGTGCTTGTCATTGACGAGTTCCCATATCTTATAAAAACCAATCCGGCATTTCCTTCTGTTCTTCAAAATGCCTGGGATGAGATTTTGAAAGACAGCAATGTGATGCTGATACTGTCTGGTTCCCTGATTGGCATGATGCAGAAACATGCTTTGTCTTATGACAGCCCATTGTATGGTCGCAGAACAGCCCAAATACGCCTGGCACCTTTATTGTTTACAGAAATATATGCTGCTCAGAAGATGCCTTTTGAACAGGCGGTAGAACAGTATGCAGTGACAGGTGGTGTTCCAAAATATCTGGAGTTCTTTGAGGACGGACGGGATTTGGAAGAGCAACTCAAGGATAGCGTCTTATCAAAAAACGGCTTTTTATATGAAGAACCTAATTTCTTACTGAAGAGCGAATCCATGACAGCGATGAACTACTTTTCAATCATTAAGGCGATTGCGGATGGCAATCATAAACTTGGCAAGCTTGCCAGTGTGCTTGGCCAGGGAACATCTGTATTGACACCCTATTTATCTACACTTTCAGATTTGGGTTTTATAGAAAAGAAGACGCCAATTACAGAAAAAAATCCGGAAAAGTCTCGCAAGGGATTGTATTTCGTTGCGGATAATTTCATTCGTTTCTGGTTCCGCTATGTCTATCCATATAAAGGGGAACTTGAATTGGACAATATGCAGATTGTCCTGGACGAGATGCACGTGGATTTTAGAGAGAAATTCGTTGCATTTGCCTATGAGGACATATGTAAAACCATTTTTGTGGAGCTGTGCAGGAACGGATTAATTTCTTTTGTGCCGTCCCGAGTGGGCTCTTATTGGAAGAATGATTTTGACAGCAATACGGAAATTGATGTAATGGCCGTAGACTATCAAAACAAGCGTGTGTTTGCAGGGGAGTGTAAGTACCATGCGAAACCGGTAGATGCACCGGTGTACTTTGCCTTAAAAGAAAAAGTTGATAATGCCACAGAAATTCGTAAGACTTTTCCGGGATATGAGATTGTTTATGGTGTATTCAGCAAATGTGGCTTTACAAAGCGTACATTGGACATTGCAAAGGAAAACGCAGAGTTAATCCTGATAAATGAGGATTGTCTGGTGTAATTAATTCTTTGTTGCAGATGTTTCATGCCTTTCTTTATAAAATGCGATAAAAATTAAAATTTGTGATATACTTAAATTTGTATGAAATTCAGCTTTAGGAGTGATGTGAATGTTAACGGTTTTTTTAAAAATAGCATCTATATTTGCAATGACGGCAATAGGGTTTATAGCGAGCAAGTGCGGAATACTTCCTGCAGAGTCCAAGAAATATCTCTCAAATCTGCTCCTGTTTATAACATCCCCATGCATGATAATTGGCTCCATGACATCACAAACATTGAGCTCTCATATGTTTGAACTTATGATACAGATTGTGGCAGGCTCATTTGTGTTCTTTTTTGTTGCCATGGCTGTTTCTTTGCTGGTTGTAAAGATGATGCACTGTGACAAAGAAGATGAGGGAATACTCATGGTTATAATGACTGCTGTAAATACAGGATTCATGGGTTTTCCGGTCACTAAAGCCATATTCGGCAACACATACTTCTTTCTGATGGTGATACAGAACATAGTTTTGAATGTATATATTTATTCGATGATGATATTTCAGATGAATTACGGATACAACAAAAGGGGAGGCATCAAAGGCATGCTTATGCCGATGCTCAATATGTGTACATATGCACTGATTATAGGGCTGGTGCTGATGCTGCTCAAAGTACAGTTGCCGGAAATTCTATCTGATTTTATCAATACCATAGGTGATGCAACAATCCCTATTTCGATGATAGTTGTGGGAGTGCAGCTTTCTGAAAGCAGTATACGCAAAATGTTTACAAACAAACGCCTTATTATTGCAAGTCTATGCAGCCTGGTGCTTATGCCGGCGCTCACATTTCTCGCGGTAAACTGGCTGCCTCTTGCAATTGAATCCAAGCTGACACTGATATTTGCGGCAGCATTTCCATGCGCAGTTGTAAGTACTGCGATAGCACTTAAAGAAGGCAGAAATGCGGCACTTATGGCAGAAGGCGTTGCAATGACAACATTGCTTTCCATGGGCAGCCTCCCTGTGATAGCAATTGTACTTACGCATTTGTATCTGTAGCATACAAAGGATATTCAAAAAGGAGTTTTCAATGGGAAAAAAAGATTACAGCAAATCACCACTCAAAATTCTGGTGCAATATTTCAAACCGCACAGCAAACTGTTTGCACTGGATCTTTCCTGTGCATTTGTCATGGCACTGATAGATCTGGCATTTCCTCTTGCAGCAAGAAAAGCAATGAACACTCTCCTGCCTTCAAAACAGTTTGACATATTTTTTGCAGTCATGATTATTGCAGCAGGAGCATTTGTGATAAGGGCTGCTATGAACTATATCATTACTTACTGGGGGCATATGTTTGGTGTCAGAGTTGAGGCGGATTTAAGAGATGATTTGTTCAGACATATGCAAAGTCTTGACTTTAAATTTTTTGACAACAACAGAACAGGACAGCTTATGAACAGAATGACAGGTGACCTGTTTGAAATCACAGAGCTTTCCCATCATGGCCCGGAGGATTTATTTGTTGCATTTGTAACCATAGCGGGAGCCATAGGCATTATGTTTACAGTCAAATGGCAGCTGGCACTTGTGATACTGATAATAATCCCTATTTTCCTTGTGGTCGTAATGCTGTGCCGCAAAAACATGGTTACAACCTCTCGTAATGTCAAAATAACTATGGCAGAGATAAATGGCGAAATAGAATCAGGACTTTCAGGCATCAGAACATCCAAGGCTTTTGCCAACGAAGCTGCAGACTACAGTAAATTCGCGCAGGCCAATGAGAAATTCAAAACAGCCAAATGCGCCAGTTACAGCGCCTTTGGCAAATTCAATTCGTCACTTGAATATTTCATGTGTATAATGCCCGTAGTTATAATGGCGGTTGGCGGATGGCTAATAATGAAGGACAATATGAATTATGTCGATCTGGTCACATTTTATCTGTACATAAGTACATTCATAAACCCTATAAGGAAGCTTGGAAACTTTACAGAGATATTCATGAACGGATATGCAGGCCTCACAAGATTTATAGATTTGATGAGGCTTGAGCCGGAAGTCTGTGAACCGGACAATCCTGTTATGATGGATACGGTTAAAGGGAAGATAAGTGTGCAAAATGTATGTTTTACTTATGATGACAAGACAAGCGTGTTGGATAACATCAACCTTGAAATATGTGAAGGTGAGACAGTTGCAATAGTCGGTCCGTCAGGAGGAGGCAAAAGCACATTGTGTCAGCTCATACCAAGGTTTTATGATGTGGATGCAGGCTGTGTGAAGCTTGATGATGTCGATGTGAGAGCCATTGCAAAAGAGACCCTCCGCAAAAGCATAGGAATAGTGCAGCAGGATGTATTTCTGTTTCCGGGCACAGTAATGGAAAACATCAGATACGGGAACCCCAAAGCTTCTGATGAAGAAGTGTTTGAGGCTGCTCGCAAGGCGGAGATCTTTGATGATATTGCAAACATGCCGGACAAATTTGATTCATATGTAGGCGAAAGAGGAGTGCTGCTTTCGGGAGGACAAAAGCAGAGGATTTCAATTGCCCGCATATTTCTCAAGAACCCTCCGGTGCTTATTCTTGATGAGGCGACCTCAGCTCTTGACACAGTAACAGAAACCAGAATACAAAAGGCCTTTGACAAACTGGCGGAAGGCAGGACAACAGTTATAATTGCACACAGACTCTCTACAATACGAAATGCAGACAGAATCGTTCTCATAGATGACGGGCAGATTAAAGAAGAAGGGACTCATCAGCAACTTATGGATGCAGATGGGCAATATGCACAGCTTTACAGATACAGCGTCATTTGATGCTTGCTTTGAAATTATGTCTGATATATACTACTGTATAGTCAGATGTCAGGAAACTTGAAAACAGGGGGAGCACATGTCTACATATTATACGGTTATTATTTTCATGAGTATCTTTTGTATGCTGAGTATACAGCTATGCATATTCAACAGTACCACACTCAACAAAAGACAGAAGAGATTCTTCTATATGTTTTTTTCTACAATTATGATATCAGCATTTTGTGAATGGTTCGGACTGTATATTCAGGGAACAGGGCCTTCCACAAGGTTATTGCATATTATCATAAAATGTATTGAATTGTCTTTAGCACCATCTATAAGCTTCTGGTTCTCATGGGTTATCGAAAGAAAATACAAAAAATTCGTGTGGATATACCTTGCAGTGCATGCAGCGATTGAGATGTTGTCAGGGATATTCGGTTTCGTATATTATGTTGACGAGAACAGCAATTATATGCATGGCGAGTTTTATTGGATTTACGTTGCGGCTTACATAATACCTATCGCATATTGCATTTATGTCACCTTGATTAATATAAAAAAATATCAGTACAATGGCATCAGCTACTATATATCGATTATTGTATTTATGCTGACAGGTATTGTATTTCAGCTTTGTGACAGCAATATCAAAGTGGTTTATCTTACTGCAACCATCGCATCTGTAATGATGTATATATTTACTCTTGAGATGATTCACAGGACAGATGAGCTTACAGGGCTCATCAACAGGAGAGGGTATGAAAATATCATTGCAAACATTGAAAACAAGTGCACCGTTATCTTCTTTGACATCGATAATTTTAAGGGCGTGAACGATAATTTCGGACATACAGAAGGTGATGTTGTTTTGAGAAAAGTAGGAAGGCTGCTGCGTGAAAAGTATGCGAAGCATGGCAATTGTTTTCGCTTTGGTGGAGATGAGTTTTGCGTGGTAATTAAAAAAAACACAGAACATGTTGAGGCCCTTAACGAAGAATTTCTCAAAGCCATACAGCATCAGATGAAACATAACGGGAAATTTCCCAATGTCTCTCTGGGATATGCACATTACGATCCGGAGACGGGTGACATAAGGGAGGCTATGGCAGAAGCAGACAAGATGATGTACAGACACAAAGCAGCTCACAAAAGGACAAATGATAGTCAAGTGAACAGATGATGTTTTGCAGAAAGATTGAAATGGCTGGAGAGGAGAATTTGCATGAAGTCAAAAAAGAAAAAAGAAAATGAAGAGGAGCCTTTGTTTGAATCAAATGAATATTTTGCTATGATTATAGGATACACGTCAGGGGGGTGCTCCTTATGGTGTGACTTGGGAGGAATACGAAGAAATGGAGCAGTGTACCGATGATGGTATAGATATAGATCTGCCATTTTAGGATACAGAGTGAAAGGAACAATAGAGTTCCTTTTTTTGTGATATTGTTGACTGTGTGGTAACTGTATACTTTAGAATGAATACGTAATTTGTATTGAAAGAAGGAAACGCATTGGAAAAGAAAAACGGAAAAAAAGCCGCATATATACTTATGACACTTCTTGTGATGATGTGGGGATTTGACTATGTTGTAGCCAAAACAGGACTTGAAATCTTCAAACCTATGAGCTTGCTTTTCTGCAAATATTCAGTTGGGTTTGTTATAATACTTACAATCAAGCTGACACAAAGAAATTTCAATATAGTCAGGGTTAAAGACATACCTTTGTTTTTGCTTTGTTCCCTTTGTGGGGAGGTGCTTTACTTTGCCTGTGAATATAATGCGATGAGCTATATACCGGCATCACTGATTACAATTATTCTTGCATTTGTACCGGTGGTCTCGATAATTGCAGAGAGAATCATATTCAAAAGGAAAGCAAACAAAAAAATCATAATTGGCATGATTCTTTGCCTTTTGGGGGTAGTGCTTGTGATAGGTGCAGATATCAGCGATTTGCTGCATGGAAAAGCATTGGGGTATCTCCTGGCTTTCGGAGCGGTATTTTGCTGGAATTCATATAACTATATAACGTCGTATCTGACAGGTTATGATACTCTGACTCTTGTATGTACACAGATGATATGTTCACTTTGCATCATGTCTCCTTTTGCGCTTGCAAATATGCCTGATCTTACTCAGCTTCAGCCGATGCTGGTGATTGGCATCGTATACCTTGGTATGGGTTCTGCAGGATTCGGATTTCTTATTACCGTATATGGCCTCAAAAAGCTGGGACCTACGACTGCAGCTATTTATTCGGATTTTCTGCCTGTATCGACGTCAATATTCGGTTGGATATTTCTAAATGAAAGCCTGTCATCACTTCAGATGATAGGCGGAGCCATGGTAATTGCAGCAGGGTTTGCCGTAATTAAAGAAAAAGGCAGGCTTGATCAGAAGGCGGCACAATTAAGACAGGTTAACAGCCTGCAAAGCGATAAGGATTCATATTAAGAAGGTGTGAGGGAATAAGGAAGAGGTGTTTGGATGAAAGAAAATGAACTCCAATTTGATAGAACCTGCCATGTTATATATTCAAAAAAATGCAAAAAAGCAATACAAAAATATATCTCGATGCATTATCCAAAAGAAAAACGTGAAGAGATTTTTACTGCGGTTCAGAAGCAGTTTGTAACATGGCTGAAAGACTATCGCAGTGACCTTGGAGGCAAGAAGAATTTTCACAATGGATTAGGAGGAACATATGACAATATCATGGTGCTTGCATACTATGTCATATGTAAAGATGTAACAACATTTGCCGAAATAGAGGAGCTTTATGGAGGGATCTTTTTGAGCTCTTTTGGCAGATTGAAATTTGTAAATTGCAACAGGAAATTCTTCAAAAGACTGATGTACAAAGCTTTTGCCACTGCAAAGAAAAAATGTGACAAATGGCATGATTATGAGATGATGCTTGAACCGTACAAAGAGGACGAACCTATCAGATACCGGTTTACATCATGCCCGGTTGCACAATTTGCAAAGGAGCATGATCTGCTGGATATACTCCCTGCTCTTTGCAATGTGGATTATGCCGCCATGGAGCTTATCGGTGCGCGTCTTGTGAGGACAACCACGCTTGGCAAAGGTGATTATTGCGATTATGCTATCTGTGGAGATGAAGATTCCTATTTGAAAGAACATGAGGAATTCCGTGATGATCAGGGAGGTCGCTGGAACAGGTAAATGGCGGGAATAAGGTGCGTCGATTTATTTTTACATTGGGATGATTTAGTGGTATAATATATGGCATACATATATATTTTACAGACAATTGTGAATTCGGCTTATGCAGCCGACATGATTGAAAACAACGAAAGCAGAGGAAGGAACCAATGGGTGACAACGAAAAAATCAATTTAACCATGCTGACAGATTTTTATGAGCTTACTATGGCCAATGGTTATTTTGAAACAGGTATGGCAGATGATATCGCATATTTTGATATGTTCTTCAGAACCGTTCCCGATGGCGGCGGATTTGCCATAATGGCAGGTGTAGAGCAGATGATAGATTATCTGGACAACCTGAAGTTTACAGACAAAGATATAGAGTTTTTAAGAAGCAAGGGCATATTTTGCGAAGAGTTTCTTGAATACCTCAGAAATTTCAAATTCTCCTGTGACGTATGGGCTGTTCCGGAGGGAACACCGATATTCCCGCAGGAGCCTATAATCACAGTAAAAGGCCCTATTATTCAGGCACAGTTTATAGAATCGATGATTCTCCTCCTTGTAAATCATCAGAGCCTTATTGCAACCAAGGCAAACAGGATTGTAAGATCTGCCAAGGGTAGAGGAGTGATGGAATTCGGAACAAGAAGAGCTCACGGAACATCGGCTGCGATATATGGGGCAAGAGCAGCATATATCGGAGGTTGTATAGGTACTGCATGTACCATTTCAGATAGAGAAGACGGTATAGTTGCCCTTGGAACAATGGCTCACAGCTGGGTACAAATGTACGAAAACGAATATGAAGCATTCAAAAAGTATGCTGAGATTTATCCTGACAACTGTGTGCTTCTCGTAGACACATACAATGTGCTTAAATCCGGAGTTCCTGCAGCAATCAGAGTTTTCAAAGAAATGAAGCCAAGCAAAATGGGCATAAGAATTGATTCAGGGGATGTGACTTATCTCACCAAAAAAGCAAGGAAGATGCTTGATGATGCAGGTCTTGAAGAATGCAGCATAGTTGTATCAAACTCTCTTGATGAGTATATAATCAGAGATGTACTGCTTGAAGGAGCTTGCATTGATTCATTTGGTGTTGGTGAGAGACTGATTACCGCCAAGTCAGAGCCTGTATTCGGAGGTGTATACAAGCTGGCAGCACTCGAAAAGGATGGCACAATGACGCCTAAAATGAAGATAAGCGAGAACGTCGAAAAGATTACAAACCCGGGATTCAAGAGCGTGTTCAGACTTTATGACAAAACGACAGGTAAAGCACTTGCTGACGTTATCACTTTAGATGGAGAGATGATACCTGAAGAGGATGGATATGAGATTTTTGATCCGAATGCAGTATGGAAAAAGAAAAAACTGTGCAATTTCTATGTAAAGAACCTCAGAGTCAAACTGTTTGACAAAGGTGTTAAGGTATATGAATGTCCGTCAGTTGACGAGATCAGGAACTACTGTGCACAGCAGATTGGTACTCTTTGGGATGAAATGCTCAGGTTTGACAATCCGCAGACATACTATGTAGATTTGTCACAGGATTTATGGGAAATGAAAAACCGCATTATAAGTGAGCATACATTTTAATGTTTATAAGGAGATGGATTGGTTATGAGGATTAAGTTTTGCGGAGCAGCAACAGGGGTAACAGGTTCATGTCATCTAATTTCGACAGAGAACCACAAAATACTTCTTGACTGCGGACAGTTTCAGGGTGGTAAAGCACAGGAGGCATTAAACGGGGAACCGTTTCCATTTGATCCTTCAGAAATAGAGTGTGTAATATTAAGCCATGCGCATATAGACCACTGCGGCAGACTGCCGCTTCTGGTGAAGAGAGGCTTCAAAGGAACAATATATTGCACGGATGCCACAGCGGATCTACTCGATGTAATGCTCAAAGACAGTGGCTTCATACACGAAAAAGAAGCTGAATGGCAAAACCGCAAAAACGAAAGAGCGGGCAGGAAACTTGTAGAACCGCTGTATACAGTTAAGGATTCTGAAGAAACACTCAAATATGTCAGGCCGGTTATGTATGATCAGCTCTTTGAAATCAACGATGAAATGAAAATCGTTTTCAATGATGCAGGACACATTCTTGGCTCAGCGATAACAGAGCTTTGGATAACAGAGGAAGACACTGTCTACAAGACGGTGTTTTCGGGAGATTTGGGAGTTTTGGACAGACCGATACTGAGAGATCCGACAATAATCAAAAAAGCGGATTATGTAATTATGGAATCCACTTACGGCAACAGGCTTCATCCCGAAAATTCAACAAGTATAGAGCAGCTTTTGGATATAGTAATCAAAACAACCAAAAGAGGAGGCACTGTTGTTATTCCGTCATTTGCCGTAGGCAGGACGCAGGAGCTTATTTATGAATTCAACAGGTTTTATCTTGAGAGAACCGAATACAGAGAAGAACTCGAAAAGCTCACCGTATATATAGACAGTCCTATGGCAACTACAGCAACTGAAGTATTTCGCAGGAATGCGCAGGTGTTTGATGATGAAACCAAAGCATACATATTAAAAGGTGACAATCCTCTGGATTTTCCAAACCTGAAATTCACAAGATCCACAGCAGAGTCACAGGCGCTCAATATGGACAGGAAGCCAAAGATAATCATATCTGCGAGCGGAATGTGTGAGGCCGGCAGAATCAGACACCATCTCAAGCACAACCTGTGGGATCCAAAATCAAGTGTCATATTTGTAGGATATCAGGCAGAAGGGACTTTGGGCAGGATGCTTACAGAAGGTCAAAAGGATATTGTCCTCTTTGGTGAAGCAGTTCATGTGAATGCAGAAATATATAACCTTGAAGGGTTTTCGGGGCATGCGGACAAAGAAGGCCTTCTGGGCTGGCTTGCAGGATTTCAGATTAAGCCTAAGCAGCTGTTCCTGGTTCATGGCGAGCTTGAATCCAAAAAAGCCCTTGCATCAGAAATCAAAAACAGGCTTGGATATGATCCTGTAGTTGTTACAGGTGTTTCTGAATTCGAGCTCAAAAAGACAGAGATTGTAGACAAAGAGCAGATTTTTGAGGATGCTATAGACAATGAGGCTGTGGAGGCGACAAAACAGAGAATCATAGAGATACACAACCAGATGGAAAATCTGCTTTACAATACGGGACTTGTTATGGGAGAGAATATTTCACCGGAAAAAATGTCAAAAATAAATGATCTGGTGCTGGCACTCCAAAAGGATTCATTGAATCTGGGTTCAGTTATAACCGGGAATAATGACTGATTTGTCATACTAGTATATCAAAATCAGCAAATTTATTATTTGAAATGAGATATATAAAGGGATATAATGAACTGAGGAATTGTATTATTAAAACGCAAGTTTAATATATAATGAGGAGGAAATTAAAATGTCATTAAGAGAAGCATTACCTAAAATCGTAACAGGCACACTTCCAGGCCCAAAAGGCAAGGAAATCATGGACAGAAGAGCGAAGGCTGTTCCTAACGGTATCGGAACTGCTTACAAAGCAGTAATCAAAAGAGGCGAAGGCGCTATGTTTGAAGACGTTGACGGCAACATCTTCCTTGACTGGATTGGCGGCGTAGGCGTATTAAACATTGGATACAGCAACCCTGAATGTATCGCAGCAGTTAAAGATCAGGCTGATAAATTCTTCCACTCAATGTTCAATATCACAACTCACGAAGGATATGTTGCATTGGCAGAGAAGATGAACGAAATCGTTCCTGTTAAAGGCGACCAGAAAAAAACAATGTTCGTATGCTCAGGTTCAGAAGCAGACGAAAACGCAGTTAAGGTTGCAAGAAACTATACAGGCAGACCTAACATCATCGTATTCACAGGTGCATTCCACGGCAGAACATCATTGACAATGACAATGACAGCCAAAAAAGCATATGCAGTAGGCATGGGACCTTTCCCTGATGGCGTATACAGAGCAGAATTCCCTAACCTTTACAGAGCTCCCGGCAACATGACTGAAGCAGAAGCTATCGACTACTATGTTAAGAAATTAGAAGACGTATTTATCGAAGCTACTCCTTATGATGCATGCGCAGCAATCGTATTCGAACCTGTACAGGGCGAAGGCGGATTCGTTCCAGCTCCAATCGAATGGGTTAAAGCAGTAAGAAAAATCTGCGACGAACACGGTATCCTGATGATTTGTGACGAAGTACAGTGCGGATGGGCAAGATCAGGCAAGATGTTTGCTTCACAGTATTTCGCAGATGCAGGTGCAGCTCCTGATATCATGACTACAGCCAAGTCAATCGGTGCAGGATTACCATTATCAGCAGTAACTGCAAGAGCAGAGATTATGGACGCTGTAACAGGCGGCACTATCGGCGGTACTTTTGGTGCCAACGCATTATCAGCAGCATCAGCATTAAAGGTTGCAGAAATAATGCAGAGAGATGACTATCCTGCAAAAGCTATGCACATTGCAGATGTAGGCATGAAGAGATTCAACGAATGGAAAGACAAATACGAAGTAGTAGGAGACGTTAGAGGCCTTGGTGCTATGATGGGTGTTGAATTTGTTAAGAGCAAGGCAACTAAAGAGCCTAATGCAGAATTAGTAGGCAAGATCGTACAGACAGCTATGAACAACGGTCTGTTACTTGAAGCAGCAGGAACATACAACAACGTAATCAGATTCCTTTGCCCACTTTGCGTAACTGACGAGCAGCTCGAAGCAGGTCTCAAGATCTTTGAAGATGCTATCGTAGCTAACATGTAATTATATACAATCAAAAAGGACCCTGCGGGGTCCTTTTTGATTGAGTTTTTTATCTGTAGAGAGGTCCAAGTATTTCTTCTACTATTTCTCTTTGTCTGCTGTCCGGATCGGACTCTATTTTCCAGCCGTCAAGTTCTATCATCATGGTATTACGGTCTGAGCTGTCATAAACTTGCCAGTCTGCATCGTCAATCGATGGGTTTCCAGTCTTTGCAAAGTTTGCCCATGCTGTATGCGTGCGCTCTACTGATGTCTCATCAAGATTTGTTCCGGCGTATGCGTCATCGTCTGTATTGTTAAAGACAAAGGCCAGTTCAATTGCATGGCAGGCACTCTTGTAATACTTGTCTTTTGATGATGGGATATTCCACAGATACGTGTACTGCTCACCGCCAGCTTCGCTGTATACGTCAGCCAACTGGATATGTGAATATCTCCATTGTTCTGTTCTGAATGCCGATTTGATCAAAGCATCTTTTAATTCCGAATCCTTTGCGTATTCTTCATCAATATTGGCAGCTTCCAGTTCGTAGAACTCATCCATCAAAGTCTGGTTGTCAGAGTCCTCATACCAGCTGTCCCACATGTCGTCCAAATCGGATTTCCAGCTGTCGAATTTCTCTTCGTCAGTGTCTCCGTCCGAGTCTGTCATGAAATAGTTCCATTCATCTGCATTGGTGCCGTGCATGAATTTCACTCCTCTTTCGGCAGCAGCTTTCAAAGCGTCAGCCATATCTTCAGGATACGGGAGAACTTCTCCATCTGCTACAAGAGCACATGACAAATCTCCAAGACCGTAATCCCAGTCGAGTTCCATCAGATCTTCGGCACTGAGCTCAAGAAGTTCGTCCATAGTTTCACAACCTGCGGCATCTGCGATTTCTTTTGCGTATGCTTTCGCGTCATCTCTTGATGCAACATATGGTCCAACAGTACCTTCTTCTTTTGTAACTTTGTTGAATACACCGTCTGCTGAAGTTGATGTTGAGCCGCTTTCAGCGATTACTTTGTTAAAAAGCCCTTCTGTGAGAGGTGACATAAGCAGTGCTATTGCCGAGCCTCCTCCAGCTGATTCTCCAAGCAGTGTTACGTTGTCAGGATCTCCGCCGAAGCTTGCGATATTCTGCTGAATCCATTCAAGTGCCATGATGTTGTCACGAAGTCCCAGATTTATATCTGTATAATCTTCACCGCCAGGGATATCTGAGAAATCCGCCCATGACATCATGCCGAGACGATAGTTTATTGTCACAAAAATAACGTCAGGATGTGCAGCTACAAAGTTGTGAGCGTTGTATGACGGGTCTGTTGTGCCGCCCCATGAATGGGCACCACCGTGAATCCATACCATAACAGCCTTAGGGTCATCACCTGCATCTTTGCCTTTCCAGATATTAAGCGTCAGGCAGTCTTCACTCTTTTCATAATATGATGCCGGCTCTGTCGGCCATTCATATTGAAGTGCAGTATCTCCAAATTCATCGCAGATTATCTCTTCATCGCTTTCTTCTGCCGCTACGGGAGCTTTCCATCTCAAATCACCTACAGGAGGTGTCGCATAAGGAACTCCCAGGAACGAAATAACTCCGTCTTCTTCTTCCTGTCCTACCATGACACCGTTATGGCAATCTGCTTTTAACGGGTCTTCATTCGAGCTGCCGCAGCCTGTCATTGCGATTGCAAGAATGCATATCATAGCAAGACCAAATATCAATTTCTTTTTCATTCTTTCTCCTTCCTGTATTTATAAATGAGATTTCTGCATATATATTAGGCGATGCGTTGAAAAATTTCAATTGTCTATTTTTCTAAATTTTCAGACTTGGCAAAGAGGTTTTGTCCTTGACGATGCTGCGTTTTGAATTCTAACAAAAAGCAATTGCTTTGTCGCCCGATTTGCATGATTGAAATAAGCATATTATGATGCTTGCATGTGATAGATAAATCATATAAAATATTAGATGAAACGTGACTTGGTATTGTATTGAGATGATATGCAAAGCAGAGGAATAAAGGGAGGTTTTTGTTTGCTTGACAAACTGATTGAAAAATACGGAGCGCAGGTAGGCGTCATAGCACTTGTTATAGCGGCACTGCTTTGGGGTGGCGAATATGTTGTAGCCAAAGACGTGCTTGATAATATCGCGCCAAACTGGACAAATATTATAAGGGATTTACTCACTGCCATTATGGCGCTTATCATATGGCGAAAGGATTTCAAAAATGCCTCGGCCGGAGACTGGAAAAGAGGAGCTATTTGCGGTACTCTGTTTGGGCTTGGAGGCGCATTTCAGACTATGGGGCTTGAATTGATCAATACAGGAGTGAATGCCTTTATCTCAGCAGCATATGTTGTAATTATTCCTTTTATAGTATGGATAATCGAAAAATCAAGGCCTGCAGGCAAAGTATTTATAAGTGCGGCCATAGCGATGATTGGAGTCACAATAATGTCTATAACAGGCATTACATCAGGCGAGTTTTCCATGGGCAAAGGTGAAATGCTTTCTCTCCTAAGTGCATTCTGCTATGCCGGAGCCATAGTTACGGCAGACTATTATACAAGGAAAACGAGTGTAGCCTTGATAACAGGTATGCAGTTCATATTTTCCTTTGGAGTAGCTCTGGTGATGGCTCTGCTCCTCGGGGAACCTGTACCTACGGTCGATATAATTTCGGTACCGATTGTGATAGAATTCATATATTTGGTGATATTCGGGACGTTCCTCACTCAGTTGCTGTTTGTATTTGGAACCAAATACGCATCAGCTTCCCAGGCAGGCGTTATATTCCCGTTAGAGTCAGTCTCAGCTACGGTATTTGGCTGCATTTTTCTGCATGAAGTTATGCAGGGAGTGCAGATTGCGGGAAGTATCTTGATACTCCTGTCCATTATTATAAGTAGCGTGGAGTTTAAGAAAAATGATTAAAAAAGCAGATATAATTCTGGCAGCTGCTCTTGTACTCATAGGAATTACAATGTCATATATGCTTTCCTTCGGGCAGGAAGCAGGCTCAAGTGCCGAGATATATGCAAATGGCAAACTTCAGGGCATTTATTCTCTTGACGAGGACAGAGAAATCACTGTCTCTGAAGACGGGCATACCAATATAATCGCTATTAAAGATGGCAGCCTGTACATGAAATCGGCAGATTGCAATGGACATGATTGCATCAGCCAGGGCAGGATTTCTAAAACAGGACAGAGCATCATATGCCTGCCCAACAAAGTTGTGGCACAAATCACAGGAGGAAGCTCGGAAACCGATGCAATATCCAGATAAAAAACCCATCAGCAGTGCAAAAAAAACAGCCGTGTCAGGTCTCATGACCGCGCTGGCACTGATATTTTCATATATAGAAGTCCTCATCCCTTTTAACTTCGGAGTGCCAGGTATCAAGCTTGGTATTGCAAACCTCGTGGTTATAATTGCATTATACAGACTTGGATATAGATATGCATTTGGTATAAACATAGTGCGTGTGCTTGTTGCGGGACTTTTGTTCAGTGGAGTTTTCGGAATGCTCTATTCACTGGCAGGTGCAGTTTTATCTTTTGCGATGATGGTAATGGTCAGGAGAGCAAAGATTTTTTCAGTCACAGGAGTTTCAATTGCAGGAGCTGTGGCCCATAACTTCGGACAGATTCTGATAGCGACTTTGCTGGTAGAGAACCTGAAGATGTTCGCTTATTTCCCTGTATTAATATTTTCCGGTGTTGCAAGCGGTACAATAATCGGAATAACAGCATATTTCATATTAGACAGGCTTCCGAAGCTGAAATAACAACAAAATATCTAAATGGGCATATGAGCAAGGTAATATACCGCATATATGCCCATTTTTTTACGCATAAAGCAGGAGGACAGAGGTAAAACTTTGCCATAGGCGAAATCTGCATGTCAAAATCACAGCAAACTTGTTACAAGAGCGAAAATTCAGTAACAATGAAGGGAAAAGCTTTTGTTAAAAACAGCAAATTAATTTAAAAAAATTTGTTGCGAACCACAAATAAAAGTGGTATAATAACAATGTAGTTAAGAAAAGAATAGAAAAAACACAACAAAGTCAAAAAAAGAAAAGAGGGATATTATGAGCAAGAAATTCGAAGGCTTCAAACAGACTTTTGTGGATTGTGCAGAAATGATCGATTTGATCGTTAAAAAGGGTTTACTGTAACTACACTAAAACAAATATTACAAGATATTTTTTCGCAGAGGAATAAACCCCCTCTGCGTTTTTGTTTGCCATGAAAGAGAAAAGTTTGCATATGGGTTGAAAAGAGGTTTTCGTAAAGATACAATGGGTATGTAACATTTGGAAAAAGGAAGTTATCAGCAGGAAGATGAAGATTGTGAAAATCCAATCGATGACACTTATGGCATAGAAGATAATATTAATGAGTTTATGCTTGGGCTTTTTGAAAGCATTTTTACCGAGAAGATTTAGGTGAA
>CAZDQV010000027.1:0-22073 GCA_964507795.1 uncultured Oscillospiraceae bacterium | reverse complement strand
ATGTCTGCCGTAAAATTTACCACTTGTTATATACTTTTTCGGCAAATCCGATAAAATCTTTAATGTTTATTACAGTGCCGTCATCCAGGACGGCTTTGCCTGTAAATCTTCCAAACACCTGATGCTGATCTGAACAGAGGAGTTTGAAGTCGGTTTTGGCGGCTCTGTCAATGATGGGGGCAAATGCCATTTCAAATCTGCCGTCATCGCTTGTAAATGTCCAGGGTGACATATAGTCCTCTCTGCCGTTTTTCATAGGGATATTGAAGCTGACCTGACTTATCTTGTGTGCTTTGTTGTTATAGAAGATCATGTTTTCACTTGCTGCAGATGTGTCCCCGAAGCCATATCCTATATTGAATCCAAAAGGCACACCATCTATACTGCCGGAAGCACTGCCCCAATACCATGTGTTTTTGTAAGTCCATACACCTCTGCCCCAGTCAAGTCCTGCAAAAGAGTTCTCTCTGTCAAAATAGTACATGGTATCTGCCATGGACACATAACCTTCGGCCGGCATACAGTTGATTTTCTGATTGTAATAAAACGCCTTGGGAGCGTTGGCAAAAGGTGTTGCTATTACCATTGATTCTGTTTCGGGGCAGTGAAGAGTTATATCACCTTCGATAGCTCTTTTGTCAAGAAAATTATCCATTTGGAAGGTCAGGATTCTTCTGTCTCCAAGATGCCTGAATGAAATCGTGTAATCTTTTCCTTCTGATACAAGATCGCCTTTTTCGGATGTGGCAGGCAAGTTCTTTTTACCCGATGTGAAAGCCTGCATGCGGCTTACCGTTTGTTCCCATGGGCACTCCTCGCTGAAGGATATGAACGAAATACTGTCAAGCCCCATATATGAATTGTCGGCGATAGTCAGTGCCACACAGAAATTGTTGTTGATGATATAGTAATAGTCCCATTCCTTGATTTTGAGGTGAGAAGCTTTGATTGCATTCCGGTCGTAGTGCCAATAGAGTCTTTTGGCAAAACCCGGGCGGTTCAAATGACCGTTTTTGTCCAGAAGAGGAACATTAGATGTTATTTCATTTTGCATTGACTGGCCTCCATATCCGTAGTGTTATTCAAATTATATTTTCCGGAGAGTATTTTGTAAAGTAAAACTCTGGTACAGAGCGAGAAAAAACATCTTAACAATATCGAACATAGATATTATACTTAAGGAGTAGAAGGAGAGCAGATTATGAATAGATATTTGGCTCAGACACCCATGCTGGATTTCTCCAATGCAGATATACAGCATCTTGTGAAGAGCAGGAGATGGATGGAACTTGACATGTTTGAACGCCTGAAAGCAATATATAATTTTGTTCGGGATGAGATACTGTTTGGATATAACGTGGATGACAACTGTCCTGATGATTTGCTCAGAGAACATCATCAGGAAATGTCTCCGGTCAAGGCGGTTTTGTATAGAAATATCGGAAGGCACCTGATGAATCGCAACGTTAAAAAAATCAGAAAAGGATAGCTGTAGTTTGATGTTTGTGGAGGAGAGAATTTATGAAATGGATAAACCTCATACTGGCAGGATTCTTCGAAATTCTGTGGGCTGTGGCAATGAATTATTCAGAAGGATTTACAAAGCTTGTGCCGTCTGTAATTACAGCAGCAGGATATATAGCAAGTGCTGTTTTCCTTGCCGCTGCATTAAAAGAGCTGCCACTTGGCATGGCATATGCAATGTGGACAGGGGCGGGAATTGTGGGAACATCTTTGCTTGGAATTTTGTTGTTTCATGAAAAACTGTCGCTCCCGCAGTATTTTTGCATCCTGCTTATTGTACTTGGGATAGCAGGATTAAAGTTACTTGAAAAAGGATGATCACTTCATTTCTTCAAGAGTATGCTCAAGGATTGTTTGTACCTTGTCTGGATAAACATCCAGACCTTGTGCAGCATAAAATTGTATGTCATGAATAGAAAAGAGCTCTCCTATTTCATGAACAAAACCTTCCAGAGATGAATGTTCAGGCAGGAAGCCGCCGCAGGTCGTAACGTATATGAGTTTGTCAGCATTACATGTTTTGACCAGTCCACCGTTATCGTCATAAGCGAAAGTGATGCCTGCCACGCAGATATGTTCAAGATAAACCCGCAGAATTGCAGGAAACAGGCAGTCCCAGTAAGGTGCTGCAATGACAATGCAGTCTGCTTTGGCAAATTGATGTGCAAGAGGATAATTTTCTGCTGTGAGTCTGCTTTGCACAGCATCCTCATCCCGTTTTATCAGTGCTGCAGCATCAAATGGCCTGATATTCAGTGTGGATACGTTAACTTCTTCTATATCGTATTCTTTTTTCATCACTTCAAGATAACGCCTGGTAAGTTCATTTGTTCTGGAATTATCTCTGATGCAGGCATTTACAAACAGCAATTTTTTCATTATTCAGATTCTCCGTTTCTTTTGTTTGACTTCAGTATATCATATGCAGTATTATAATTTCAATGAGTAAGGCTCTTTCTTGTGTGAATTGAAATGATGAATGAGGTATGGATATATGGTTTTATTTTTTTCAGGAACCGGTAACAGCCGGTATATAGCGATGCGTATTGCAGATGCATTGCAGGATACAGTTGTAGATTTGAATGCAAAAATCAAAGCAAATGACTATCTGCCTATTGAGACGGGAAACAACGTGATTATTGTTGCTCCCACATATGCATGGCGCATTCCGCGAATCGTAACTTCCTGGATTTCCAGGACACAGTTGAAAGGAGCAAAACGTATCTGGTATGTGATGAGTTGCGGCGGTGAAATAGGAAACGCTGCAAAATACAATCGTATTCTTGCTGAGCAAAAGCATTTGCAATACATGGGCACAGCGCAGATAATAATGCCGGAAAACTACATCGCCATGTTTGGCGTGCCGGAAACCGATGAAGCCATAGAGATTATAAAAAATGCAGAACCAGATATCAGGAAGGCTGTTATGGATATCAGAGAGGAGCAAAGCTTTGCACTTCTTCGAAATAATTTTTACGGGCAACTTATGAGCGGGTTTGTGAATCATATCTTCTATTTGCTCTTTGTCAGGGCTGATGCTTTTCGGGCAGGGAATACCTGCAGTGGATGCGGACTGTGTGCAAGCAAATGTCCTATGAATAATATTCGGATTAAGGAAGGCAAACCGGTGTGGGGTACGGATTGTACACATTGCATGGCATGTATCAGCTATTGCCCGGTAGAGGCTGCTGAGTACGGCAGGAAAAGCATCGGGAAACCGCGATATAGTTTTGAGAAACTTGAATACTTGTGGAAGTGACGGGAGAGAGGTAATGAGATGGAATGGGCTGACGGAAAGAAAAGATGCAGTTGGGCAAATCCCAAAAACGAACGATATATCCGGTACCATGATGAAGAATGGGGCATGCCTGTTTATGATGACGGGAAGCTTTTAGAGATGCTGATTCTGGAATGTTTTCAGGCAGGTCTCTCATGGGAGTGCGTATTAAACAAACGTGATGCTTTCCGGCAGGCATTTGATGGGTTTGATTTAAAAAAAATATGTGATTACGGGGCAGATAAACTTGAGGAGCTTGCAAACAATCCGGGCATTATCAGAAACCGCCTAAAAATACAGGCTGCTGTTACTAACGCAAGGGCGTTTTCTGAAATCAAACTGGAACATGGAAGTTTTTCTGATTATTTATGGAGCTGGACAGAGGGCAAAGTTATATACGAAACAGGCAAGACAAGATCTTTGTTATCTGATAAGATATCAAAGGATTTAAAAAAGCGGGGGATGAAATTTACAGGCACTACAACCATCTATGCATACCTGCAGGCTGTTGGCGTAATTTATGCTCATGAAAAAGGATGTTTTCTGGAATATGAAGGAGTCTGATATGGCGAAATTAATAAAATGGACTGCTGCTTTATCTTTGGGTTGTGCTGTTTTGTTTTCTGTATGCTGCAGGATTGTTTCCTGTGATGTGTTTTTGCCTTTTGCCATTACTTTTGGAACAATTTTTTATCATCTTTCAATGAGGCTTTTGGTTGCACTTGTATTTACCCGTGTAATGAACAACAAAGCAGATTACCATAAGAAACGATATCAGGTCAGCACAGGTGAAATGAAGCTGTACGGGAAGCTGCGAGTGAAAAAATGGAAAGATAAAATGCCAACTTATGTTAAAGCTCTGTTTGATCCCGGAGTACACACATGGGATGAGATTGCACAGGCTATGTGTCAGGCTGAGCTTGTTCACAAGATGTCAGCAGCCTTGAGTTTTTTACCTGTTGCAGGAGGCATTTTTTTTGGTGCATTTCCGGTGTTTATCACCACATCTGTTTTGGCTGCTTTGTTTGACATGACATTTGTGATAATGCAAAGATACAATAGATACCGGCTTATGAAACTTCTTGAACATGGGAGGGGCAAGTGAAAACAAGAACATATATTGCAATTGATTTGAAGTCGTTTTATGCATCTGTAGAGTGTCGTGAAAGGGGACTTGATCCGCTTGATACAAACCTTGTTGTTGCAGACAGCAGCAGGACAGACAAGACCATTTGTCTTGCAGTTACACCGACTCTCAAAAGCTGTGGTGTTCCGGGTCGTGCAAGGCTTTTTGAAGTCAAACAGCGTGTCAGGGATGTAAATGCTGATCGCAGGAGCAGAGCAGAAGGTCGCAGGCAGGAGGGATCATCATATTTTTATTCTGAGATAGCATCAAATCCTTCTCTTGCCATGGACTTTATAATTGCACCTCCGCGTATGGCACGCTATGTTGAGTACAGCACCCGTATTTATTCTATATATATGAAATATGTTGCCCCTGAAGATATTATAGTATATTCTATCGATGAGGTATTCATGGATGTGACAAATTATCTTGGCACATACAGGATGTCAGCACATGAGCTTGCCATGAAAATCATTCTGGAAGTGCTTGAGACTACAGGAATCACAGCGACTGCCGGGATTGGCACGAATCTGTTTCTTTGTAAAGTGGCTATGGATATCGTGGCAAAGCATATTCCGGCTGACAAAAACGGCGTGCGCATTGCAGAGCTTGATGAGATGAAATTCCGACGCGAATTATGGAGCCACAAACCGATTACTGACTTTTGGCGAATAGGGAAAGGCACTGCCAAAAAACTTGCAAAGTATGGCATGTATACTATGGGCGATGTGGCACTTTGCTCTCACAGAGACGAGGGATTTCTTTACAAACTGTTTGGCAAGAACGCAGAGCTTATCATCGACCATGCATGGGGCTGGGAACCGTGCACTATAGAGGATATCAAAGCATACAAACCGGGAGCTAACAGCCTGAGTTCCGGTCAGGTGCTCTCATGCGCTTATGATGCAGACAAAGCCAGACTCGTTACCTGTGAAATGGCAGACTCACTTGCGCTTGATTTGGTTAGTAAAAACCTTGTTACTGATCAGATTGTGCTTACGGTTGTTTATGATATATTGAATTTGACTGATCAGGCAAGGAGGTCAATGTATCAGGGCGAAATTGAAAAGGACCGTTATGGACGTGCCATGCCAAAGAAGGCACACGGTTCTGTTAACCTTGATGGACATACATCCTCTACGAAAAAAATATTAACTGCAGCTTCAAAGCTTTACGACAGGATTGTAGATAAAAGCTTGCTGGTACGGCGCATATATATTGTTGCAAACCATGTACTCCCGGAGGATGAGGCGCCGGAGAAAAAAGATGAATTACTGCAGTTTGACATGTTTACAGATTATGATGCCGAGGAAGCAAGGCAAAAGACTGAGGATGCCGAACTTGAAAAAGAACGCAAAATCCAGGATGCGACGCTTGCCATCAGGGCAAAGTATGGCAAGAATGCTATACTAAAAGGTATGAACATGGAAGAAGGAGCAACGGCAAAAGATAGAAACACACAGATTGGCGGGCACAAAGCGTGACGAGTGAAAACATAACTTGTGGAGAATCGTATGAATACAAAAACAAAAAACAGAGCGATATTTATCTACCTTCTGATAGTGCTTGGCACATGTTATATGGCGGGAGTGCTTGAAGCGGTAACCGGCACGGGGAAGGTCTACAAATTTTTAGGAATATGCTTTACTTTTATCCCTGTTATGGCCGCAGTTGTCACAAAACGGATTACAGGTGAAAAAGCAAAATATCATTTATCATTACGTGTTTGGAAAAATATGAAATACTGGATGTTGTCCGCACTTTTGCCTGGTGTTCTGATTGCAGCAGGAGCGGCGATATATTATCTGTTTTTTCCTGACCAATATAGTGGAATATTTGAGATTGGAATGAGACTGGGTATGGATGCCCAGGTTTGCGTGAAGCATCCGGTGTTTATTGCCATTGTATGCATTTTGATTTCAGCGTTGATGTTTCCGATTCAACTGCTTGAACTGGGTGAAGAAATAGGATGGAGAGGATATCTGCTCGGCTTTCAGGTGCAAAAGTACAGTAAGCGAAAGGCGGCAATCATCAATGGTGTTGAGTGGGGACTGGCTCATTTACCACTGGTTTATTTCGGGTTCAATTACAGCCTGGAAAACAGGGGTGCTCCCTGGTCAAACATGGGAATGATGATGCTTATATGCATTGTGCTGGGCATTATTCTTTCTTATGTGACGGTACGAACCGGAAACTGTATGTATGCGGCGATCATTCACGGAGTAGTTAATGTTATTGGTGAATTGCCCGTTTATTTGAGCAGGACTTTAGTCAGTGGCCTTTTGGGCCCTAATCCAACCGGGATGCTGGCTATGCTGCCACTGCTTATTATGGCGATTCTTTGTCTATTGAAATGTGAGGTAAAGAAATGAATAAACTTGGACTAATTGGCGGCACAGGGCCGGAATCTACAATTGAGTATTACAAGGGTATTGAATATGGTGTACAGCAAAAATCAGGACAAAGCTTTTTTCCGAACCTGACTATCGAGAGTCTGAGTGTATTTGAAGTGCTAAGATTTTGTGAAAAACAGGATTATACTGGGCTGACAGACTATCTGCTCAAAGGTATTCAGAATTTACAGGCGGCCGGAGCGCAGTATGCGGCACTTACAGGTATCACTCCCCATATTGTTTTTGATAAACTTTCAGAGCTTGCACCTGTTCCTCTTATCAGTATGGTGGATACTGCAAGGGAATATTCATTGGAGCACGGCTACAAAAAAATATGTCTGTTAGGCACGTTACCTGTGATGAACGGGACGTTTTTTCAAAATGCCTTTGCTGAGTGCGGCATTGAAGTAATAACACCTGATGAAGACGAAAAGAGTTATATCGGTGCAAAAATTGAGACAGAATTGGAGTTTGGCAAGGTGATGCCGGAAACGCAGCAAAGATTCAAAGAGATTACAGAACGCATTATCTGCGAGAATCAGGTGCAGGCTGTTGTATTGGGCTGCACGGAGCTGCCGCTGCTTTTCAGAGAAATTAAATTGCCTGTGCCATATATTGATGTGATGCGGGTACATATTGATGCCCTTGTGGATCTCATTATCGAATAATATGTGATAGACAGCTATGGAAAAGGAATTATCTGAACGAAAATTTGGAAATTGTCAAAGAATATGAGGCACTCAAACTTAGTCTCTGGAAAAAATACGAATATGACTGATGCAAAAACAGAGTTTGTTTGCAAATGGACAATGAAAGCCAAAAGAAAGTATGGAAACAGATACTGATCTGTAATGGTCCGTATCGGAATGGGAGCTAATGCAAATGAGATTAAAGAACGTTTTAATAGTTGTTAAGGATGTTGAAAAATCAAAGCAGTTTTATCATGATCTGTTTGGGCTTGAACAGGTGCTTGACAGTGGCGGCAATATAGTTATGACTGAGGGACTGGTACTTCAGGATGAAAAAATCTGGAGAGATTTTTTGGGAAAAGATATTATTCACCAAAACAATTCATGTGAGCTGTACTTTGAGGAACGTGACATGGAAGCCTTTGTTTCAAAGCTGGAAAAAACATATCCGCAAATTCAATATATAAATCGATTGACGGTGTATGACTGGGGACAGAAGGCGGTTTGTTTTTACGATCCGGATGGCAACCTGATTGAAGTCAGAACGCCAATGCAGCCTGCTGACAAGGGGGATGTCTTTAGATGAAAGAAAAATATGATGAAATTATAAATCTTCCTCACCATGTGTCAGCTACACGTCCGCAGATGCCCATGTCAGACCGTGCGGCACAGTTTGCACCCTTTGCTGCTCTCGCAGGATATGGTGATGCAATTAGAGAGACCGGACGCATAACCGGTGATAAGATTGAGATGGATGATAATGAACTTCACATGCTTGATATGAAATTTCACTACCTTAGGGAACATCTTGAAGAAGAACCGGAGATAACATTTATATATTTTGAGCCGGACAAGCAAAAGGAAGGAGGCTCATATCAGACTGTTTCAGCCACAGTGAAAAGACTTGACGAATATGAGCGGCTGATTGTTTTGCATAATGGTATGAAGCTTGCAATGGATAATATCCTGAACATGGAAGGAGGTATCTTTTCGGCGCTTGGCTGAAAAGAAACAACGTATGATATATATTGGATGCCATCTGTCCTCAGCAAAAGGGTACTTGAATATGGGAAGAGAAGCTCTTTCAATAGGGGCAAATACTATGGCTTTTTTCACGAGAAATCCAAGGGGAGGCAAAGCAAAGGATATAGAGGATGAGGATGTGGAGGAATTTTTAGAGCTTGTCAAAAGGAACAACTTCGGCAAACTGGTTGCGCATGCTCCATATACATTGAACCCATGCTCGGCAGAAGCAAGAGTTAAAGAATTTGCATATATGATTATGGAAGATGATCTGAATCGCATGGAACATACCCCGGGTAACTACTATAACTTTCACCCGGGAAGTCACGTGGGTCAGGGAAGTGATGCTGGAATTGAAATGACTGCGCAGCTTCTCAATCGCGTGCTGAAGCCTAAGCAGACAACTACGGTTTTACTTGAAACCATGGCAGGCAAAGGCAGTGAAATCGGCAGGAACTTTGAAGAACTCAGAGAAATCATAGACAGAGTTGAACTTGACGAAAAAATGGGTGTATGCCTTGACACATGCCATGTCTGGGATGCGGGGTATGATATAGCAGGAGGGCTTGATAGAGTACTCGATGAATTTGACAGAGTACTTGGAATAGACAGGCTCAAAGCGTTACATATAAATGACAGTATGAATCCGCTTGGCTCACATAAAGACAGGCATGCCCGTATAGGTGAAGGATATATAGGACTTGAAGCTATTGCAAAAGTCGTATATCATCCGGCGCTCAAAGGGCTTCCGTGCATACTGGAAACACCCAATGAGCTTGAGGGATACGCTAAAGAAATCAGGATGTTAAAGAATACAGTGTAAATATTATTCTGATGCCTTTGCAATGGCTTCTTTGAGTCCTGCTACAAGCTGATCCGCACAGGATGTGTTTTTGAAGCCGCACTGGATGCCTTCAAGTCTGTCGATAACATCATCTACCTTCATGCCTTCGACAAGTCTGCTTACTGCCTGGAGATTGCCATTGCATCCTCCTGTGTAGCGGACATTGCGAACTGTATTGTCCTCTATCTCAAATTCAATGCTCATGGAACATACGCCCTTTGGAATATATGTGTATTTCATAAACTTCTCCTTTTCTAAAATTAATTGCTGTCGTATAATTAGTATACAGCAAAAGCAAGGAAGATTAAATATCAATGTATGAAAATGTTAAAGAAGATAAAATACTATTCGCTCATTTAGAGGATCTGTATGACAAATGTGTTAATGGATATACTTTGGGCAACAGCGGATTTCTTGATCTCAGGCAGCAGTCCCTTGTAAGTGACTGTTACAAATATGACAGGCGGGTTTGTTTCTACGGGGGATATGAGGATGCTGAGAGAAGAATATGTGTATTTCTGCCCGAATGGATTACACAGAATGTGACTGAATATTTCACAGACAATGAAGAGGAAAACCCTGTCGTTTGGATTAGAGCATACAAGCAGTCAGGTTCAAGGAATTTAAGCCATAGAGATTACCTCGGTTCCCTTACAGGCATGGGCATCAAAAGAGAAAAAATAGGAGATATACTTGTAAGAGATGATGGGGCAGATATTGCGGTCCTTCGGGATATTTCGGAGTTCCTGCTGTATAACTACGACAAGGCGGGCAGAACCAGCCTGAAACTTGAAATGGTAAAAAGCAGCGAAATCAAACTGCCACCTGTGCGCTTTAAGGAGATAACTGATACAGTGGCCTCGCTCCGTCTTGACAGTGTGCTTTCTTCAGCCTTTGGCATTTCAAGAGCAAAGGCGGCAGAGGCTGTACGCAGAGGAATTGCCTTTGTAAACAGCAGCCAGATAATTAAGCCTGATTTTAATGTGAACGAAGGCGACAGGCTGGTCATACGCGGGATGGGCAAAGCCAGACTTGCCGGTATAGGAGGAAACAGCAAAAAAGGCAGGACATATATCAGAATAGAAAAATATCTGTAACAGGAGACATGTTTATGGCAAAACCAAAGAAAAAAATAAAAGTTGCACTGATGATAATACTTACAGTGCTGATTCTTGCATTGGGAGCAATATGTACATTCGTACTTGCTGTACCGGTATATGTGGAGCCTGCAGAGGAAACCGGAGCTGCAAATCCTCTTACAGGAGAGCCCGCAGAGAATTTGCCTGCAAGGCCGCTGATGGTATCGACAGACAACGTGGGAGATGCAAGACCGCAACTTGGGATATCCAAAGCGGACATAGTATATGAAGTTCCTGTTGAAGGGTCACAATCCAGACTTGAAGCCATATATTACAGTGAGATTCCTGAGACTGTAGGGCCGTGCAGGAGCGTCAGGTCATATATAGTGGATCTTGCCAGAGAATACAATGCGATACTTGTGCACAATGGTTACAGCCCGCAGGCAAAAGAATATCTTGAACAGGGTAAAGTGGCATATATACCTGCACAAAAGTATAGCTTTTTTTACAGAACTGATGCCAAATCCGCACCCCATGACTGCCTTGTTGATACTGAGGATGTGCTCAAAGCGGCTAAAGACAGCGGATGGGATACGGCAGTAGATGTGAGGAGCTTCAGCTTTATGGATGAGCAGGAGGAGGCGGTTCTGACAGGCACTGAGGATAAATATCTTGAGAAATGTGAAGAAAAAATCAAGACAAAACTCAAATGGTCATGGCAAAAATATGAGCTTCCGGACTTGAGTAATATAGAATTTGCGGCTAATGAAGAAGCCGATGAGATAAAGGTGGCATATCAGGGCTCAGATAATACATATGAATATCTGAAAGACGAAGGAGTATATCAGAAATTCGTAAATGGCAGTGAATATGCAGATTTTACAGACGGGGAGCTGATTAAGACTTCGAATCTCATAGTTTACAGAGTTTCAAGCAGTATATTTGATTACAAGGGCAGGCTGGACATAGATATGTGTGCGGGCGGAGAAGCCTGGGTGTTTACAAAGGGCAGGGTTTTTGAATGTACATGGAGCAAAAAAGACTTGGACAGCCCTACAGTGTTTAAGGACAAAGACGGCAATGAGATAAAGCTTGCTGTCGGTAACACATGGATAAATATAATTGACGGTAATACGAAATTCAGTTACGAGTAGTAGAAGATTCAAAATATGCTGTTGAAACAGCAATGGGTTTTGAGTAAAATATATGTTGTGAAAACAAAGAAATATGCTGATAGACAGGAGGATGTGGGATTATGTACTGCAGCAGAAATTTAACAGATAAGATAAGCTATATAGGGGCAAGTGACAGAAGAATAGCCCTGTTTGAAAACGTATATCCTGTTCCGGAGGGAGCATCATATAACTCATACTTTATAGATGACAGCAAAACCGTTGTGATTGACACTGTTGACAGAGCTGTTTCAAAGCAGTTCTTTGAAAACATCAGACATATGCTTGCCGGCAGAGCACTTGATTATGTAATAGTAAATCATATGGAGCCCGACCATGCGGCATCGCTTGAAGAACTTGTCATGAGATATCCTGAAGTTACAGTCGTATGCAATGACAAGACCAAAAAAATGATAAATCAGTTCTTTGAATTTGATATAGACGCAAGAGTTCATATTGTTGCAGAGGGAGATTCATTAAATACAGGAGCTCATACATTCAGATTCTTCATGGCACCTATGGTGCACTGGCCTGAGGTTATGGTTACATATGAAGAAACACAAAAAATTCTGTTTTCGGCAGATGCCTTCGGTAACTTCGGAGCGTTGAGCGGCGGTATATTTGACGACGAAACAGAAGTTGATTACAGCGAAGCAAGAAGATATTATACCAATATAGTCGGTAAATACGGACCGCAGGTACAGGCTGCACTAAAAAAAGCCGCGACACTTGATATCAGGATGATAGCACCTCTCCATGGCGTTATATTCAGAAGCAATCTTTCTGACATCATCAGTTTGTATGACAAATGGAGCAGATATGAGCCGGAAGCAAAAGCAGTCCTCGTGCCATATGCGTCGGTTTATGGCAATACCGAAAGCATGGCGGCAGTGATTGCTGCAAAGCTGGCAGACAGAGGCATCAGAACTAAAATGTATGATGTTTCGGCGGTTCATGCTTCATATATACTGTCAGAAGCCTTCAGATACAGCCATATCATATTCTTATCGACAACATACAATGCGGGAGTGTTTGTAAACATGGAAAATCTGCTTCATGATATAGCAAATCACAATCTGCAGCACAGAACCATCGCTTTTGTCGAAAACGGTTCGTGGGGTCCAATGGCAACCAAAGGCATGAAAGCCATACTTGAGCCTTGCAAAAACATGACATATATCGAAAAGAGCGTGACCGTTAAATCTGCACTTAAAGAAGGTCAGATGGCGGATATAGATGCGTTGGTTGAACAAGTTGCAGCCTCGATGACGGGAGAAGAAGCACCTGCAGAGGAAGCGGCACCCGCAAAAACATATGTATGCAAAATCTGCGGATATATTCACAAAGGCTCTATGCCTGATGACTTTGAATGCCCTCTTTGCGGAGTCGGACCTGATATGTTTGAAGAGCAGTAATAGATATAGAATTAAAGCCCTCGGTAATGAGATCCGGGGGCATATTTGCATACAGATACTTTGTCAGAGTTTGAGGAGTGTTTTGCCGATATCGTCTTTTATACATATGGCGCGGTTACGGATTTTCGCGGGGATATAATTGTCGTACATATTGACAGAGGCATACACTGCCTGTCTGTTGGTATAGGTCATCTGCATAAACGGATACTTTATAATTCCGGGAGTGTTGCCGCCTACGCCAAGTTCAAGAAACAGCACCCTTGAATTCTTGTGACTTTCTATAAAGCGGCTGTAATGCTTTGCCGCCTCATGCCAGCCCGCATCTTCGACAAACGTATTGTCGGCTCTCAGGTTCATGCTTACAGGGCTGCCGCAGACAGGGCAGTGAGGCACAAGCTCTGCGGGGATAGCCATTTTCGGGAGGGTGTCTTTGGACAGAAACAGGGCTCCGTCAGGCTTGAGCTCATAACCTTGAGCTTTAACCATTTCGCAAATTACGGCTTCGTTATCATAAGTGTTCTGATGGCAAGGTCTGCTGCATTGAAACAGGCCATAGTCGCCCTGCGTATAAAAAAGCCGATTCTTATCAAAGCCTGCTCTCTGGAAGCAGTGATCCACATTGGTGGTAAGTACGAAATAGTCCTTATTCCTGACAAGCTCAAGGAGCCTGCTGTATACGGGCTTTGGAGGCGGCATATAGCGGTTGATGTATATATATCTGCTCCAGAAGGCCCACTTTTCTTCTGAAGTTTTGTATGGATAAAATCCTCCTGAATACATATCCGAAAAGCCGAATTCTTTGGCAAAATCCATGAAATATTTATCAAATCTGCTGCCGCTGTAGGTAAAGCCTGCGGAGGTGGAAAGCCCTGCACCAGCTCCGATGACTACAGCATCAGCATCATATAATATGCTTTTTAATTTTTCTATGTCATCCGAGCAGTCTGCTGTAGATTTCATAGTCTCTATCTTTGAAAACATTGAAAATCACCTCTATATTACTGTTGTTTAATATTTTAAATTCCTTTACGGTACTGACTGCAATTTTCGCAGCCTCTTCATTAGGAAACCTGAACTCACCTGTTGATATACAGCAGAAAGCGATGCTTTTAAGGCCAAGCTCTGTTGCTGCCTCAAGGCAGGAGCGGTAGCAGTCAGATAGAAGCTTCATATCGTTAGCTGTAAGTTTGTTTGATATAATCGGGCCTACGGTATGAATTACATATCGGCATGGCAGATTGTATGCCTTTGTAACCTTTGCGGTGCCTGTCTGCCCCGGCATTTGCTGCTTTTTCATAATATCGTTACATTCATTGCGAAGCTGTAGCCCTGCGGCAGAGTGAATGGCATTGTCGATGCAGCCGTGACATGGAACAAAGCATCCAAGCATAGCGCTGTTTGCGGCATTTACTATAGCGTCTGTCGCAAGTCTTGTGATATCGCCCTGCCACAGGTATATTTCGGGCTGCACGGGGGATAAGTCCTCAAGCTGCACAATACCTTTTTCGGATAGCTTCTTTTGCAGATATTCATCCTGTATTCTTTCGAATTCCTTTGAAAGAGGCTTTGGCGGACGTAAATTCATAAGTGAGCGAAGGAGCCTGTCTTGCTCTCTGCTTTCCGCGGGAATTTCCAGAGTATCAAGCCTGCGGTCTTCTGATTTTAAGCAGTTTATTAAATATATTCTTTTTTCAGCCTGTGTCATTTTTGCATCACCTCACTGTTGAAATTTTTCTTCCGATAAGTATAATTATATATATTAGGAGATAAAGCGCAAGTACGATATTTAATGATACCGGTATCAGAAAGGAGCGTACCTATGGATAGAATAAATCTGTTTGGGAAATGTCCCTATGTGACAGCACAGAAGGTGCTTACGGGCAAATGGTCGATGTATATCATGCATCTGCTGGAGGATGGACCTGTCAGGTTCAATGAACTTCAGCGGCGTATGCCCGAGGAGATGACTCATACTACACTTTCAAGGCAGCTCAAGACTTTGGAGAGCGAGGGTCTGATTGTACGAAAGGAGTACAGCCAGGTGCCGCCGAAGGTTGAATACAGCCTGAGTGAGATCGGCAGCAAATTCAGCGCTGTGCTGGCGGAACTTGAGATATGGGGAAACGAATATATTGAATATATGAATAACAAAGCGCAAAGTGAAGCTGACTTATAGCTAAGAGCCTTTGAATACGATTTCCGGGGTTTTTAATTATGGAAAAATATTTTTGTTTGCCTATTGACAAGGTGGGCAAATAGGTGTAACGTATATACATACCAAAGAAGTAGGTAAATTGAATTGTGCAGTCATGTGGTTTGACAGTTAGGAGGAGATTATGTCAAAGATATATAAATCAGCAGAGCAGCTTATAGGTAATACACCGCTTGTTGAGCTTGCAAGAATAGAAGAGGCATTGGGATTGGAGGCTAAAATACTTGCAAAGCTTGAATATTTCAATCCGGCGGGTTCAGTAAAGGATCGCATTGCCAAAGCTATGATGGATGAGGCTGAGGCCGCGGGATTACTTAAACCGGGCTCAGTTATAATTGAGCCTACCAGTGGCAATACAGGGATAGGCCTTGCATCGGTTGCGGCATCGAGGGGATACAGCATCATAATTGTAATGCCTGAGACAATGTCAGTTGAGAGAAGGCAGCTTATGGCCGCATACGGAGCAAAGCTGGTTCTTACCGAAGGCGCCAGGGGTATGAAGGGCGCAATTGCCAGGGCTAAGGCGCTTGCAGATGAAATTGAAAACAGCTTCATTCCCGGGCAGTTTGTAAATGAGGCGAACCCGAAGGCTCATTTTGAAACCACAGGCCCTGAAATCTTTGAGGATACAGATGGTGAAGTAGATATATTCGTTGCAGGCGTTGGGACAGGCGGTACGATAACGGGAGTGGGAGAGTACCTCAAATCCAGGAAGCCGGAAGTAAAGGTTGTGGCCGTAGAACCTGAAACCTCGCCTGTATTGTCAAAAGGTAAAGCAGGAAGCCATAAAATACAGGGAATAGGCGCAGGTTTTGTGCCGGATGTGCTTAATACATCCGTTTATGATGAAATCGTGCCGGTAGCTGACAGCGATGCTTTTGAAACAGGCAGACTTATAGGAAGCAAAGAAGGTATTCTTGTTGGCATATCTTCGGGAGCATCACTTTTTGCGGCGATGCAGCTTGCCAGAAGGCCTGAAAACAAAGGCAAAAATATTGTGGTTCTGATGCCTGATACAGGCGACAGATATTTGTCAACCCCTCTTTTCCGGCAGCAAAACCTGTGATAAAATAAAGGTGCAGTTTGCAGAGAGGTGATACAAATGATGATTTCAACAAAGGGGAGATATGCCCTTAGAGTTATGATAGATCTTGCAGAGCATTGCACTGGAGAGTACATTCCGATGAAAGATATGGTCAGCAGACAGCAGGTCTCGCAAAAGTATATGGAACGCATTATGACAATGCTTTCCAAAGCCGGCTTTGTGGAGGCCGTGCATGGCAAAGGTGGAGGCTATAGGCTGAACCGCAGCCCGGAAGGATATATTGTCGGAGACATATTGAGACTTACAGAAGGTTCACTTGCTCCGGTGGCATGTCTTGAATGTGGGGCCGCACCTTGCAGCAAAGCGAATGAATGCAGGACTCTTCCCTTGTGGAAAGAATTAGACAGCAGGATTACAGGCTTTTTAGACAGTATTACTATTGCCGATCTGATGAAAAAAGAATAAAAATTTCAAAATAACAGATGATTGCAAATATATATTGTGTGATTGTCTGTTTTTTGTGTTAATATATTGTTATGGTTATAGATGGAATAGAAATAGAGGTTAAGAGAAAAAACATAAAAAACCTGAATTTGCGCATAAATCCGCCTGCAGGAGATGTGGTTTTATCAGCTCCTTTACATGCAAGCGAGGAGAAAATCTACAAATTTGCTTCATCAAGGATTGAGTGGATCAAAAAAAACAGAAAGAAATACGAAGGATATGTAGAGCCAAAGCTGCTGACAGGAGAAACAGTTTATCTCTGGGGCAAGCCATACATCCTTCTCTTGAAAACGGGCATGGATTTTAATAGAGTTTCAGGTGAAAATATAATTTTATACACTCCGCCGCGTGAAACGACACTTGAAGAACGACAGTTCCTCATGGAAGGCTTTTATCACGCAGAGATGATAATCAAAACAGCAGAGATTGCGCCGCTGTGGGAACAGCGCCTTGATGTTCATGTGAACAAATGGAATTTCCGCAGCATGAAAAGCCGTTGGGGCAGTTGTATCCCGGGGAAGGGGCATATTTCTTTGGCATTGGAACTGGCTCAAAAACCAGAGTGTTGCCTTGAATATATCATTGTTCACGAATTGTGTCATATGCTGGTACCAAATCACGGGCCAGTGTTCAAAATGCTCATGAACGAAATTTATCCTGAATGGAAACAGATCGAAAAACTGCTTAAGGGAGGTTGAAATGTTCAGTTTGGTTTCGCTGGCAATACTGCCGGGCATACTGATAATAGTATACATATTCAAAAAAGATAAAGTCGAAAAAGAGCCGGTGAATCTCATAGTCAGGATGGTTGTTTTCGGTGCACTTTCGTGTGTTCCGGCGGCTATGCTTGAAAACTGGATTGACCCTATGCTGCCGGAGTATCCGGAAGGCAGCCTGGGATATGCGATGAGCATATCTTTTCTCTCAGCAGGCCTTATAGAGGAATTTTGCAAGTTTGCATTTCTCCGAATAGGAATATGGAAAAACAAAGAGTTCGATTACAGATTTGACGGTGTTGTATATGGCGTTTCTGTAGCTGCAGGATTTGCAATGCTCGAAAACATTCTGTATGTGCTTGACGGCGGCATATCGGTTGCAATCACAAGAGCTTTCCTTTCTGTACCCCTTCATGCGTTTTGCGGAGCATTTATGGGAGCATTCCTTGGAATGGCCAAAAAACATCATGTCTCTGGAAACAGTGGCAGAGCTTTTGGCTGTCAACTTTGCGCCGTTATAATTCCTGTTGTGATTCATGGCATTTACGATACTTTTGCATTTCTGGACTGGAATTATGCTTCCCTGTGCCTGCTTGCATTTGTTGTATTGCTTTACATTATCGGCATAAATGTTATAAACAGACTTGCAAAAGATGACTGGAAAATGTCCATATATGCGCACGAATATACTGAAAGCCTCGAATTTGTAAGAGCATATGAGGAGCCGGAGATGACATATAGCCATAATACAGTCAAAGCAACCAACGGATACAGCATTGCAGGGCTGATATGCGGAATAATTGCATATCTGACAATGGCAGCATTCGTATTGCCATCAATATTGGCAATCATATTCAGCGCCATAGGTAAAAGAAATACTGCAGAAGGCCTAAAAAACACAGCGGCAAAAGCAGGTATGGTTATGGGAGTGACATCCCTTATTCTCAACGTATTGATATACTCTATGATGTTTTAGGAGGAATTTATGCTTGACTTCATAAAAGCGGCACTGCCATGGGTAGTGATGGGAGTGGTTGTTGCTATTTTTGGTAGGCAGAATTGTTAAAAAACCGGAGTGAGGAGATGAAAGCTACAGGAATAATGTGTCCCTGCAGACAAGAACTTGAGCCTTTTCTCAAAATTCTGAGCAAAAGAGAAGAAATACAGGTTAAAAGGTTTGAATTTTTCACAGGATATATAGCATGCAGGGAAGTTGTATTGTGCAATTGCGGTATAGGCAAAGTGAATAGCGCAGTTGCGACGCAGATGATGATAGACTCTTTTGATATCGGTGCAGTGATTGTGTCGGGTACAGCAGGTGCAACAGATGGGCAGTTGGCGTTGTTTGATACTGTTATATGTGAAGAGGCTGTCTACCATGATCTGATGCCGGGCTGCCTCGGAATAGAGACTCCGCATATGGAGGATGCCATATTCAAAGCAGAGGATGGCCTTACAGAGAAATTAACCGGCAAAAGGTATGTGCGTGGATGCATAGCAAGCGGTGACAGCTTTGCAGACAAAGAAGGCAGAGCACGAATTGCAAAGAAGACAGGTGCCATATGTGCAGATATGGAAACGGCGGCAATAGCTCACTGCTGTTATATGAACGATATGCCTTTTGCGGCAATCAGAACAATAACAGATACGCCAGAGCAGGGCGGGCTTCAAAATTGTCTTGCAAACTTTGGCCGGGCGGCAGAGCTGTCTGCAGCAGCGGTTGTTGAAATGATTAAAATTTCAGAATATACCAAATTGAAACCCGTTGGTGTATTGACAGACATCACAGAGAGTGGTAAAATTTAGTAAGTGAATTTGCCCGGAAGGAGGAGCATATGGACGATTTTACAATACAATTCAACAACATTCTTGTTCGGGCATACCACAACGTGCTTCTGATGGAAGAAACCAAACGAAAGCATACGCGTACCACAACTTCTTTTCGTGGCAGAAATGCAATGGAGTTTTTGTACAAAAGCGAAAATGGACAAAAAAAAATCAGTGAAATAGCAGAATATCTCAAAATAACGAGGCCGTCTGCTACCGCACTCATAAAAAAATTGGAGACACTTGATTACGTCACCCGAAGCACAGACAAAGACGATGAAAGGAGCGCAATCATTTCGCTCACAAGAAGAGGGAGGCTTGTTACTGCTCTGCAGGTATCTCACAGGAACAACATAAGCAGCAGGATATGTGAAGAGTTCACATACGAAGAGAAACAGGTTCTGTACAAGGGATTTTGCAGACTTAATGAAGTCTTTGAAGAATGTATAGATACAATGGAAAATACCAATCATAAAAAATAGCAAGAAAAGGAGAATTAAATATGAAGCCGGTTTCACAAGAGGAATACAGATTAATGCAGGAAAAAGACTGGGAATGGGCCAAAGCCCTTATACAGTGCCAGATTGAAGATAAAAGACCCGGAGTTCAGCATCTTACCAACAGGCCTATAATCAATATCAAACAGATGCTTGAATCAAGCGCTGAGCTTTATGGTGACGGAATTGCTTTTTATACCAAATTCGAAAAAGGCCCATATACTACAATCACACACAGAGAAGTTTTTGATGATGTGAACGGAATGGGTACCGCTCTTATTGCGCATGGCATGAAAGACAAAAGAATTGCAGTGATTGGCGAGACTACATATATGTGGGGTATAGGATATCTGGGAACAGTATGCGGTACAGGTATTGTTGTCCCTCTCGACAAGGAGCTTTCATACAATGAGCTCAAAAACCTGATTAACGAGGCAGAGTGCTCGGCAATAATATTTGACAAAAAAAGAGAAGCTACATTTGTCAAGATGATGGAAGAAGGAGAAACAGGACTTGAGCTTCTGATTTCTCAGGACAGAAGAGAATCTGCAGAAGGTATTGCATCACAATGGGAGCTCATTGCAGAAGGCAAACAGCTTATGGCAGAAGGAGACAGAAGCTTCCTTGACGCTCAGATAGACAGCCAGGAGATGAGCATAATAATATTCACATCAGGAACAACAGGCATGGCAAAGGGCATCATGCTCTCTCATAGAAATATAGTTGCAGACCTGATGGTATCGCCTACACTTGTAGATTTCCTGCCAAGCGATATCTTTTTCTCGGTGCTGCCTATACATCATACATTTGAATGCACATGTAATTTCATAATGCCTCTTTACAAAGGCGGTGCGATTGCGCATTGTGAAGGACTCAAATACATAGTCAAGAACATACAGGAGGTTCATCCTACATTCCTTCTGGCGGTTCCCGCCATATTTGAAGCATTGCACAAAGCAATCTGGAAAGGCATCAGAGCAAAAGGCAAAGAAAAAACAGTAAAAAAAGCAATAAAAATATGCAACGCGGCAAAAAAGGTCGGCATAGATCTTACCAATGTGTTTTTCAAGGAAATCAAACAGACACTGGGCGGCAGAATGAGAATGATGATTTGCGGAGGTGCTGCCATCAATCCTGAAATCCTGGAAGATTTACAGGCATTCGGAATCATGGCATTACAGGGATATGGCCTGTCAGAAGCTGCACCTATGGGAGCACTGAACCCTGAAAACAAGCCGAAGAGCAACTCTTGCGGTATTGCGTTTCCGGGATTTGATGCCAAAATTGCAGATCCAGGCACAGATGGAGTAGGTGAAATATGCCTCAAGGGAGACAACATCATGCTCGGATATTACAAAAATCCTGAAGCTACGGCTGAAGTAATCAAGGACGATTGGTTCTATACAGGAGACCTTGGATATATAGATGATGAAGGATATATCGTAATCACGGGAAGAAAGAAAAACGTCATTATAACCAAGAATGGCAAGAATGTATTCCCTGAAGAATTAGAATATCAGCTTTCACTGTTTGACGAGATCACAGAGTCAATGGTGTTTGAAGGAGAGGCGGAAGGCAAAGACGATACGCTTATAGTTGCAGGTATATACCCTGACTGGAATGCAATTAAAGAAATTCTTGGCGATAAGGCTGATGATGACAAGGAAGTGGAAAAATATCTGTGGACGATTGTTGACAAGGTTAATGATGAAAACCCGGGATACAAGATGATTAAAAAAATCAACCTCAGACATCAGGAGTTTGAGAAGAATACTTCAAGAAAAATAAGGCGTTTTGTAGAAGATAACAAAAAAGCCCTGTAATAACAGATTGGAACGAAACATGAGAATTGACAAATACCTTAAAAATTCCAGACTTATCAAAAGGCGCACTGTTGCCAAGGAAGCCTGTGAGCAGGAACGTATTACTGTGAATGGCAAAATTGCCAAACCAGGCACCGAAGTAAAAGAAGGCGATGAGATTGAAATAAGGTTTGGAAACAACACAATCAAGGTCAGGATAACCAAAATACTTGAAACCGTTCGCAAGGAAGATGCGGCGGACATGTATGAAGTAATCCAGTAACCACCAAAACCTCTCGATACTATGATTAAACGGGAGGTTTTTTGTATGTTTGCGGGCCTGAATATAGTGATTGGAGCAACAAAAAATTAACTTTAAAAAAATCAAAAAAAGGTATTGACAAAAGGGAGGGTGTTTGGTAAGCTAA
>CAZDQV010000026.1:0-22905 GCA_964507795.1 uncultured Oscillospiraceae bacterium | reverse complement strand
CAGGCAAGCCTTGACCTGAACAGCAAGACTGTTGATACAATTGAGATAACAGCCGGAAATCTGACTGTTTCGGGTGCCGGTAAGATAAATACCCTGAACATCGGAGGCGGAGCCTTGAATATATCAGATGATAATGTTGAAGTAGGCAGTCTGACTGTGTCAGGCGGTACAGTTTCTCTTTCGCGTGGTAAATTCAGCAGTATTACAGTAGCTGATAATGTTAAGATTAAAGATATTCTTGCAAATGGTTATGGATTTAAGACAGGCGAAAATGTATGGGCAAGTGAAGCGCAACTTGACAGCAAATCTATTGCAAATGTTACAGTTAAACAGCTTCCTATTCAGAGCCTGAACTACGATAAAAACATTAACATAGACTATGGTCAAAAAGCAACCATTACAATAACGCCGGTAAAAGCATCAGGTGCAGGAGATGTGACTTACAAATGGTATTCGGGCACCTCCCTTATTAGCGGAGAAACCGACAGCACTCTTGAGATTTCGGATTTGACTGTAAATAAAGACGGGTACACTTACTGTGTTGAGGCGACTTGTGACGGATATACATATAAAAGTGAGAATATTACTGTTACGGTGAACAAAGTCGCTCCGACATACAAGACTACTCCAACCGGGAAAGCAAACCTTTCCTACACAGGCACAGCACAGGAATTAATCACAGCCGGAAGCACGGAGGATGGTACGATTAAATACCGTGTGGATAATCAAACGACAGACAGTGTTTCTACGGCAACAAATGCTGGTACATACACTGTATATTATAGGATTATAGGTGATGAAAATCACAATGACAGCGAAGAACAAAGCATAGAGGTAAGGATTGCTCCTATGAAGCTTAAGGGAATAGTAAAACCGGAGAATTCAGCGATAGCCAAGGCTTTTGATGGAACAACTTCAGCCAGCCTCAGCAGTGTAAAGTTCTGCAACGAGGAAAATAGTGAAATCAAAATAAATTCGGATTTGTATGAGATTACTGATGTACATTTTAATGATGCAAATGCAGGTAATGACAAAAGTCTGTACTTTACTGTCGAATTAAAAAGCAACAACTACATCCTTTCGACAAACAAAGACCTTGCGACAGAAGAAACATATAACTGCAATGGATATAGTATATCTAAAGCAACAGCCCCGATATTAGAGAATGTTAAAACTTCTCTGAAATATGCCGACACTGCAAAGCAGACAGTATCAGCAGCAGGAAAAATGCCTGCAAATGCGGGAACACTTACCTACGCAAAAGGCACTACGGATCAAATCAGCTATGTAGACAGTTGGAATGTAGGGGAAGACGGCACGGTAACATACACAATTTCCGGGGCAAATGCAGGAACTGAAATTACCCTTCCGGTTAAAATCAGTTCAACGAACTACAATGATGCAACCGTAAATGTGGTTATATCAATTACAAGGGCAACTCCGACAGGCATGCCATATTATGAAAACATCACAGCAAGCGGTAAAACCCTTGCTGATGCAAAGCTGTCAGTGAAGGATGCAGCAGGAAATAATCTTTTCTCAACTGCCGGGGAGGTTGCATGGAAAGACGGAAATGATAAATCTGTGGAACAAGGTGCAGAGTACGAATGGATATTTACACCGACTGACACAAATTACGAGACAATCACAGGTAAAACTATCCTTTGGGCAAAACAGGCATCAGGCGGAGGCGGTGCTGCTACGCCTGCAGAAGAGGAGGTAATAACAGTTAAGGATGATACTGCATCAGAAACAACTACAATGACCACAGTTAAGGATACTAAGGTTGAAACTGTCAAAAATGAGCAGGGAGAGGAAATCTCCAAAATAACTGCAACCGTATCAGAAAAGGTAGCAGAAAAACTCGTTAATCAGGCTATTTCAAACAAGTCTGACACAGTAGAAATCACAGTTAAATCAAACAACGGAAACAAGGTAGATGGCGAGAAACAGATTGAACTTGAAATCCCTAAAAAAACAGTAGAATCCATTGCGAAAGATACAGATGCAACTCTTGTTATAAAAGGTGACAATGGTCAGGTGAATTTAGACAACAAGACTCTTGAAGTCATAGCATCTGAAACAACCGGTGAGGCTGTCAGGATTGTTGTGAATGAAAACACCGGTCTCAAGGAAGAACAAAAACCTGCAGCAGATGCAATAGGAGAGAGTGGCAAAGTATTTGATATTCAGGCAGTTGTCGGTAATAAGGTAATCTGCGACTTCAAGGGTGGTAAGGTCCATATTACATTGCATGTACCGGAGAGACTGAAAGGCAAAGAAATAGCCGTTATATATATCAGCGACAAAGGTGTTTGTGAGACATTGGATTATATTAAACAGACTGCAGGAGGAAATGAATATGTTGAATTTGTTACAACACATTTCTTAAACTTTGCAATAGTAGAAAAAGCAGATGCAGAGAAACTCATAGAAAAGCAGAATGCTGATAAGATAAATTCCTTAATCAAGGAAGTTAAACTCAAAGCAACCACTTCAAAGACTTCAAAGAAGAATGTAAAGGTTAAAGTGAGTGTTAGGAATAATAGCAGCCTGATTAAGGAAGCTAAGACTATGGGATATACTGTTAAGTATAAATTCTACAGATCAACAAAGAAGACTTCAAAATACAAAGCTGCTAAGACCAAGACCTCAAACATATATATTAATACCAAAGGCAAGAAGGGCAGCAAGTATTACTATAAGGCTAAGGTGCTGGTATATGACGGAAAGAAGTTTGTATCGCAGAGTACACTTAAGCAGTGCAGTTATGGAGTTAGAAGATGGAGTAAGTAAACTGACTTGAATAATGTACATTTGTGGTATATATGATTTAGGGTCGGAGGTATGGAGTTGATTTATGAATTAAGACATTTTAATACGCCGCTTCTTAGGTTTATGGCGACAGAGGACAGCAGCAGCCCTGAAATTGAGATTGTCTGGATAAACGAGGATAAGCAGAATCTTCTGCCGCTCGATCTTGCTCTGTCAGCTGACAGTCTGGCAAAATGGCTGAGGCGAAGGACTATCCCTAAAAACCGCGCATATGTCCATAACTTTCTCAGCAAATGCGGACTTCAGATAAACAGACCTATGAATATCATAAGAGTTTCCAAAGGGCTGTCACTGAACGACTGCTACTGGATTACCGAAGCAGGCTTTGAGGGGACTTTTGAGAAATACAATCTGTATGATAACCGTTTCAGCAAAATTCTCGCACTGATAGCATTTACAGGTTATGGCAGCAGTGTGCGGGTATCTTTAGCGTCATGTCCGGAATTTACGACCAACGGTATGCTGCCTAAGTGCTGGAGGAGAACAGGCGGCAGAATCAGACTCTACAAGGGCGGTACAAGAGGCGGCTACAATACGGGAAACGAGCCGTATTCCGAGTTTTATGCAGCTCAGATAGGCAAGGCTCTTGGAATAAATACGGTAGAATATAACCTGTCAAAATGGAATGGCGAGCTTTGCTCTGTATGTGAACTGTTTACAAGCAAAGAGTATTCATTTATGCCGGTGGGAAGTCTTGTGACTTCGGGAGGTATGGAGGCGGTAAAAGCATACTATAAAAATCTGGGGCAGGAATATGAAGAAACTCTCAATGATATGCTTGTTTTTGATGCTCTGATATGTAATACCGACAGGCATTTTGGTAACTTCGGATTTCTCATTGACAACAGGACGAATGAGATTGCATCACCTGCACCGCTGTTTGATCATGGCAATTCACTTTTTAATTATGCGGGACGCGATGATCTTGAGTCTGCAGAAGCTCTTGAAGCATATGCCAAAACACTGTTTCCATGCACATACGATGATTTCATAGGTACCGCGGGAGCTGTTCTTACAGGGAAGCATAGGGCAGGACTTCGGAAACTTCTTGATTTCAGGTTCAAAAAACACTCAAGATACAATCTTCCGAGGGAAAGACTCAAGGCTATGGAAGCTCAGATAAAAAGCAGAGCGAAAACCCTGCTTGAAAGATACTGATTAAAATGCAGGCTATTACAGTCTGCATTTTTTCCCTGCCATGTATCGCGTTTTCTCATTTCATTGTGAATGGTATTAAGTAAGGTAGTACTAATTGAAATAACATATTGCATTGGATTGAATGTAGAAATGAAATGTGACATATTATTTTTGCAAGACGATTTTGTTTTGTCAGAAAATTGTGTTAGAACGCTACAGAAATGCTGAACTGCAATATGGGGAGGTGGCACTTGTGGAGACAAATGTAAGAATAGGACAGAAGTTAAAAACAACTACAGGGGAATATGTTACAATTAAATCTCTTAGCGAAGAATCAATGGATATTGTTTTTCATGATAAAGTATATACTCGCCTCAGATCTATAATAGGGCAAACGCTATTTGTTTTAGATGAGGATTTTGAGAATGAAAAAAGTGCTACAATTTCACAAAATGTCGAATGCCCTACTTGGATTTGGAATGAGGAGGCGGATCAGTTAGATTGGCTACACAATGAAATCAATGAAAAAATTGATGAGAGCAGGGAGCGCATAGAGACACAAAGAAAAGAAATTGATTCAGGGGCTTATGAAGAACAAGATTCCAATATTGTAATAGCAACTGCAAACAAAAAAATTTCCGAATTGAGAACAGAAGTAAACAACTATCAGGAGTTTGTAAACAAGCCATATGTTGCACATCTTGCATTAGCCTCAGACAATAGTGAAACAATAAACCTGTATTTAACCGAGAGACATGAGCCGCCTATTGAAACGTTAAATGATGGCTCTATAGTAGTGAGTTTGTCAGGTGAAGGGGAACTTGTATTACAGATTGTTTCAAATTATTACAATAGTTTGGAGAAAGTAAGCTTCAATGGCATAACATATAATTATGATTTTTTCCGTTCTATTGTAATCAATGATAGCATATTAGAAAAAGTTTTTCCATTATTGCAAATCAAAGGCGAGGACGAACACTATAGTGAAAAACTGAAGCAAATTACGGACATGTTCCTGCTTGAAGTATTGAATTCACGAAGAAATGAAAAGAATATGCCCAGCATCATTGCTTCAATTCAAAAGCATCAGTATGCAATTATTTCGGAGCCAGGGCATTCAAACTATATTGTAAATGGATGTGCGGGCTCAGGGAAAACTGCGATAATGTTACACAGGTTACATTTCCTGAAGATAAGAAAAAAGGATATAAATTGGGAAAAAGTTACAATAATTTCACCATCTTGAAGCTTGGTCTTGAAATGGAAGGACTTGGCATAATGGGAGAAGATATCACCGAAATAAACTCTAATGATGTAACTCCTGCAGATTTGTCAAGAGCTATTGATGATACACATACTATTAATGGTGGGGATGTTATAGTAATAGTGAAGAATCGGAATGCTTTTAACAAATTAAAAGAAATGTATATTGGCAATAATATTTTGGCTTATGAAGATAATTTATATGAAAAAATTGTGAATGCTAATATTAATGTACTACCTCTAAATGCGGTGATAGGAATGGAATTCACTAATGTAATAGCTTATTCCTATGATATGACCGATTCGCAAAGATATATAGCGTATACACGTGCCACCAGAGAGTTAATTGTGGTGGAATAATGTTATTAAAGCTTTTAGTATATGAGGTTAAAGAAAATATATGAATAAATTTTGTAGCTTTGCTTGCAAATGTACTACAATAGCGCTATAATATAAGCAAATAGCATACATTAGGAGGTGATTTGCATGGCACAAGCAACAATTACGGCTCGTCTTGATTCCGATGATAAAATAAGATTTGATCAGTTTTGTTCAAATGTGGGCATTAACACGTCAACAGCAATCAATATGTTTGTCAAGGCGGTTCTTCGCGAAAACCGTATTCCTTTTGACATAGTTCAGACAACCGATCCGTTTTTTTCCGAGACAAACCTTGCACATATCAGGAAGTCTGTTCAGGAATTGCGAGACGGCAAGGGTACAGTCCATGAACTGATTGAGGTATGCGATGAGTGAGAAGGTTTGGTCGGATGAGGCATGGGAGGATTATCTGTATTGGCAATCTCAAGATAAGAAAACACTGAAAAGAATCAATCTTCTTATCAAAGATATCGAGAGAAACGGCTGCTCTGATGGAATCGGTAAGCCTGAGCCTCTAACCGGTGATTTACAGGGTGAGTACAGTCGTAGAATTGACGATAAAAACCGGCTTGTTTATCATATTGAGGACGGGAGGATTTTTATAGCTCACTGCCGCGGACACTATAGCGATAAATAGCAACCGGAAGCCAGAGCGAATAAAGCAGATAAAAATGCAAGCTATTTACAGTCTGCATTTTTTCCCTGCCATGTGTCACGTTTTCTCATTTCATTGTGTATGGTATTAAGTATTGTTCTTTTTTTGTAGCTCCATTCGGGAGCAATCAGTATAGGTCTTGGTGCATCGGCAGACAGCCTGTGCACAGTTATATCCTCAGGCAGCAGTTCAAGAGCCTCTATGACCAGATTGGCATATTCTTCGATGGAGTTAAAAGGCACATAATCATTATGCGTTTTTGCCATGGTCGAGTTCTTTACTATATTGAGCATATGAAACTTGACTCCAAAAGGCTTCATAGCAGCCACGTACCTGACCGAATCAAGCATATTATCTTTTGTTTCTCCCGGAAGTCCGAATATGAGATGCACAACTGTACGTATGTCGGCAGCTTCAAGTCTTGCAAATGTGTCCTCAAAGGTTTTGAGAGGATAGCATCTGTTTATCTCTGAAGCTGTTTTTTCGTGCATTGTTTGCAATCCCAGTTCGACCCAGAGAAATGTTTTGCCGTTAAGCTCAGCAAGCAGCGAAAGCACCTCATCTGAAATACAGTCGGGTCTTGTGGCTATTGCAAGGCCTACAACCTTGTCATGATTGAGTGCATCGTAATATTTTTGTCTGAGCTCAGATACGGGAGCATAGGTATTGGTATGATTCTGAAAATATGCTATATATGAGGCTTTTGGCCATTTGTCAGACAGTAAGCGTATCTGCTGGCTGACGGTTCCTGCAAAATGTCCGCTGCCGTCTGATGCGCAGAAAGTACAGCCTCCGACACCTTTGGAGCCGTCTCTGTTGGGACAGGTGAAGCCGCCCTCAAGGGAGAGCTTGATAATCTTCTCGCCGAAATATTCTTTGAGATATGCACCTATTGAATTCATTCTGTTCTGGTTGAAATTATTTGCCACCTATACATTCTCTCCCTGAAGTTTTTGGAGTTCTTCCTCTTCAAGCTGTCTGTATGCAACCTTGCCAACAAGAGTTGTCGGAAGCTTCTCACGAAACTCTATATCGTAAGGCATAGCATATTTTGCGATACGCTTGCGTGCATAATCAAACAGTTCGCTTTTGGTTTCTTCATTTGCAGGAACTCCTTCTTTGAGCATTACAAACACTTTGACCTTTTGCATTTTATAGCTGTCAGGAACTCCGATAACGCAGCTCATCTGTATTTTTTCATGAGCATCGAATACGTTTTCCATCTGAGCGGGATATATGTTGTAGCCTGATGATATAATCATGCGTTTGATCCGCCCTTTGAAATAGATGAATCCTTCGGTATCCATTTTGCCAAGGTCGCCAGTATAAAGCCATGTAAGTCCGTCACTGTGTTTTCTGAGTGTATGAGATGTTTCTTCTGGCATATCAAGGTATCCCATCATAACAGAAGGCCCTGCAATGAGTATTTCTCCTTCCTGTCCAAATGGAAGCTCCCTGTCTGTATCAGGCTCTACTATCTTGTAATATGTATCCGGAAACGGTATGCCTATGCTGCCTTCCTTGTGCAGGGTAGGAGGTGTCAGACACGATGCGGTTACACACTCTGTAGTTCCATATCCTTCTCTTATCTGTACTACAGCATTGCGGTTGTACAGAAATTTGTCGCATTTTTTCTTTAGCTCCACAGACAGTGAATCTCCGCCGGAAAATACTCCTTTTAGAGACGACAAATCTGCCTTTTCCATTGATGGTATGCGAAGCAGTGCTTCATAGAGAGTGGGAACTCCTGCGATGAAATTGCACTTGTATCGGGTTATAAGTTTGCCATAACTTTTGGCGGTGAATCTTGGCACCAGCACACATCTGCCTCCCTGAGAGAGCATTGTATGTATGCATACTCCAAGACCAAAACCATGAAACAGAGGCATTGCCGCAAGCATCTTGTCCCCGGGCCGAAACATTGGATTTGCTGCTATTACCTGCTGGCTAAGCGCATTGAAATTCATATTTGAAAGCATGATGCCTTTTGTCTTACCTGTAGTGCCGCCTGAATAGAGGATTACGGCAGGATCATCAGATTTGCGCTTTACTTTGTAATTCCATGAGCATGCTTTACCCAGTCTTGAGAACTGATCCCACTGAATTACAGGTGCATCTTTTGGAATAGGTGTGATTTTGCGTCCTTCTGTGAGCATATATCCTGTTTTAATTGGTTTACTCAGTTCATCTTTGATTCTTGCGATAATTATATTTACTATTTTTGTGTTTTCTCTGATTGCCTCGAATTTGTTGTAAAACTGGTCCAGGGTCACTACCACTACGCTTTCTGACATCTGCAGATACAGTTCTATTTCTTTTTCGGCAGACAAAGGATGTATCATATTTGCTATAGCACCTATTTCATTGGTGGCATAAAGCATATATATTGCCTGCGGGCAGTTTGGCATTGCGATTGTTATTCTGTCACCTTCACGTATTCCTATTGTTTTGAGTGAACGTGCACATTTGTTTATCTGCTCAAGCATCTGTTTGTATGTTGTATGTCTGCCCATAAAATCAAAAGCTATATTGTTTGGATATTTTTTAGCTATTGCTTCGACTTTTTCGTACATGGTGCAATCGTCATACTCCAGATTTGCAGGAATGGAGCCCATCTGTGTAAGCCATGGCCTCTTTACATTCTCAGGTGTAGAGAATGTGATCTTTTTTATTGATCTTTCTTTTTTTGTTTCTTTTTTCATCAGTAATCAACCTTTTTTTCAAGCGGTGTTTCAAGCAAATGCGGATTTTCAAGAAGTTTTTTGAGCAGTCTGATTGATTTGGAATAGTAGTATCCGTCTGCAAGGCGTTCGTCGATTGTGAGCCCGAGTTCTACGGAGTCTCTCATGTCATAGCTGCCGTCATCATTAAAAAACGGACGGATTTTTTTCTCACCTACTATTACAAACAGAGAGTTTGTTCCCCAGTTGGTGAGATGGTGATATCCGCTTTTGAGTTTTATGGAGCCAAGATTGGAAAGAACGGCTGTGCAGTAATACGGATCACTTTCAATAAATGATTTCGGCACATGGCCGTGTATGTCCAGTTTTCTCACGATATATACAAAAAACCGTACAAACCAGAAAGGCAGTTTGCTTACTATGTCCATGCTTTCGCTGGAACTGTCAAGAGTATCACTTCTGCAGCTGTAAACCTGCTGTTTTATCTTCTCGTGAATAGAGTCAAGGTTATCTCCATCTTCGCCTTTGATTACTGCAAGAGCCTCTGCGCCGCTGTCTGAGAATTTCTTTTTTACAACAAATGATGCAGTGATTTCGTTTCTTTCGTAAATACGCTTGTTGGCAATAAAATAGTTCAGCTTCGGGCGAAGCTTTATTGTTTTCATTATTGCCGTGACGATGAAGTGAAACAGTGTGTATTTGAATTCATCATCATTATTGTTTTTTTCTTCAAGATATTTGTTTATATTTGTCAGATCTATGCATTCTGATATGTAAGCCTCATTGTCGCATCTTGCAGGATACAAAAGAGGTACTATTATATGCATAGGATCAAGATCCTTAACGAATTTACCATCGCGTCTACCCATAAATCAATTCTCCTTGTTTTATTGCTCTGCGTCATGCCGCGTTATATGGGCATGAATGTGCAAACACCTTTCTATTATACATTTAATAAGGCTTTTCTTCAACAGTTCAATGAAATTTTTGCAAATTAGCTTTTGTGTACCAAGGCAGTAAAAAAGCGTGGGAACCACGCTTTTAGAGTACCTTTTTCAGGAATATTTTCAGTCGCTCAGACTGTGGGTTGTTAAAGAATTCTTTAGGAGTATTCTGCTCTATGATATGACCTTCGTCCATGAATACAACCCGGCTTCCCACTTCTTTTGCAAATCCCATTTCGTGGGTTACGACAGCCATTGTCATGCCTTCTTCCGCAAGCTGTTTCATAACATCCAAAACCTCACCGACCATTTCAGGGTCAAGTGCTGATGTCGGCTCATCAAACAGCATTACTTTAGGATGCATGGCCATAGCTCTTACTATAGCTATACGCTGTTTCTGTCCTCCCGAAAGTGAAGAAGGATAAGCATCTGCTTTGTCCATGAGACCTACACGTTCCAAAAGTCTGTCGGCTTCTTTGTCTGCTTCGGCCTGTTTCATAAAACCTGTCTGCACAGGTGCCAGTGTTATATTTTTTCTTACTGTCATATTGGGAAACAGATTAAAATGCTGGAATACCATGCCCATTTGCTGTCTTACCTTGTTTATATCAACAGCAGCTTCTGTAATATTCATACCATCAAATATGATAGTGCCTTCATTGGGGCGCTCAAGCATGTTGAGACATCTTAAAAATGTCGATTTGCCTGAGCCTGACGGCCCGATTATAACCAGTTTTTCGCCGGGGTAGATGTGTTCGGAGATGTTGTCAAGGACAAGATTGTCTCCAAAGGATTTTGAAAGATTTTTAATGTCTATCACTTTGACGCAGCCTCCTTTCGAGTATACCAAGCAGCCATGTGAGTATAAGTACTATTGTAAGATATACGACAGCTATACCGATAAAAGGCATAAATGCCTGATATGTTTTTGCCTGTACCTGTATTGCAACCTTGGTCAGATCGGCCAGACCGATAACAGTAACAAGAGAAGTATCCTTAAACAGAGTAATGAGCTCGTTGCCAAGCGCAGGCAGTATATTTTTGATAGCCTGAGGAATAATTATATGTCTCATAACAGGTACATATCCCATACCAAGCGATCTGCCGGCTTCCATCTGCCCCTTGTCTATTGACATTATGCCTGAGCGGATGATTTCGGAAACGTACGCTCCGGAATTTATTCCCATAGTGATAACTGCAATCATAACAAGGTTTCTGCTTGATGCAAATACTATAAAACCCATAATCAGCAGCTGTACCATCATTGGTGTTCCTCTGATTACGGTCGTATATATTTTGCATATGATATTGAGAAGGCCAAGCAGCGGATTTCTGTGGCCGGGAGCCTGCTGATCGTGTGATGTACGGATTACAGCAACAAGCACACCCAAAATTACGCCAAGGCACAGAGCCCCAAGCGTTACTTCAAATGATATCCCAAGCCCTTTCAAATATGCAAGCCACCTGTTGCCTTCGATAAAACTCTGGGCAAATTGTGCTTCAAGACCTGAAAACATGTTTGTTCACCTCACATTTCTTTTGCCGTTTTAATGAAAAATGGGATGGCATCAGCCATCCCGTATTAACGCCAATGTTATTCAGCCTTGATATATTTGTCGAGGATTCCTTGTACTGTACCGTCGTCTATGAGCTCTTTGAGAGCGTTGTTTACAGCTTCAAGAAGTTCAGGATTGTCCTTCGAAATTCCTATCGCGTAATTCTCGGTAACATATTCAGTATCAAGAATAGTAAGACCTTCGTTAGCAGCTACAAATTCTTTTGCAGGCTGGCTGTCGATAACTACAGCATCAACTTTGCCTGTAAGAAGAGCCTGGATAGCAGTTGCACCGTTTGTGTAAGCTTTAACGTGTTCTTCACCGTATCCGCCGTTTTCAATTGTATCTGAACAGTAAATATATCCTGTAGTTCCTTCCTGGGTTCCTATCATTTTGTCATTTGAAAGATCATCAACTGTCTTGATATCAGAATCCTCAGGAACTATAACAACCTGTACGCCTGTTGCATATGAATCTGTGAAATCAACATTCTGTTTTCTCTCTTCAGTCACTGTGAGACCTGCCATAGCTATGTCAGCTTTGCCTCCCTGTACTGATGTAAGAACTGATGAGAAATCCATGTCGTCAACTACGAGTTCAAGACCGAGTTTCTCAGCGATTTTTTCAGCGATTTCGACGTCGATACCTTCATAACCACCTTCGTCATCTGTCATTTCGTATGGAGGGAAAGCCGCATTTGTTGCCATATGGAGCTGACCTTCTTCAACTGTTGATAAACCGCTTTCATCTGATGAACCGCCGCCGCAGGCTGTGAATGATAGAACCATTGCGATGGTTAAAACTACTGCCAATAATTTTTTCATAACTAAATTCCTTTCTTATCGTCTGATATATAAATAGTATTCGTTTGATGTGAATATTTATCAAGTGCAACGAACATCTCCGATTTTACTACTGTTTTATGTATATGTCAATAGGAATTATAAAAAAATATGAATAAATATTTAAAAAAACGAAAAAATAGTGTATAAACGATGAAAATAATGAATAAAATATGAATATGCATGAATTCGTGTAAAAAGAAATAAAAACCCTTTATAAAAATCAGAGATTGTTATATACTTGTAGCAAGATTGATATATAATATATTGAACTGCAGCAGAGTTTGTATACAAAGGAGAGGTATATGAGCAAAGAAACAGAAAAAATACTTAAAGAAATAAAAAAATTTATGGACAGCAGGGAATTTGAGAGCGAGGAAGAGGCAAATATAGCATTGCAGGCATTTATAGAACAATACAATGAAGATCTGGGCATTTATGATGACAAAGAGCCTGAGACGGCAGACGATTATTTTGAGATGGCATGTGAAGCATATGACCCAAAAGATGCACTGAGATATGCCCAAAAAGCATTGGAGCTTGATAAATATCATACAGATGCAGAGATACTGATTGCAGAGATTCAATGTGGCGATGAGCTCGAAAAATTCAAAAAGAAAATTGAAAAAATCCTGCAAAAGGCAAAAAAACATCTTAAAGAAGAAGGATATTTTGACGAAGACTGCATAGGGGATTTCTGGGAAATATTCGAGACAAGACCGTATATGAGAGCGAAGTATGAATATATTAAGCTGCTTGTTGCGGCAGGCAAGCTCAAAAAAGCCAAAGAAGAGTGTGAGGAAATGCTTCGCCTAAACAAAAATGACAACGTGGGTGTCAGGTATACTCTTATGACAATTTATGCATATTTCGAGGATGAATTTGCAGCACTCAGACTCTACAAGGAATTCAATGACTGTTCAGTGTATATGCTTTTACCGCTGATTACATTGTATTATAAGGCAGACAGTTACAAGACCGCAGAGAAATATCTCAGGCTTGCGATGAATGAAGGCTTTGAAGCATATTTCCTTACTCTTGGCAAAGAGAACGATTTTGAAGATTTTGATGATGAGTTTGATTTTGATGACTATGAAGACTTTGATTTCGACGATTTTGAAGATTTTGACGATGAAACGCCTTTTGGTGGCATGTTTAGAAAAAACTCAGCGGAAGAAGTCAATCATGCATTCATGGAGGGTATGTTCCTGTATGTTTCAACACCGGGAGTAATCGAATGGATTCAAAAAAAAGTGATTAAAGGCTTCTAAAGGATAGAGCGTATGAAGAATGACAGAAGGAATCTTCCTATAGCCGTGATGGATTCAGGAATAGGGGGATTGAGTGTATTAAAAGAAATAGTAAAACTGATGCCGGGCGAAGACTTTATCTTCTTCGGTGATTCGGCAAATGCACCTTATGGCAGCAAGGAACTTTCGCAGATACAGCGGATTGTCATGGATAGGGCAGAGTATCTTTATTCCAAAGACATCAAAGCACTTGTGGTGGCATGCAATACAGCAACCAGTGCCGCAATCGGAATGCTTCGTGACAGATATACAGATATTCCTGTGATAGGTATAGAGCCGGCACTCAAACCTGCAGTTTCCGGGAACGAAAAGCATACAGTAGTGGTCATGGCAACACCAATGACCATCAGGGAAAAGAAATTCCAGAGCCTTATGGCAAAATATGCAGATGAAGGCACCGTATATCCTCTGCCATGCCCGGGCCTTGCAGATCTGATTGAAGATGGCAACATAGAAGGAGAGAAACTTGAGAAATATATACTTGAGCTTCTGATGCCATATCTTGACGAGCCCATAGACTATATAGTGCTCGGCTGCACCCATTATCCTTTTGCAGGGAAGACAATACAAAAGATTGCAGGAGATAATGTCAAGATAATTGACGGGAGTCTCGGCACGGCAAGACAGCTAAAACGCCGTCTCATGGCAGAGGGGCTTGAAAACCCGAAAAAAAGCGGAGGAACAATAATATTTGAAAACAGTATCCCCGAAAAAACAGAGCTGTGCAGGCAGATGTTCGAAAAAAACATCTGAACAGGGTAAAAATAATGTATACATGCGATTTAACAGTGGATTTATTACAGAATTCGTATATAATTAAAATATTAAAGATAAACAGCAGCTGCTTCGTGCTGCAGTAAGGAGAGAAATATGGCAAAAGTAGGAGTTACAGAAACTGTATTGAGAGATGGTCATCAGAGCTTAATCGCAACAAGAATGACTACAGAAGAAATGCTTCCAGTGTTGGAAACTTTAGATAATATCGGATATAACGCTCTTGAAATGTGGGGCGGTGCAACGTATGACGCTTGTATCAGGTTCCTTGATGAGGATCCATGGGACAGACTCAGAATCATCAGAAAAAAAGTCAAAAACACAAAACTTCAGATGCTTTTGAGAGGACAGAACCTGCTGGGATACAGACATTATGCCGATGATGTTGTTGATGAGTTCGTTGATAAGGCTGTATCAAACGGTATAGATGTAATCAGAATTTTTGATGCATTAAACGATATGAGAAACATCGAAAGAGCAATACAGGCAACCAAGAAATGCGGAGCTCATGCACAGGGCACAATGTCATATACGATTAGCCCTATCCATACAAATGAGATATTTGTAAATCTTGCCAAGGAAATAGAGCAGATGGGAGCCGACTCAGTATGCATCAAGGACATGGCTGGACTGCTTGATCCATATAACACATATAAACTGGTTAAAGACATCAAAGCAGCCATATCAATTCCTCTTGAAATTCATACACATGCAACAAGCGGACTTGGCAGTTTGACATATATGAAGGCGATAGAAGCAGGTGCAGACATGATAGATACTGCACTCTCACCATTTGCAGAGGGCACATCACAGCCTCCGACAGAGCCTATAGCCTTTGCATTCAAAGGAACTGAATATGATTTGGGACTCAATCTTGACCTTCTCAACGAAGCATCAGAATATTTCAAGCCTATTAGAGAGAAATACATTGCCAACGGATTGATGGATCCTAAGCTTATGGGTGTTGATATCAATACACTCAAATACCAGGTTCCTGGCGGCATGCTTTCAAATCTGGTATCACAGCTCAAGCAGGCCAATGCCATGGATAAATTTGAAGAAGTGCTCAAAGAAGTGCCAAGAGTAAGAGAAGATTTCGGATATCCGCCTCTTGTAACACCAAGCTCACAGATTGTGGGAACACAGGCTGTACTTAATGTTGTTATGGGTGAAAGATACAAGATGGTTCCTAAAGAAGCCAAAGACCTTGTAAAAGGTATGTATGGCAAGACAACAGTTCCTATCAAACAGGAAGTTGTTGACAAGATTCTCAAAGGGGAAGAACAGGTTACATGCAGACCGGCAGATCTTCTTGAACCTGAACTTGCTCAGATGAAAAAAGAATGTGCAAAATGGATGCATCAGGAAGAAGATGTGCTTACAAAAGCATTGTTCCCACAGCCATCTGAAACATTCTTCAAAAAAAGAGAAGCCAAGCTCTATCAGATAGATCATGATCTTCTTGATGAAGAAAACTGTGTATACCCTGTATAATAAGATAAAGAGGGGCGCAATGCGCCCCTGTATTTTTTTGCAGACAAATCTTTTTAAAATATATACAGCAGCAATAAGAAACTCGCAGGAGAGGATATGAAATTAAAAGATCTTGAAATAGGAAAAAGTGCCAGAATAACAGCAGTCGGAGGGCAGGGAGCTTTGAGACAACATTTTCTGGATATGGGTGTTGTACCAGGTGCGGAAATCAAGCTTATGAAGCTTGCGCCAATGGGAGATCCGATGGAATTCAGAATACACGGATATGAGCTTACACTCAGAGTCGCCGATGCGGAGAAAATAGAAATTGAAGAGATAAATGCTTACGAAGGCAATGACACAACAAGGAAAACCCTGCACAGCAAAAAATCGAAGACAGATCACCCCGGACTTGGAGAAGGAGGCATATACCATGTCAAAAGTGACGGTGTGCCCCTGCCAGAGAGTGAAACTATAACATTTGCACTGGTGGGCAATCAGAACTGTGGCAAAACCACGCTGTTCAATCAGCTGACCGGATCAAACCAGCATGTGGGCAACTTTCCGGGAGTTACAGTTGACAGAAAAGACGGAGTAATAAAAGGGCACAGTAATACACTTGTTACAGACCTCCCAGGCATATATTCAATGTCACCTTATACAAGTGAAGAAATTGTAACAAGGCAGTTTTTGATGGACGATAAACCAAAAGGCATTATAAATATAGTGGATGCTTCTAATATAGAGAGAAATCTTTACTTGACAATGCAGCTTATGGAGCTTGATATACCTATGGTACTTGCTCTTAATATGATGGATGAAGTCAGAGAAAATGGCGGCTCTGTTCTTGTTAATGAGATGGAACAGACACTGGGAATCCCAGTAGTACCCATATCCGCTGCCAAAAACGAAGGCATAAGCGAACTGGTGGATCATGCAATACATGTTGCAAAATATCAGGAAAAACCGGGGCGTGCGGATTTTTGCAGCCCCGATGAGCATGGCGGTGCTGTTCACAGATGTCTGCATGGAATAATGCATCTGATTGAGGATCATGCAAAAGCGGCACAGATTCCCTTGAGATTTGCAGCCAGCAAGCTTGCAGAGGGCGATAATATGATTTTAGAGCAGCTCAAACTTGATGACAACGAAAAAGGTATGCTGGGGCATATCATACGTCAGATGGAAGAAGAAAGAGGTCTTGATCAGGCTGCAGCCATAGCTGACATGAGAGTATCATTTATACATAGAGTATGTGAAGATGCAGTTGTAAGGCCAAAAGAGAGCAAAGAACACGCACGCAGCGTGAGAATAGACAGAGTGCTTACAGGCAAATATACGGCAATCCCGGCATTTGTATGTATAATGGGACTGGTGTTCTGGCTCACATTTGGAGTTATAGGGGCGTTTCTTTCGAAGCTGCTTGATGGAGGACTTGACTGGCTTACAGAACTTGCTGATCGTGGACTTGAGGCTTATGAGATAAACCCTGTGGTACACTCTCTTGTTATAGATGGTATTTTCAAGGGAGTGGGAAGCGTGCTTGCTTTTCTGCCTATAATAGTTACGCTGTTTTTCTTTCTTTCGATATTGGAAGACAGTGGATATATGGCGAGAGTGGCATTTGTAATGGATAAGCTGCTACGAAAAATAGGGCTGTCAGGAAGAAGCATAGTTCCTATGTTGATAGGATTTGGATGTACTGTTCCGGGAGTTATGGCCAGCAGGACATTGCCTTCTGAGAGAGACCGTAAAATGACAATACTGCTGACACCGTTTATGAGTTGTTCAGCCAAGTTGCCGATATATGGATTCTTTTCTGCGGCATTTTTTCCGGGCAAAAGCGCCCTGGTGATGATTATACTGTATTTTAGCGGTATTCTGGTAGGAGTGCTGTTTGCACTTCTCACACGCAGAATTATGTTCAGGGGAGAGCCCGTTCCATTTGTTATGGAACTTCCAAATTACCGCTTTCCGGGAGCTAAGAATGTAGGGCAGCTGCTTTGGGAAAAGGCCAAGGATTTCTTGCAGAGAGCATTTACAGTTATATTTGTCGCAACTATTGTGATATGGTGCCTGCAGACATTTGACAGCAGACTTAATGTCGTTACGGATTCACAAGGTAGCCTGCTTGCTGTACTGGCAGGATTGATTGCACCGGTATTTGCGCCTCTCGGATTTGGAGACTGGAGGATATCAACAGCCCTCATTACAGGGTTTATGGCAAAGGAAAGTGTGGTTGCAACCCTCACTGTTCTTACTGACGGCACAGATATAGCATCACTTATTACACCACTTGCAGCGGCAGCACTTCTGGTTTTCTGTCTGCTTTATACACCTTGTGTTGCAGCCATAACCTCAATTAAAAGAGAACTTGGCACAAAATGGGCAGTCGGCGTGGTTATATGCCAGTGCATAGTCGCATGGATATGTGCATGGGCTGTGTATTTTGCCGGTAGCCTTTTTTTGTAGATAAAGGCGGTGATGAGATGAATATGCCTACAATCATTGTTCTGATACTTGTAGCGGCAGCCCTTGCAGCTGCAGTTATACATATGGCAAAAGACAAAAACAACTGTGGTTCATGTAGTATGTGCAGCAATTACAAAAGTTGCAGCAGATACAGGCAAAAAAACAAAAAATGAAAAACAAACCTTGCTCGGGAAATCTCCTGAACAAGGTTTATTGTTATTTCAATTCGTGAAGTACATCTGGAAACGGTTCGAGTGAGCGTTTTAAAATATCATGCATGTGAGCGATTGCAATACCATAGTTTGTAACTGGTATTGCGTTTTCTGTGCAATGTTTTATGCGGTATTTCATTTCTTTTTCATTCAGCATGCATCCTCCGCAGTGAACAACCAGTGTGTATTGTGATATATCGCCCGGGAAATCACCGCCTGATGTGAATTCAAAAGCAAGCTCTTTACCTGTATGATTTCTAATCCATGCAGGTATTTTGACAGTCCCTATGTCTTCACATTGTCTGTGATGCGTGCAGCCTTCAGATATGAGGATGGTATCACCATCTTTCAGTTTGTCAAGCGTGGCGACACCTTTTACGGCCTGTTTCAAATCACCTTTGTAATTTGCAAAGAGTATTGAAAACGATGTCAGCATTATATCCTTTGGAACGACTCTGTTCACATATTCAAAAACCTGCGAATCTGTAACTACCAGTTTTGGTTTTTGGGAGAGCGATGCAAGAGTTTTTTCAAGCTCTGTCTCTCTTGTGACCATGCAGGCTGCTCCTGTATCGAGAATATCCCTGATAGTCTGCTGCTGCGGCAGTATCAGCCTGCCTTTTGGAGCGGCACTGTCTATTGGAACGACAAGCACGATGACATCATTTGGTGATATCAGATCTGCTATTATTCTTTTGTCTGCTTTGCAAGTCTTTGCAAGAGATGCAATCATATCTTTCAGTTCGCGGATATTTTTGTTATGTGCAGCACTTACATATATTGAGTTTTCATCTGCTGCAGGTATATGCTCCAGCAGGTCAGACTTGTTATATGCTGTTATATAACTTATATTTCTATCATTAAAGCTTTTGATAAGTTCAAGCTCCTGAGGCAAAAGGTCGCGGGTAGCATCAGTAACGAGGACTGCAATATCCGTTTTGTTAAGTACGGATGCGGCTTTTTCGACTCTTAATCTGCCAAGGTCTCCCTCATCATCAATGCCTGGAGTATCGATGATTACAACAGGACCCAGAGGCAGAAGTTCCATTGCTTTTCTGACAGGATCTGTTGTAGTACCTTTGACATCTGAAACTACAGACATATTCTGATCCGTAATTGCATTGACAAGGCTTGATTTGCCTGCATTCCTTATTCCAAAAAAAGATATATGAAGTCTTTCCGCAGATACTTGCTTGTTAAGGCTCATGACATCCTCCTTTTTTAGAAACGGAAATCACGCCTGTTTGAGGCTTTGATGGCATCGACGTTTTCTTTTGCGATGGCTTTTACTTTTGGAGCAGGAATTTTTTCAAGTTCGTTGTCAATCAGTGCAAAGCCTGTTTCTTTGGTAGCCTCGCTTGCATAATCAGTCAGATATTCGGTGAGTGTCATAAGTGCATTAGGATGGCAGCAGTTTGCAATTTGCCCGTTCTTGCAAAGTGACATGAATCTGTCGCCGGTTCTGCCTTCACGATAGCATGCGGTACAGAATGAAGGTATATATCCAAGCTTCATGAGCCAGTTTACGACATCATCTAAAGTTCTCTGGTCTGACACATCAAACTGTTCTGAATCATGAGGTCTTTCTTCTTCTGTATAACCGCCCACAGATGTGCGGGAGCCTCCACTTATCTGAGATATTCCTATCGAAAGTGCTTTTTCACGTACTTTTTCACCCTCTCTTGTGGAGATTATCATCCCAGTATATGGTACGGCAATTCTGATGCAGGCGATGATTCTTTCAAACAGTTCATCGCTTATACTGTTGTCAAATGCAGCAGGATCTATATCATCTGCATGTTTGATACGAGGCACACTGATAGTATGAGGTCCGACTCCGTGTACTGCTTCAAGGTGTTCTGCATGCATCAAAAGACCTGCGAATTCGTATCTGTACATCTCAAGGCCGAATAGAACGCCAAGTCCCACATCGTCTATGCCGCCTTCCATTGCCCTGTCCATGGCTTCTGTGTGATAGTCATAATCATGCTTTGGTCCTGTAGGATGAAGCTTCAGATAGCTTTCCTTGTGATAGGTTTCCTGAAATAGTATATATGTGCCTATGCCTGCATCCTTTAATTTACGATAGTTTTCGACAGTTGTTGCAGCAATGTTCACATTTACTCTGCGGATAGCACCGTTTTTGTGTTTGATGCTGTAGATTGTATTGATACATTCAAGTATATATTCAATAGGGTTGTTTACAGGATCTTCTCCGGCTTCAATTGCAAGACGCTTGTGTCCCATATCCTGAAGAGCTATAACTTCTTTTTTTATATCTTCCTGTGTCAGTTTAATTCTTTTGATATGTTTGTTTTTCATATGATAAGGACAGTATACGCAGCCGTTTACACAGTAGTTTGAAAGATAAAGAGGCGCAAACATTACTATACGGTTACCATAAAACGCAAGCTTGATTTCTTCTGCGAGCTTGTACATTTCTTCGATTTTTTCAGGGATATCACATGCAAGAAGTACTGAAGCTTCTCTGTGAGAAAGTCCATTGCATATTATTCCGTTTGCTGTTTTTTGAGGCCTTGCTTTTTCGAGGATACTGTCTATCAGCTCGATATTGTTTTTGTTCTCATCTGCATATTTGAGAGTTTCGAGGATTTCCTCATGGTTGATGAATTCATCAGCTTTAAGTGATTTTGGATTATAGATTGTCATAAATTTTTCCTTTCTTGGGGTCAGAATCAACTTCCCTTTTAGATTATATATTTTTGAAATCGCCTTTGTCTGTGACGATGCGATAGCCTATGGCTGAAATCCTGGTTCTGAGCGTTGCGACATTTTCGGCCGCCTCTTCGTCCATACAGATTTTGTTGTCATAAAGTGTGTATTTTTTTCTTTCGGAAACAGGTGAAAGATTGGGCATTACAACGTTTGCACCTGCCATGATGCCTTTTTCGCGCCCCATTTTATCAATTGTCCCAAGGGCAGTGGTTGCAGGAAGCAATACGCCGGGTTTGATAAGGCGAATCAGAGAAAGCAGATAAACTGTAAGCGCTACACTGCCTGCTGGCCGGTTCCCGAAAGGTGTACTTTTGTGGGGAATAAAAGGTCCGATACCGCACATGTGAGGCGAAAATTCTTCTATGAATTTAAGATCCGCTGCAAGAGTATCAGAACTCTGATATGGAGAGCCTACCATAAATCCACATCCCGTCTGAAAGCCTGTTTCTTTTAGATTTTCAAGGCATCCTATTCGTTTTTTAAAAGACATTGAGGCAGGGTGAAGTTTTTCGTAATGAGATTTGTCTGCAGTTTCATGACGAAGCAGATAGCGGGTTGCTCCTGATTCAAACATTGCCCTGTATTCGTCTTTTGAATATTCACCAAGAGAAAGAGTAACGGCACAGTCTGGAAAACGCGATTTGATGGCATGTACATAGCTGCATATTTTGTCTGCAGTAAAGAATATATCCTCACCTCCCTGCAGGACAAAAGTACGAAAGCCAAGCTCATAACCTTTGGTGCAACACTCAAGCACTGTTTCCAGTGACAACCGGTATCTTGAACAATTGGTGTTGCTCCGCCTGATACCGCAATACAGGCAGTTATTTTTGCATATGTTGCTGATTTCAATCAGTCCGCGTATATATATATCTTTCCCATAGACAGTTTGCCTTACTCTGTCAGCTTTTGAGGCTGCATATGCTGCGAGTTCATCTGAATAACCTTCAATAAGTTCTTTGTATTCTGTTTTTTCGAGGCAGTGCCCGGTTTCAAGCCTGTCTATCAGGTGCGTCAGGAATCTATCCATTGGACACCACGTTTGAATATGCTGTTTTGACACTGACGCCATTTATATTGCCTATTTTGCCTGAAAGAGCAGAAATGACATTTGGTGTAGCATCTATAGCCACAGATATTATGTTGATGTTTCTCTCTTTGTATGGAATTCCCATTCTTCCGATAATATATTTCCCGTATTCATGCAACAGTGAATTAAGGTATGAAGCTGCATCGGGATTTTCGACTATTATGCCCATGACGGCAACTCTTGTTTCCATTTAAACCTCCCGTGCAATAAAAATATCTGCATGCCAAAAGGATGCAGATATACAGTCAGCATATGTATTGCACCTTTCAGGCAGAATCCGTATTGCGAAAACTTTGTGTCAGGATTATGGATATATTGTACAAAAAACAAAGGCAGGTGTCAAGGAAACAACAGGTATTTTGTATTTCAAACCATATATGAATGTGGTATAATGTTGTACACGGTGATTGACCGACAGGGCAGAGCCGATGTATAACACATACCTTTCAGGACGTGGTGGTATAATGTTGTACACGGTGATTGACCGACAGGGAGCAGTAAGTTCTTACAACAGACGGGAGGAGAACTCTTGCATGACACCTAC
>CAZDQV010000025.1:0-23546 GCA_964507795.1 uncultured Oscillospiraceae bacterium | reverse complement strand
AAGGTAAAACTGAAGGCGAGGCTATCAAAGCTCTTGAGATGGCGAAGGCTATGAAAAAGGACAATGAGCCTGTTGAGAAGATTGTCAGGTATACAGGTCTGCCTAAAGAAAAAATAGAGCTACTGTAAATACCTTGCTCAAGCTTGGTTCTCAATTGCTACTAATGCAAAGACTCTACGCAAACAGTTGTAAAAGGCTACTGTTTGCCTATGTGAATTAGTAGAATATGCAGATGTATGGAGGAATATTTATGAAGAGCGTTGCATGGAAAGGAAAGAGCCTGATTATGGTGCTGGCTTTTGCAATGATTATGACTTTTTCATTTGGAGTGATGGGAGCAGATGCGGCTACAGGTAAAATGCACCTTAAGGAGACAAAAATTGTTCTTGCAAAAGGAGAAAAAATTCAGTGAAAAGCTGATAACATCTTCTGGTAAAAGTGTATGCTAAACAGCAAGCGCTGGATGTGGGACAGGAGGATAGTTCTGAACCAAAAACCTCAGACAAGGTGGCTGAAAGCACTATGCATGAAATAGAGTATACTGATAATATTACTGCGGATGCTACAGATTTTTGTAAAGCAAAAAAGCAGTTATATATACATTAAAACTGATGGGAATACTGTTTTGAAACTCGAGGCTGTCTGTGGTTCTTCCTCCCAAATAGGTGGTGCTTTGGTTCAGATAAGCACTGACCCTGTAATCAAGCCTTCGGCAAGAGTATACATGCTTAATCAGGAGTTTGGATATGAGAGAAAACTCGATGTTCTTAAACAGGGGCAAACATATTATGTCAGGATTATTACATCATATATAGTTGGCGGTAAAGACAAAGACGGAGAGATAAGCGATACGACAGCTTTTACCGTCAAATAACAGGAATAAGGTTGGTGAAATGCCGGAGCATGAGTCTGAACATGCTTTGGCATTTTTTTAGGAAGGAGCATATCTTGTGAATAATTATAAATTTAATGCGAAAAATATTCATCGTTTTTGTTGCATAAATATAACTTAGGATGTATAATTATATAGAACTACACAAGGGAGGAACAAGATGAAAGGATTGATTTATTTAGAAGACGGAACTGTATTCAGGGGATATGGCTTCGGATATCCGTGCACCAATGTGGGTGAGCTGGTGTTCAATACTTCGATGACAGGATATCAGGAGATACTTACCGATCCGTCATACAAAGGACAGATTATAAATATGACTTACCCGCTTATAGGAAATTACGGGATTAATGTGCTTGATAATGAGTCAGACAAAATCCATGCGTCAGGATTCATAGTAAAGGATGTCTCTTTAAACCCGTCAAATGCGGCAAGTGAAAAAAACATAGACGAATGGTTAAAAGAAATGAAGGTTCCAGGGGTTTATGGTGTAGATACAAGACGGATTGCAAAAAAAATCAGAAACGGGGGGACGGTTAAATGTGTGATAAGCAATGAAGAAAAGACCGTTTCAGAATTAAAAAATATATGCAATGAATCAGTACTCAGAAGCGATCAGATGAAAACTGCCGGAGTATCAGAATATGAGCATATACCGGGGACAGGATACAAGGTAGCTGTATTGGACTTTGGAGTCAAAGCCGGAATAATCGAAAACCTCAAAACAAGAGACTGCGATATTCATATTTTCCCATATGGGAGCACAGCAGATGAGATAATGAGTATTTCGCCTGATGGGCTGTTTCTTACAAACGGACCTGGAGATCCGGAAGAAGCAGTAGAAGGCATAGAGACAGTAAGAAATCTTGTCGATGAGCTTCCGATTTTCGGAGTATGTATGGGACATCAGATACTGGCACTTGCAATGGGTGGCAGGACATACAAACTCAAATTCGGGCATAGAGGAGGCAACCATGGCGTCTTTGACAAGGAAACAGGCCGCTCTTTTATAGTTGCTCAAAACCATGGATATGCAGTGGATGGAGATTCTCTCATATTCAAAGGCATGGAAATGGTATATATAAATCTTAATGATATGAGTGTTGAAGGTATGAAGCACAGAAGTCTTCCGCTGTTTTCAGTGCAATTCCATCCTGAGGCCTGTGCAGGACCTGAGGATACCAATATGCTTTTTGATAAATTTATAGAGATGATGGGGGAAAACAATGCCAAAGGATAACAAATTAAAAAAAATAATGATAATCGGCTCAGGCCCTATAGTTGTAGGACAGGCAGCTGAATTTGACTATGCGGGGACGCAGGCATGCAAAGCAATCAAAGAAGAAGGAATCAAAACCATACTTGTAAACAGCAACCCTGCAACAATAATGACAGATACTGATATAGCGGACAAAGTATATATAGAGCCTTTGACGGCAGAAGCCGTAAGCAGCATAATCGAAAAAGAAAAACCGGATGGATTCCTTGCAGGCTTTGGCGGTCAGACCGGACTCAACCTTGCGATGGAGCTTGAAGCTGAAGGTGTGTTTGCAAAATACGGAGTGAAGCTGCTTGGCGTTAACAAAGAAAGCATCAAGAAGGCAGAAGACAGAGAAGCCTTCAAAGAGCTTATGCTTGAAATCGGTGAGCCGATTCCGCCGAGCACTATAGCAACCCATATGGAGGAATGCTATGAATTTGTAAAGCAGGTGGGATACCCCGTAATTATAAGGCCGGCATACACATTGGGAGGCACTGGCGGAGGTATTGCATCAAATGAAGAAGAGCTTGACCTGCTTGCAAAGCGCGGCATGGAAAACAGTGCAATAGGTCAGATACTTCTCGAAAAATCAGTTGCAGGCTGGAAAGAAATCGAATATGAAGTAATGCGCGATGCCAGAGACAATTGTATTATTGTCTGCAGCATGGAAAACATAGATCCGGTGGGAATACATACAGGCGACAGCGTAGTGGTGGCACCTGTACAGACTTTGAGAGACAGAGAACATCAGATGCTGAGAAGCTCCGCACTCAAAATAATCAAGAGCCTTGGGATAGAAGGTGGATGTAATGTGCAGTTTGCATTAAACGGCGAAACAGGAGAATATATTGTAATAGAAGTAAACCCTCGTGTAAGCAGATCGTCGGCTCTTGCCTCAAAAGCTGCAGGCTACCCAATAGCCAAGCTTGCTGCCAAAATCGCTCTTGGCTATTCACTGGATGAATTATCCAATTATGTGACAGGTACTACGAGTGCATGCTTTGAGCCTACCCTTGACTATTGTGTTGTTAAATTTCCCAAATTCCCGTTTGATAAATTCAGAACATCACTCAGAACTCTGGGTACTCAGATGCAGGCTACAGGAGAAGTCATGGCAATTTGCCGTACATTTGAGAGCGCACTTCTCAAGGCTGTCACATCACTTGAAGTCAAATGTGACGGGCTCAGAAATCCGTATATAGACGGCCTTAATAATGATGAACTTGTGACAAAACTCAAAAAAGCCGATGATGAGAGACTGTTTGCCGTTGCAGAAGTCTACAGGAGAAATATATTCACTGTGGAAGAGCTGTTTGGGATAACAGGAATTGACCCGTGGTTTCTCAACAAGATAAAAAACATAACCGATATGGAAAAAACGCTGAGTACGCAGCGACTGACGGCACAGCTTCTTCGTGAGGCTGAGACCATGGGATTTACTGAAAATGAGATAATGGAACTTTCAGGAGTCCCAAGAAGTGCCATCTCAGATATGAGAATATACCATGACATATTCCCGGTTTACAAAATGGTAGATACGTGCGGGGGTGAATTCGAGGCACTGACACCATACTATTATTCAACATATGATGACGAAGATGAAGTCGTATATGATGGGAATGACAAAATACTTGTAGTAGGCTCAGGTCCTATCCGCATAGGGCAGGGAATAGAATTTGACTACAGCTGTGTGCATGGAGCATGGGCAATAAACAGACTGGGTTATGAATCAATAATGATTAATAACAACCCTGAAACAGTAAGCACTGACTTTGACACATCTGACAGGCTGTATTTCGAAGCATTGCATGTAGACGATGTGATGAATGTTATCAAAAAAGAACGTCCTGTAGGAGTGATTCTGCAGTTTGGAGGACAGACGTCGCTTAATATAACGGAGGATTTGTACAACAGAAGCATCAACATACTGGGAACAGAGTTTCAATATATCGATATGGCAGAGGACAGAGAAAAATTCTCGGCTCTGTTAAGTGAGCTTGGAATACCTGCTCCTGCAGGGTATGCGGTAACCACAAAAGAAGAAGCATTCGAAGCAGTTGCAAAACTCAAATACCCTGTAATGGTGAGACCTTCATATGTAATAGGAGGCAGAGCGATGCAGGTTGTATACAGCGATGAAGAACTGCTTAAATATCTCAAAGAAGCAGTGTCACTTTCAGAGGAACATCCGGTACTTGTGGACAAATATATACAGGGCAAAGAAATGGAAATTGACGCAATAGGAGACGGAGAAGACATACTGATTCCAGGCATTATGGAACATGTCGAAAGAACAGGAGTGCATTCAGGTGACAGTATTTCCGTATATCCCCCTTATTCTTTGAGTGAAAAAATAAAAGAGAAAATCATAGAGTATACGGTAAAGATTTCAAAGGCATTGCATATAGTTGGACTTGTAAACATCCAGTATGCGACAGATGGCCAGGAGGTTTATGTGATAGAAGTGAACCCTAGAGCATCAAGAACAGTCCCTATTTTGAGCAAAGTCACAGGCATTCCTATGATAGAACTTGCTGTCGGTGCAATGCTTGGACATAAACTGAAAGATACCGAATACGGAACAGGAGTATACAGGGAGGCTTCAAAATATGCAGTCAAGGTTCCTGTATTCTCAGGAGCAAAGCTCATAAATACGGATATTGCACTTGGACCTGAAATGAAGTCCACAGGAGAAGCCCTGGGCATTGACAAAGATCTTCACAAGGCATTTCTCAAGGGATTTGAAGGTGCAAACATACCTGTTCCGAAAACAGGCGGAGTGTATGTTTCAGTCAAGGATGCCGACAAAAATGAATTCACTGCAGAGGTTATCAGCAAGTACAGTGAAGCTGGATTTGAAATTATGGCATCGCAGGGTACAGGCAGTTTCCTTGAGAAGTGCGGTATAAAAACCAGAATAATTGCACCGGAAGAGGCGGAGAAACTGGTGGGTAGAGATATAAATATCCTGATTAATGTAGCCAATGTGGGCAACAGAAAAGGTACAGAGGGTCTGTCGCTCAGAAGAAAAGCAATCGAAAAGGGAATTACAGTTCTTACCTGCATAGACACAGCAAATGTATTCCTTGATGTAATCAAATTGAAACGTGAGGGTGTGCAGCTTGAATATGAAGCAATATGACAAGCGGGCACTTCTGACTTGCCGGTAAAAATAATCGGAAGATGATATATTGCGGGAGGGGAATCCTCCTGCTTTTGTCTTGGTTACAAAAAAGTCATGAAGATTTGAAGATGTTTTGTATTCCCGGCTAATGTACTGAAATAAATACAAGATTTTGATGTGTTTTTTAAGTATGCCGGATTGACAACAGCCAAAACATTTGTTATTCTGTAGGTGGTTTCAATAAAAGAATATTTGCCAATATAGTTTTGGATATATGGCCCAAAAGTTTCTACCGTGACGCCGATTAAGTTACGACTATTGGTTGCATTAACTTCTGTCCTTTCATTTTTTTGACAGGATGATGCGTATATTGGCAAACAGGTTCTTCAGACCTGTTTTATTTTATTCCAACAGAAAACAAAACGGAGGTGGCTTGTGAAAGCGCTCGAAGAAAAAATTCTAAAAGAAGGCACGGTTAAGGATGGAGACATACTCAAAGTAGACAACTTTCTTAACCACCAGATTGATGCACCGTTTCTTATGGAGATGGGAGCTGAGATTAAAAGGCTTTATTCTGACAGCAATGTCACCAAAATTCTGACAATTGAAGCCTCGGGCATAGCAATAGCTATGGCAGCGGCAGCCCAGATGGGACTTCCGGTTCTGTTCGCCAAAAAAAACAGAACCAAAAACATCAGCAGTGATACATACTGTACCAAGGTTGCTTCATTTACGCATGGAGTTGACTATGATGTCGTTGTAAGCAAATCATACCTTACAAATGAGGATACAGTCCTTATAGTTGATGATTTTCTTGCCCATGGCAATGCTCTTGAAGGCCTTTGCGATCTTGCAAGGCAGGCGGGAGCCAAAGTGGCAGGTGCTGCAATTGCTATCGAGAAAGGATTTCAGGGCGGTGGCGACAGACTGCGCAGTGAAGGCTTGCGTGTAGAGTCGCTTGCACTGATTGATACTATGTCAGATGGAAAAATCACTTTCCGTTAACAAGCAGGTTTTCTGCAAGATTTAATCAACTATTTTTTTACGTATTTGCCTAAAAGGCAGAAGGAGAACAAAATGAAAAAAACTATCGCTTTATTACTTTCATTAGTAATGGTAATCGGAATGGTTGCTTTCACAGGCTGTGGTTCAGAAGACAGCAGCTCAGAAGGTAGCGACTTCAAAGTTGGATTTATCTGTCTGCATGACGAAAACTCAACTTATGACAAGAACTTCATCGATGCTGCAAATGCTGCATGCGAACAGCTTGGAGTAGAAGCTGTTATCAAGACAAACATCCCTGAAGGACAGGAATGCTACGATGCTGCAGCAGAGCTTGTTGACGCAGGTTGCGGAATCATCTTTGCTGACTCATTCGGTCACGAAGACTTCATGATTCAGGCTGCAAAAGACTTCCCTGATGTACAGTTCTGTCACTCAACAGGAACAAAAGCTCACACAGAAGGCCTTGAAAATTACCACAATGCATTCGCTTCAATCTATGAAGGAAGATATCTTGCAGGTGTTGCTGCAGGTATGAAGATTAATGAAATGATCGAAGCAGGAAATATTACGGCAGACGAAGCTAAAATGGGATATGTTGGTGCATACACTTATGCGGAAGTAGTTTCAGGATATACTTCATTCTTCCTTGGCGCTCGTTCAGTTTGCGAATCAGTTACAATGGAAGTAACATTCACAGGTTCATGGTATGACGAAGCACTCGAAAAAGAAGCTGCAAACAAGCTCATAAATGACGGTTGCGTTCTCATTTCACAGCATGCTGACTCAATGGGAGCACCTACTGCATGTGAAAAAGCAGGAGTTCCTAACGTATCATACAACGGAAGCACACAGGAAGCTTGCCCTAACACATTCATCGTTTCATCAAGAATCGACTGGACACCTTACTATGTATATGCAATCTCAGCAGCACAGAACGGCGAAGCTATCGATGCTGACTGGACAGGAAACCTTGAAACAGGATCAGTTGTTTTAACAGACGTTAACGAAGAAGTAGCTGCAGAAGGAACTGCAGACAAGATTGCTGAGCTTACAAAGCAGCTTGAATCAGGAGAGCTTCAGGTATTTGATACTTCAACATTCACAGTTGATGGCGAAGCTGTTGATTCATATGAAGCAGATGTAGATACAGATGCTGATTATACACCTGATACAGAAGTAATCGAAGATGGTGCATTTATGGAATCAAAATTCAGATCAGCTCCATACTTTGATCTTCAGATTGATGGAATCAAGCTTCTTGACACTAAATTCTAGAAATATATTTGCCAGCAAAAACCCCGGTTTTAGCCGGGGTTTTCGTACTGGTATTATACAAAAAAACGCAAAACCGATGCAGATTTTGTTTTTTTCTGTATGATACTGCAAAGACTGAAGCTGTATGGTGTGCTTTAGGGGTAATTAACTGAAGAAAGGTGTTGATTGATTTGGCCAACAGAGACGTGGCTGTGTCCATGAAGGACATTACAAAAGTATTTGGTACAGTAAAAGCCAGCAATAAAGTCAACCTTGACATTTATCGTGGGGAGATACTGTCATTGCTTGGTGAAAACGGAAGCGGCAAAACCACACTTATGAATATGCTGTCTGGTATATACTATCCTGATGGCGGAGAAATTTATATCAATGGAAGCCTTGCGTCCATACATTCTCCCAAAGAAGCATTTGACTATGGTATAGGAATGATACATCAGCATTTCAAGCTGGTTGATGTTTTTACGGCTGCAGAGAATATAATTCTGGGACTCAAAGAGCCGGGCGGGCTGGATCTAAAAAAAGCTTCCGAAAAAATAAAAGGAATATGCGATACTTACGGATTTGACATAGATCCGCAGCAAAAGATATATAACATGTCGGTGTCCCAAAAGCAGACAGTTGAAATTGTCAAAGTGCTTTACAGAGGTGCAGATATACTGATACTTGATGAGCCTACAGCAGTACTTACTCCACAGGAAACAGAAAAGCTTTTCGCAGTTCTCAGGAACATGAAGGAAGCAGGCAAGACAGTAGTAATAATTACGCATAAGCTTCATGAAGTGCTCGAAATTTCTGACCGTGTGGCGGTACTACGCAAGGGCGAATTCATCGGAGAGATGATAACTGCTGAGACAAATGAGCAGGAAATGACAAACATGATGGTTGGAAGAGCTGTAAGTCTCAACATTGACAGGCCGGAACCTGTCAATCCAAAAACACGTATCAAGGTAGAGAATCTCACAGTAAGAAGTCAGGATGGCATTCTCAAGCTCGATGATGTTTCTTTTACGGCAAATTCAGGAGAAATCCTTGGCATTGCAGGTATATCAGGTTGCGGACAAAAAGAACTGCTTGAAGCTATAGCAGGACTTCAGCCTGTAGAGAACGGAACTGTTAAATATATCAATGATGACGGTGGAGAAGAGGAGCTTATAGGCAAGGATCCTTTGCAGATTGCTGCAATGGGAGTTGCTCTTTCGTTTGTTCCCGAAGACAGACTGGGCATGGGCCTTGTAGGCAACATGGACCTTACAGACAATATGATGCTCAGATCTTTCCGCAAGGGAAAATCAATGTTTACAGACAGGAAGACTCCGAGAAAACTTGCCGAAAAAGTAGTTGATGAACTTGAAGTAAGTACGGCAAGCCTTTCAACACCAGTAAGAAAACTTTCGGGAGGTAATGTTCAAAAAGTACTTGTAGGCAGGGAAATCGCGTCGGCTCCGACGGTGCTACTTTCGGCATATATTGTAAGAGGCCTTGATATCAATTCCTCATATACTATATACGATTTGCTCAATCAGCAGAAGAAAAAAGGCGTTGCTGTTATTTATGTGGGTGAGGATCTTGATGTGCTGATGGAATTAAGTGACCGTATTATGGTTCTGTGCGGAGGCAAAGTCAGCGGTGTAGTTGATGGCAGAAATGCAGACAAGAATGAGATTGGAATGATGATGACAAAGTTTGGAGGTGCAGACAATGAGTAAACTCAATAAAGAACCACTGCTGCATATAACCAAGCGCAAAGAATTGCCTTTGGTCAAAACGTGGGCAATCAGGATAGGAGCTATAGTTGCAGCCTTGATAGTCTGTGCTATTGTTACCATGCTCCTTACAGGGCTTGACCCGTTCAGTGTGTTTGGAACAATGATATACGGTGCGGCGGGAACTGAAAGAAAAATGCTGCTCCTCTTCAAAGAGCTGGCAATATTGCTTTCTGTGGCTCTGGCATTGACTCCGGCATTCAAAATGAAATTCTGGAACCTCGGAGGTGAAGGGCAGATACTTATGGGTGCCTGGGCTACAGCACTGTGCATGATTTACATGGGAGATTCCATTCCAAGCGGCCTGCTGATAATAATATGCCTTGCAGCTGCAATCATATGCGGAGCAATATGGGCTGTGATACCGGCATTTTTTAAGGCCAAATGGAATACAAACGAAACTCTTTTCACATTGATGATGAACTATGTAGCTATACAGCTTGTGGCATATTTCATTATACTGTGGGAAGTTCCAAAAGGATCGGGCAAAGTTGGAATCATAAATCAGTCAACAAATGCCGGATGGCTGCCATATATCGGAACCAACAGTTATCTGCTCGTTATTTTGTTCGTCGCAGTTATAACTGTAGGGATGTATATCTATCTCAAATACAGCAAACATGGATATGAGATTTCAGTTGTAGGTGAAAGCCAGAGAACAGCAAGCTATGTTGGAATTAAAGTAGACAAAGTCATAATGAGGACAATATTGCTTTCTGGCGCAATATGCGGATTTACAGGATGGATGATGGTTTCAGGAATAGACCATACAATCACAACAACTCTTGCAGGAGGCAGAGGCTTCCTTGGAATCATGGTTTCATGGCTGGCGCAGTTCAATGTCCTGGCCATGGTATTTGCAAGTCTGCTGATAGTGTTCCTGGGACAGGGAGCAGGAGAGATTTCAACAAGCTTCGGACTTAATGAATCTTTCTCAGATATACTTACCGGTATAATACTTTTCTTCATTATAGGATGTGAATTTTTCATAAACTACAAGGTGCATATAAGGCATAAGTCAGGAAAGGAGGAAGCATAAATGTTTGATCTGGTTGCATTTATACCACGTGCGGTAATGCAGGGCATGCCACTTCTGTTTGGTTGTACAGGCGAGACAATTTCCGAAAAAGCGGGCAGCCTCAATCTAGGAATACCCGGAGTAATGTATGTGGGCGGAATCTCTGGAGTAATAGGATCTTTCCTCTATGAACAAAGCTGCAGTGGTGATCTTAATCCGTTCCTTGCCATATTTATACCGATGATTTCATGCCTGATTGGCTCACTTTTGATGGGACTCATATTCAGCGTCCTGACAGTAACACTCAGAGCTAATCAGAATGTTGTAGGTCTTGCTATGACAACCTTTGGTGTTGGTTTTGGTAACTTCTTTGGTGGTTCGCTGATTAAGCTGACAGGTGGAGAGGTTCCTTCTATCGCACTTTCGGCAACAAGCAAGTTTTTCAGCAGACACTTGCCTTTTGCAGGTGATCTGGGATGGTTTGGCAAAATATTTCTTTCATATGGCTTCCTGACATATCTTGCGATTGCCATAGCAATTGTGACAGCATACGTCCTCAAAAAAACCAGAGTGGGACTGCAGCTTCGTGCAGTGGGTGAAAATCCTGCAACAGCCGATGCTGCCGGCATTAATGTAAACAAGTACAAATACTGTTCTATTTGTATAGGATGTATGATTGCAGGTCTTGGCGGACTGTTTTATGTTATGGATTATGCCAGTGGTGTATGGTCAAATGATGCATTCGGTGACAGAGGATGGCTCGCAATTGCCCTCGTTATATTCACGCTTTGGAAACCGAACATTGCAATATTCGGTTCAATCATCTTCGGTGGGCTTTACATATTGCATCTGTTCATACCGGGTGTCGGAATGGCTGCCAAGGAGCTTTACAAGATGCTTCCTTACCTGGTAACAATCATCGTACTTATATTTACAAGTGTACGCAAGAGAAGAGAGGATCAGCCGCCTGAAAGTCTGGGGCTTCCATATTTCAGAGAAGACAGGTGACAGAGCAAAAACAGCAGAGTATGTACAAATCTCATTCAGGGTTTGCATACTCTGTTTTTTGATGCTGTAAATTTCGGCTATGAAAACGGATTTTCCATAACATTCTGCCCTTGACAAATACCTGCCGGGGGTATAGTATTAAATACCGGGTAGGGGTATACCAGGAGGTGATAATATGGGACAGTGCAGTTGCTGCAGTGACAAGCAAACAATACGTACAGAAGAAGACAAAAAAGCTTTATTAAACAGATTGAAACGCATTGAAGGACAGATTAGAGGCATACAGGCAATGATTGAAAAAGATGCATATTGCAATGATATACTTATTCAGTCGGCGGCAGTCAGTGCTGCTGTAAACAGTTTCAACAAGGTACTTTTGGCAAATCATATACAAAGCTGTGTTGTGAGAGACATACGGGATGGCAAAGATGAAGTCGTAGGTGAACTGGTTGCCACAATTCAAAAGCTGATGAAATAACATATGCAAGACAGGGTTAAAGGGAGAGAGGCAAAGATTATGGAGCAATATGATATTACAGGAATGAGCTGTGCGGCATGCTCTGCCAGAATTGAAAAAGCTGTATCAAAGGTTCCCGGAGTGACATCATGTGCAGTGAGCCTGCTGACAAATTCAATGGGAGTAGCAGGCAGTGCAGGACCTCAGGCTGTAATCAGTGCAGTTAAAGCAGCAGGCTATGGAGCAGCACTCAAAGGTGAATCGGCAAAACCTTCAGATGAAGATGCACTTGCTGATCATGAGACACCAAAGCTCAAAAAACGCCTCGCAGCGTCAATCGTATTTCTGGCAGCACTCATGTATATTTCTATGGGTCATATGATGTTTGCTTTGCCTCTTCCATTATGGCTTGCATCCAATCATGTGGCAGTGGGTCTTGCTCAGCTGCTTCTCTGCAGCATCGTTATGGTTATAAATCAGAAGTTCTTTATAAGTGGCTTCAAGGCACTTGCAAACAGAGCACCTAACATGGATTCGCTTGTTGCGCTTGGAGCGACAGCATCCTTTGTATGGAGTGTATATGTCCTGTTTGCCATGAGCAGTGCCCAAAGCTGTGGGGATATGACAGCGGTAGAGTCATATATGAATCAATTCTATTTTGAATCTGCAGCTATGATACTGACTCTCATAACCGTAGGCAAAATGCTTGAGGCAAAATCCAAGGGCAAAACTACGGATGCCCTCAAAAGCCTTATGAGGCTGGCTCCTCAGAATGCGGTTGTTGTGCGGGATGGAGTAGAAATCACAGTTACGGCCGATGAGGTTCAAAAAGACGAAATATTTGTTGTAAGACCGGGAGAGAGTATACCTGTTGACGGTGTCATAATTGAAGGCACAAGTGCTGTAAATGAAGCGGCACTGACAGGAGAAAGCGTTCCAGTTGACAAGGCGGCAGGAGATTGTGTGCAGGCTGCGACAATCAACCAGTCAGGGTTTATACAATGCAAAGCACTCAGAACGGGTGAAGATACAACGCTTTCTCAGATTATAAGGATGGTGAGGGATGCTGCAGCCACAAAAGCTCCCGTTGCCAAAACAGCAGATAAGGTTTCAGGCGTATTTGTACCTGTGGTGATTGGAATCGCTTTAATAACACTTGCAGCGTGGCTCATTGCCGGGCAGAGCATGTCATATGCTCTTGCAAGAAGCATATCAGTCCTCGTTATATCATGCCCATGCGCATTGGGGCTTGCAACTCCGGTTGCCATTATGGTCGGAAACGGTGTTGGGGCTGGAAACGGTATTTTGTTCAAAACTGCAGAGGCACTGGAGTGCGCGGGTAAAGTGGGGGTGATAGCTCTTGACAAAACAGGGACGATTACAGAAGGCGCTCCAAAAGTGACAGACATACTTCCGGCAGAGGACTTTGACAGTGACAGGCTATTTGATATCGCAATGGCTCTTGAAGCAAAAAGTGAACATCCGCTGGCAAAGGCAATTATAGCAAAGGGTTGTGAAATGGGCAAAACACCGCAGGATGTCACAGGATTTGAAGCACTTCCCGGCAATGGCCTTACAGCTGTGCTTTCGGGCAGAGTGATTACGGGAGGAAGTTTTAAATTCATATCAGAGCAAACAAAGATACCGCAAGGATTGCATGTAAAAGCAGAAGCTTTGGCAAGACAGGGCAAAACGCCGCTTCTGTTTATGACAGATCAATGCTTTGCAGGAATTATTGCAGTGGCAGATACAATCAAACCAGACAGCCCTGAAGCAATAAGGCAGCTTCAGAATATGGGAATCAAAGTTGTGATGCTTACAGGTGACAATGAATATACTGCAAGAGCTATAGGCAAGCAGGCCGGCGTTGATGATGTCATTGCAGGACTACTTCCGGGAGGCAAAGAAGAAGCTGTACGGAAACTCAAAAAACAGGGCAGGGCAGCTATGGTAGGCGACGGTATCAACGATGCTCCGGCTCTTACAAGAGCGGATGTGGGCATTGCCATAGGTGCAGGGGCTGATGTTGCCATTGATGCTGCGGATATAGTGCTTATGAAAAGCACTCTCACAGATGTGCCTGCAGCAATCAGGTTAAGCCGCAGCGTTTTGAAAAACATTCATGAAAATCTCTTCTGGGCATTCTTTTACAATGCTATAGGTATTCCTTTGGCTGCAGGATGCTTTGCGGGGATAGGGCTTACGCTCAATCCGATGTTTGCAGCGGCGGCCATGAGTCTGTCAAGCTTCTGTGTTGTGACAAATGCACTCAGACTCAATCTTTGCAGAATATATGATACGGGACATGACAAAAAACGAAGCCGCAGCACCGGTAACAGTATTGATAGCGCAGGTGATGTGTGTATCATGAAAATCAAAGGCATGATGTGTACTCACTGTGAGAATGCTGTCAAAAATGCTCTCAATGCTCTCGAAGAAGTAAAATCTGCGGAAGCAGACTATGAAGAGGGAACGGCAATTGTTGAACTTGACAGTGCTGCAAGAGATAAAAAACTCAAAAAAGCTGTGGAAGCAGCAGGATACAAAGTGATTTCAATAAAAAGGAAGGAACAATAAAATGACAAAAACAACTTTAAAGATTGATGGAATGATGTGCAACATGTGTGAATCGCATATGAACGATGCAATACGCAAAGCATTCAAGGTTAAAAAAGTATCATCATCACATGCAAAGGGTGAAACAGTAATCATCAGCGAAAGCCCTCTTGATGAGAAAGCTGTGAGAGAAGCGATAGCGCCTACAGGATATACTCTTGAGGGAATAAGTAGCGAAACTTATGAGAAAAAAGGCCTGTTTGGCAGGAAATGATGGTTGACTCAAAAGTCTCAACTTCTATGATACCGGAGTGAAATCCAACTTGCTCCGGTAATTTGCATATTTGGGTGATTTCAAATTCAACAGGATGTTCAAGTTGCAAAACCTGCTGCAAAAAGATATAATGAAAGCACTGATTTGTTAAAAAGAAATTTATATACAGGAAGGAAAAATCATGTTTCAGTCAAGAACTCATAATTGTAATGAACTAAGAATCGCCAATGTCGGCGAAAACGTTAAATTGGCCGGCTGGATGGAAAACGTCAGAGAAGTAGGCAAAAATTTCGCATTCATAGTGCTCCGTGATTTTTACGGAACCACACAGGTTGTAATTGAAACCGAGGATATGATGAATATTGTCAAGCCTTTGAACAATGAAACCGTTATATCCGTCGAAGGTACAGTAAGAGAGCGTTCAAGCAAGAACAGCAAACTGCCTACAGGTGAGATTGAAGTTGTGCCTGCAAAAATCGAAGTGCTGGGCAAATGTATATATAACGAATTGCCGTTTGAAATCAACCGCAGCAAGGAAGCGGATGAAAATGTAAGACTTAAACACAGATATCTGGATCTCAGAAATCCCGCAGTCAAGGACAGAATAATATTGAGATGCCAGGTTGTATCAGCGCTTAGAGCAGCTATGACAGCCAAGGGTTTTTTGGAGATAACAACCCCTATACTTACAAGCTCATCTCCTGAAGGCGCCAGAGATTATCTTGTGCCTGCCCGTAACCATCCGGGTAAATTCTATGCACTGCCACAGGCACCGCAGCAGTTCAAACAATTACTTATGGCATCGGGATTTGACAAATACTTTCAGATAGCTCCGTGTTTCAGAGATGAGGATGCAAGAGCAGACAGATCGCCGGGAGAATTCTATCAGCTTGACATGGAAATGTCATTTGCAAGTCAGGATGATGTGTTTGCAGTACTTGAGGAAGTCCTCCCCCCTATATTTGCAGAATACGGAATTTACAAGGATGCATCCAAACCGCCTTTCAGGAGAATAGCATTCAATGATGCAATGGAAAAATACGGCTCAGACAAGCCGGATCTCAGAATAGATTTAGAACTTGCGGATATTACTGAGATTGCAAACAAGACAGCTTTTGATCCGTTCAAAGGATTTGTCAAGGCTGTAGTTGTTGAAGATTTCAAAGAAACAAGAAAATTCATTGATAAGCTGTGTGCAGATGTAGAAGTACAGACGGCAAACAAGCCTTTCTGGTTCAAGGTTGACGAGGCAGGTAACCTTACAGGCGGAGTCTCTAAATTCTTTGCAGACTTTGCGGATGAAATCAAATCACAACTTAATCTGAAACCGGGTTGCTTTGTCGGCATCGCTGCAGCTCCCAAAAAACTTGCGGCTCAAAAAACAGCAGGTGTACTGAGAAAAATGATAGGCAATACAGTAGAAGGTCATATGAACAAAGAAAAATATGAATTCTGCTGGATTGTTGACTTCCCTATGTATGAAATCGGAGAAGAAAGCGGAGAACTTGAATTCTGCCATAATCCGTTCTCAATGCCTCAGGGAGGACTCAAAGCTCTTGAAGAAGCAGAGGGCAACATAGATAAAGAACTTGAAATCATGGCTTACCAGTACGACCTTGTATGTAATGGTGTTGAGCTTTCAAGCGGCGCTGTCAGAAACCATGACCCTGAGATTATGATTAAAGCATTTGAACTTGTAGGCCTCGGAGAAGAAGATGTTAAATCAAAATTCCCTGCAATGTACAATGCGTTCTGCTATGGAGCACCGCCTCATGCAGGTATTGCACCGGGAGTTGACAGAATGGTAATGCTGATTGCAGGCGAGGAGTCCATCAGAGAAATTATTCCGTTCCCTATGAACAAAAATGCACAGGATGTAATGATGGGAGCACCATCAGAAGTTGATGACAGACAATTAAGAGATGTTCACATCAAACTGGATATCAAAGAAGAAAAATAGATTGAATAAGATACCGCACCGCAAAAGTGCGGTATCTTTACAGGCAAAGATTTGCAAGGAGGTAAAATGGCAACTACAGAAATAATATTATCACTTGTCAAACTGTTTCTGATGATAATACCCGGATATATTATATCGAAAAAAAACATAATTGACGAGCATCAGTGCAAAGGTGTGTCATCATTGGTTGTAAACCTGACATGGCCATGTTTGATTGTATGCTCACTGCAGATGACTTTTTCGATGGAGCTTGTCATCAACATGGGATATATAGCGATAGCTATGGTTTTTGCAATGGCTATAGCATATGCATTTGCAAAAGGTACCTGCAAAGCCATGAAGATAGATAAATCCAAAGCCTACCTTATAACTTTCATGCTTATGTTCGGCAACACAGGGTTTATGGGAATACCCGTATGCACTGTGCTTTACGGGCAGGAAGGCACATTTTATGCGGCACTTCTTGATGCCATAGGTGATATATTCATATTCACGGCAGGTCTCATACTTATCGAAAAATCCACGGGCAGGCATATAGGGTTAAGCATAAAGCATTTCCTCACTCCGGGATTTGCATCTATTGTAGTTGGCATAGGTCTGTTTGTACTCGGTGTACAGCTCCCCGATGTTATATACATGCCTCTTGACAAAATAGGGTCTGCGACAACTCCTTTGGCCATGTTTGTCGTGGGATTTCAGCTTGGCAAGATACAATTCAGGGAGATGATAGGCGACATCAGATTATATGTGCTCTCAGCACTGAAACTCCTTGCAATGCCGGTTATATTCCTTGCTGCCATGTCGCTTGTGTTTGGAGAGATGTCGCTGTTTGCCAAAATCATAGTCCTGGAGATGGCAATGCCTGTTGCAGCCTGCACTACTATTTATTCTGAGCAGTATGACGGTGATGTGGGATTTGCGACCAAGGGCGTGCTGCTTACAACTGTGATATCAATAATCACGCTTTCTGTTTTTGCGGTTATAGTTGAGATGTAAAAAAATGAGACCATGGAAGGGAAACAGCAGTCTATATATACAGGGGAAATATGTTGATATAGATTATTTGAATAAGGAAAGGAAAGCGACATGAAAAAAGTATTGACAGTATTTTAAGCATTGCACTGGTGTTTGCAATGATACCGGGCATGGCATTTGCAACGGACACGGGACAGCTTTATTGTTTCTATGCCGATGATGTGAACGTGAATAGCAGCAATAGTGAGATAATAGCCAAAGAGGGAAAAACTTTGGCAGATGTGGCTATGACATCGCCGCAAGTTGAAATCGACAGCCAGGGTGAATTCTATTTTGCCATTAAAGATGGAGATAAATACAAGGCAGTCAAATGGTCAAATCCAGCGAAATGCCCGATAACCTGGCCTGATAATGACAAAGTTAATTGTCAAATGGGCGGGGATGAGTATGAATACAATATAAGCATATCTGCACTCGGTGATTACAAAGTGTCATATAATGAGGGCAACACAAAATATGAACTGACTGTGAATTGCAAGCTGCCGGAGGAAACATCGGAAGACTCGGCGACTGGCCTCATGACAACATTAGAAGCGAATTTCGGAGGGGAATCCTATGGCAATGGCTGTGAAATTCAGGCTGGCAAGAGTAAAACTGTTCAGTTCTGTGTAGGCAAAGATGATGGCAGTGATATGACTTTCGATACATTAATCCCTGCTGCAGACAAAGATTTTGCTGTATATGATTTGAATGGCAATGAAACAACAGATATAAAACTCACACCGCTTGCAGATGGCAGGATGGAGATATCCACAAGCAGCAGTATCAGATCTAAAACAATGTTTCAGATCAAATACATTGGTTCGGAATATGAGCTTAATTCAAGCAATAATTTCACAGTCACAGTTACAGCTTCAGCATCGGCAGTCAAAGCAATCAGGGCAGGCAGTATAACAGGTGTTTCGGCCAAAGCTTACAAGAAGAATATAAAGGTGAGCTTCAGGGCAATGAAAAATGTTGACGGATACAAGATTTACCGTTCAACTAAAAAAAGTTCCGGATACAAGCTGGTTAAAACAGTAAGTAAAAACAGCTTTACGGATACGAAGTCACTTAAAAAAGGTACACGCTATTACTACAAGGTACGTGGATATGTCAGGAGCAACGACAAGACTTATTATTCCAAGTATTCCAGGGTGGTTTCTGTGAAGTCACTTGTGACGAGGAAATGAAATGATAAATTAACTGTAACAAGGTAGGAGCCGAAAGGCTCCTATTTATATGGAGAAAAAAATAGGACCGTGGAAGGGGAATATTAGTCTATATATACAGGGGAGAGTATGTGAATATATATAAATTAGAAAGAAGGGAAGGAAAGCAACATGAAAAAAGTATTGACAGTATTTTTAAGCATTGCATTAGTGCTTGCAATGATACCGGGCATGGCATTTGCAACGGATAAGGGACAGCTTTATTGCTTTTACACCGATGATGTGAACGTGAATAGCAGCAATAGTGAGATAACAGCCAAAGAGGGAAAAACTTTGGCAGATGTGGCTATGACATCGCCGCAAGTTGAAATCGATAGACAGGGTGAATTCTATTTTGCGACATTAAGTGGAGATAAGTATACAGCTGTAGACTATAACTCCTTGCAGTGCAGTAACAAAAATGTAACCTTCAGTCAGGGAGGCGATAATTGGGAATGCGATATAACGATTAATGCAGTGGGTGAAAATTATACTATTACATATACAGATGGAAGTGATAAAGAGTACAACTTGACTATGATGTGCGGACTGCCGGATGAAGGCTGCTATTCATCTGAAACAGCATCTCAAGAGAGTTATCTCAACTATTGTTTCCAGTACAGCACTGATGAAACTGAATTTTATGTGGTATCGAAACTGACGGATGAAATATCGGAAGTGAAGTATGTTACAGACTTTGATGAAAACAAATCAATAGAACAGATGACTGCTGTTTCAGGAGTTACGCTGGCCAAGATGACGGATGATAAGAAAGTTTGGAAAGCCACTGTAAATAACACTGCATTTGAGAATACACAAAAGCTTGAAGGTCAAATAGTAATTGAATACAAAGACAGCGATGTCGGAAATGAGAATACAACATATATAAATAGTTTCGGTTTTGAAATCTATGGCCCAGAATATAATTCGGATGAGGATGAAGATAGTACTTCTGGAATAGAATTTTATTCTGATGCAGCATGTGAGACTGAAATTTGGAACTTTTCCGTAAATACATCACTTGATCCATCAGCAAATTGCTTCTATATTAAGAGCACTGTGGGGGAGCCAAGTATAAGTACAATAACAACATATTATGTTGACAAGGAAAATGAGGAACAGGAAGCAGATAGCAGCACAATCTATTATGCTGGGGTATATAATTGCAAGGAAAGTAGTCCGACAGAGAAATACTACAAGTATACAGATGACAAGCAGGGAAACAAGACCTTGGAAACGAATGAATATACCAGAAACAGTAATACAGATTTTGATGCTCCGACGGCTTATGTATCCCAACCAGTAGCTGTAGGTGGGGAAACCAATGTCTACAAAGTTTCTTTTAAGGCAAATGAGGATAATGAATACAGAGGACATGAAAATATGGACTTTGAAATTACAGCAGGGTATGAAACTAAAACTTTAGAAATAGACTATGGAGTTAATTTGTCGTATGATGAAAATGCATATAGCGCTTTGATTCCTACTCATGAATATTTCAGCCATTTCCTTGAACCAGAAAAAGATGAGCCATGGATTGGCGTTAATAACAACAAACCTTATTGGAATGGCCTTGGAGGTGCAAGTTCAAGTGATAGCGACAGATGCGGTTCCGAACTGTGGCTTTCAATGGATACAGCAGATGGGTACAGAATCACAGATATAAAGAATGCTGCGGACAATGAAAGTTTGCCATATACCATAACAGCCGAATATTATTACAATGTATATAATGGTAATGGAATAAAAATCGAATTTGATGAACAGTCGGAATATGGCAGCTGTGTTTCGAGCGGTGAAAACAAAGCATTTTATGCAAGTCAAAGTGTAGGCTCTAACCATTATACTAATCAGGGCTCCTTTGAAGTGGGAAATGAAAGCGTGACTGAATTCAAAAAATTCTGCAGTGAGAAAAATTACACAGCAAAGCTTGTGGGCTATGCATTGTCATATACCATATATATCCCTGTTGATGAGAAGTGTGAGGTGAAGATAGAAACAGAACAAGTAAGCAATGTAAATGAGGTTAAAGCATTGCAAAGTGGAACAACCCTCACATCAACTTCTGTTGATGCAACAACAGATATGCAGGCAAACCTTGAAAACTACTATGGTGAAGACAAAGAGATTATAGATGTATATGAACTGTCAGCAGGAGATAGTGGAACTTTAAATAGCACAGTAGATGTAGTTATACCTGTATCAGGAGATTCTACAGACTATGAAATAGTCTGGTTTAATGACAATACTCCTGTACCAACTGTAACAAGGTATACAAACGGAGCTGTAATGTTTACTACAGGGCATTTCTCCAAGTATGCAATAGTTAAAGACAAGAGCAGTACATCAGGTGGAGTAGTTGTAACGCCTGCTAAGGAGGATGATGTCAAGATTACAACTGACGGGAATATAAGTACCACGGTCAAGGATGTTAAAACTGAAACAGTTAAAAACGAATCAGGACAGGATGTAACCAAAACAACTGCTTCTGTATCAGATACACTTGCAAATGAGCTCATTGATTCAGCAGTTTCAAACAAATCATCCAAGGTGGAGATTACAGTTGAAAACAGTGGGAACAATGTGTCTGGAGAGATACAGACTGAACTTGTAATTTCTAAGGAAGCGGTGAAGACCATTGCCAAGGAAACAAATGTCTCCCTGGTTATAACTACTGACAATAGCCAGGTGGAGTTGGATAACAAAGCTCTTGAGACCATAGCAGCTGAAACAGCAGGAGATACCGTTAGGATTGTTGTGAATGGAAATACCGGGCTCAAGGAAGAACAAAAATCTGCAGCAGATGCAATAGGTGAGAACGGTGAAGTGTTTGATATCCAGGCAGTTGTCGGGAACAAGACAATCCATAACTTCAATGGCGGCAAAGTAAACGTTGTGTTGCCTGTGCCTGAGAAACTTAAAGGCGAAGAAATAGCTGTTGTATATATTAACGATAAAGGTATCTGTGAAATATTGAATCATACTTTGGAGGCAGTGGGAGCAAACAGTTTCATCAGATTTGAAACAACCCATTTCTCAAACTTTGCAATAGTTAAAAAAACAGATGCAGACAAGCAGATAAAGGCACAGGAGGAGAATATCAAGGCCCTGATCAAGGATGTTAAACTCAAAGCAACCACATCCAGGACATCAAAGAAGAATGTCAAGGTTAAGGCTCTGGGAATTGGAGATGCAAACAGTCTGATTAAGGAGATTGAATCTATGGGATATACAGTGAAATATAGATTCTATAGATCAACGAAGAAATCATCAGGGTATGCATCCAAAACAGAAAAAGTTACAAACACATATATAAATACTGCAGGTAAAAAAGGAACGAAATATTATTACAAAGCTAAGCTTTGCATATACAGCGGGGATGATCTTGTTGCATCAACAAAGTTTGCTCAGTGTAAATATGGATTTAGAACCTGGAGTAAAAATCATGGATAAAGGAAGTATGTAGTGTATCAAAAATGCTCCTCCTGTGGTAGAATAATCATGGGAGGAGTATTTGTTAGGCAGCTTATCAGAAGCATGCAGGAATACCGGTACTGTGTAACGGGAATCATCGTAGTGTAAACATTAGAAGGAGTGAAAATGAAGAAATTATTTGCATTATTTATCGCGATAGTTATGGCATTTAGTATGACGGCGGGCGTATATGCAGATGAAACGTCCGGAGACATAACAGAAGAAGCAACGAAGGAAGTAACAGAGGAAATAACTGAAGAAGATGTATCTGTTCACATAGCAAAAAAATTTGAAATAGGTCCGGGCAACTGGACGAGTTCAAACGAAAAAATTGCTGTTGTTAAAGGAGAAAAGATAGTTGGTGTATCTCCCGGAAAGTGTCAGATAACTGATGGTGAATATACATACAACGTAACGGTAAAGAAGCGTGCTTACAAAAGAAGCAGCAAATATTATCCCATAACGCAGACTATAGAGCTGCCAAGTGGTGGGTACTCACTCAGTACAAAAAATATCGGGTTAAAGGTAATCAAAGTCAACAAAACATTGCGCGGAAGCTATAGCGAGAGATATACAGCAATGACAAAACAGGCTGTAAAGACATTCCAGAGACGAAAGGGACTGAAAGTAACAGGTGTGGTCAACAAAAAAACATGGCTCAAAATGGGACTTTCCGAAAAAAGCTGGTACAGCCTCGGCACTTATATCACACCGATTAAGGTTGATGGGAGCAGTAAAAGAAAGGATTATATCAATGCTATGATTGATGCAGCTAAGGAATATGCAGAGGCTGGAACAAGGTACAAGGTGGGATGTTCAGGCAAGCCCGGAACATATGCGGATTGCAGCGGTCTCATATACCAGTGCCTTTATGCTGCGGGGATAAATCCTGATACGAACATTGTTGATCATGCTCTTGCAAAGTATGAATATACTTCAAGATGGCTTGCAAAAGACAAGAAATTGGGCAAGGTAGTAACCAGTAAGAAAATAGGGGACTTACTTTTCTATGGAGATCCGGTATACCATGTTGCCATATATGCAGGAAATGGCTATATATATGACAGCGTCCCTAAACTCGGCGTTACAAAGAGGAAATCATACAAGCCTGTTTCGAAGATAATACGGGTATTTGAGTAATCAGGTTTTTTATAAATTTCTCGAGTAGCAAAAAATAGCAGGAGACTCATCGATAGCAGATTCGCTGTTGGTGGGTTTTCTGCTTTTATCCACAGAGTTATCCACAGTTTTGGG
>CAZDQV010000024.1:0-23862 GCA_964507795.1 uncultured Oscillospiraceae bacterium | reverse complement strand
TTTTGAGAAGAGTGCCCTTGATGACAAATCATTGAGGGCATTTTACATATAGGCATAGGTGGTAGACATAGGATAGAGAGATGAATGCATTACTAGAGAAGTACAATGATTATCTGCGCCTTGTAGGATGCATGACTGAATATGAGCTTGTAAACGGCACAATATTAACAGTTGAATATAAGAAAGAAAATTTTCCACATTTGCTGGGATTGCACAAATTGAAGGATATTCAGCTGATACAATTTTGGAATGACAGGACTAATAAAAGCGTCAAATTAAAAGATGTAATAAAGAGCATTGAAAAGGAAAAATTAACTGATTCGAAAATCAAGGCAAGCGTATTTTACCCAGATATTAAGGAACGTTACGAGAATTTTTCTTATGACAATTTGACTACTTTGAATTACACGGATGCTATAATTAACTTCAATGCGAGCTTGATGAAGTCGAAGATAAAGAGTGATTATTTGCTTTTTGAGGAAAGACCAGTTAGCGGCGAGTACAATCATCTAGGCATAGCAAGAGATGCTATAGCTAGCACTCGATACTTTGAGACGTTCTTTCATGAGTATACAAACAAATATCTCTTAGGACAAACAAAAGTTCCAATAAAAGCCTTCAGAATCCTCGATGCACAGGGAAATATTTTTGTGGAAGATAGTTTCTAATTGCAAGGTCAAATGCAACCGCACACACCCAAATGCAACCACGGGAGTGCAAATGCAACCGTAGGCTGAAATTCTATCAAAATATAGGTTTCTATTGCGTGCATCTAATCGAGAGATTCGAATCCGAAAAGGCGTGACAAATTATTCAATAAGTATACTCTTTCTCTGCTTGTTGCCAAGCAGAGACTAAATCAATTATATTTTTATAAACCAAAGAACGTCCTGCTGCAACGGAGCGTTTTTCTTTGTGGCCAGCCCTCAGTTGTTTCTTTCGGTTCACTCCACACAATGTTTATGTCGAGAATCTGAGCCAAATATGTCCTATCTTCGTAAATAGTAAACCACCTGCGTGGTCATAAAATTTACGCCGCCCAAATGAGCGGCGTTCTGATGTGTAAGGCAGAAAAATTGCAATCCATTGCGGGATGTGGTAACATCTAATTGAACAGAGAAGGTTATGGCCTTTCGGCTCGTAGCTGGAGTTCCCAACAGAGAGTTTGGTTCGCTCTCCCGAATAGGTTTTGTACCGAAAAGAAAAGAACCATTTTTATTCGTTCTCTTTTTCGTCTACATGTATCCCCTCAAAAAAATCCATATAATCTATGCCATATATCCGCTTCAGTGCCACAAGATCTGTAACCTTCAGATTGCCTGTACCCAGCTCTATTTTGGAATATGTACTTCTTGATATGGTGCTTCCCAAAAGCTGCATTTTCTCTACCAGCTTATACTGTGACATACCATGTTTCAATCTCAAATCAACCAGATTCTTTGCAAAACGCCTGTTTATGATTATTTTCATTTACGTTCCCCTTTACAGTTGGTTTTTTCTTGATTATACCTACTGCCGGGTGTTATAATGGCGGTAACAAGACGCCACACGGAACGGGTTTTACTTATGACCATTTATGAAAAACGAATATGCTCTCTTACAGTAGACAAACTCATCGAGCTTGAAAACGCAGTGCACGAATGTTCTATATGTTACTGCCGAGAATACTGTCTCAAAGTTTCAAGCAAAAACATGTCCTGCAATGAAACAAGAAAAAAATGGCTTGTTTCCAATGAAAAATAGCCATCTTTCTGTCATTTGTTTTCTGATATAATTCTGTCACACCATATATATACCACAGGCAATATTGCTATAACTGCAAGGTGGGCAATGCCTGAACGATTGAATTCCAATATCAACTTTATCGTTGTTTCTGCTGCAAGCAGATTCTGAACTATAATTCCAATCCCGGCTGCTGCAACACAAATCAGCATATATATCATGTTTTTTGATTTCCCTGATAACATGCAGTATATTCCGCTACACACTGCAAAAACAATACACATTGAAGTATAAATATATGCAGGGCCGAAAGCCTTGCCTCCTTTTGCTGCTGATATTATTGCAAATATTACAGTCACAATCCATAATATCAAAGATATCCATCCTGCCTTTGCAGCATATTTATTCCCTGATATACAGTACATACAAAGATATACAACAGGAACTGATATACCACCAAGACACGCTGCAGTAAATCCCCTGATTATCTGCTCTGCTGCAAAGCTTGCCTTAACAGATTCAAGGCCATGAAGAACAGCTCCTGCAATTCCGGCAGCAAATATTGCTGCAAACATCAACTGACACATTTTGCAGACAGCATTTCTGCCTCCATGCCTTCTTGCAATTATATACGAGAATACAGCTGCCAACAGACTTATTACAATATCTGTACCTGCAGTCACAATGTCAGGCTGATGTGTGAATATCACGCTCATAGTCTATCCTCTTTCAAATACCAGTTTTTCCACTGCCTTTGCCACACCATCATTATCATTTGTATCTGTAACATATACAGCCATTGCCTTGATTTCATCTTTGGCATTTCCTACAGCTACAGGATAGCCTGCCATTGACATCATGGCACCATCATTTGGACTGTCACCGCATGCCATTATCTCATCCTTTGAAACTTCAAGTATTTTACTGAGAGCCTCAAGTGCAGACGCTTTGCTTGTCGTTGCACCTCCTATCTCAAGATTATGGTCAAATGATGTAGTAAGCGTCACGGCAGAGAGCTTTTTCAAAATCTCCCGCATCTTCATACGGTCATTTTGATTGTCAAAATTGATATTTATATTTTCTATTTTGTCTTTGTTTGCAAGAGTAAATCCAATTATATCATCTACAGGATTTCTTGTATCTATTACATATTGAGAGTTTCTGTAGGGCAGACCGCCTCTCTTTGCAAGCTCGTAATGTTTGCTGTCGGTGTATGCAATTCCATTTACAAACACTTCAAGCATAAAATCATGTTTTTCAAGCTCCGCTATTGCCTCTTCAACAGCATCTGCATCAATATAGTTTGAATACACACACTTTCCGTTCTGTTGCAGATCCCTTATCTCTGCACCATTGGATGAAAGAATATATTCTATTCCTTCTATTGCTTTCACTTCTTCAGGCACTGCAGTAAATGTCCTGCCTGTTGCAATAACCACATGCACTCCATGTCTGATAGCCTCTTCGAGAGCACCTTTGGTTCTATCTGAGAGTCTGCCTTTTTTGTTAAGTGTTGTGCCGTCAAGATCAAGTGCTATAAGTTTAATTGTCATTTGGGTCCCCCTGTCATATCTAAAAATTCTCTGTTTATTCTTCTGACATATCCCATAGTGCATTCATCGCCATGTCCTGGATATATGATAATATCATCATTCCATTTGTTTATGATATTAATTATTGAATCTCTCATTTCACTCGTGCTGCCATCGGCAAGCTCTGTAGTTCCAAGGTCCACATTGAATATGGTGTCTCCTGTAAAAGCAACCCTGCTTTGCTGCGCAAAAATACATATGCTTCCGTGAGTATGCCCCGGCGTATTTATTATCTGCAGTTTTTCATCTCCAAGCATAAAAACATCTCCATCAGATAAAAACACATCGGGTTTTTTGCGGTATACATCTATATTCATGTCTTTTTTGTGAATGCATACAGGCACATCAAACACCTTTTTGAGTTCTCCTGTCGCCCCGGTATGATCATAATGATGATGAGTGAGCAATATGCCTTTGACTTTTAGGTTTTCTCTGCTGATATATTCAACATACCGTTTGTAATCATATCCCGGATCTATAATATAGCATTCTCCCCCACTTTGGTCTGAAATTATATATCCGTTTGCCATAAGGTCACCACCTATAAGTCTTTTTATTCTCATATAGCCTCCCGTTTTCATTGTGCATCTTGCAAATTACCATTTACAGATGTATAATGGCTTAGTATTATTAACAGAAGTATACCATCAAATCATGCAGACTGCAAACACTGCATTAGGAGGTTTTAAGATGAAAATAGCTATAGTCGGAGCCGGTAAGCTTGGGCTTAGAGTTATAGAATCAATGATTACAGGAGGCAATTCTATTGCCGTAATAGATAAAAACGAGGATCTGCTTGACAAACTGTCATCACAAATGGATGTGATGACCATTGCGGGCAATGCCAAGAGCGTTACTTTTCTAAGAGAAAACAACATAGGCTCCTATGATTTCCTTGTAGCAACAACAGACAATGACGAAAAAAACATCGTAATAGCCTCTTTTGCCAAAGCTTTAGGCTGTGCAAAAGTAATAGTAAGACTCCGTGACCCGGAGCATATGAACCAGATTGAATTCATCAAAGAGGTTATGAACATAGATTTTATCATTAACCCTGACCTGCTCATCACAAATGAAATCTACAAATATCTGGTCGAAAAAAACACACTTACAAACGGTGTCTTCACCAGTGGCAAATCCTCACTGCTTGAATGTTACGCATACAAAATGCCAAAACTGATAGATCACAAAATTGTTGATATAAATGAGCTGCTTCCGAATATGCTTATCGGTGCCATCGACAGAAACGGTAAAGTCATTATACCACACGGAGACACAGAAATAACAGAGGACGATATCCTCTATATTGTAGGCGAAAAAAGCGAAATAGCAAAGCTCAGCAAACATACCAGAGAAAAAGGCAAATACACGGATATTCAGCGTGTAATGATTATCGGCGGAGGTAAAACAGGTCTTTACCTCGCCTCCAAGCTCTCTGATTTCGGAATATTTGTCAAGATAATTGAAATCGACAAAAACAGGTGCCATTATCTTTCGACACATCTTAATAATGTAATGATACTTCACGGTGACGCCACGGATTTGTCGCTTCTCGAAGAGGAAAACTTCGAAGAGATGGATGCCTTTGTAACCGCTACGGGTTTTGATGAAGATAATCTCCTGCTTGCACTTGTTGCCAAAAGTCATGGCATAGAAGATGTAATCGCCAAAATCAGCAGAGAAAGCTACGAAGAAATAATATCCAAAATGGGTATAGATATAGCACTCAATCCCCTTGATATAAGTGCAAACAATATCGTCCGCTATATTCAGGGAACCAAAAACATACTGTCCTCCACCCTTATACAGGGACAGGCGGAAATCATAGAAATAGTTGCAGATGACAGAATGCCTATAACTTTTGAACCTCTCAACGATCTCAATCTTCCTGACGGGATTCTGATTGCATCAATTCACAGAGGCAGACAGGTTATAATTCCAGGCGGCGATTCACAGATACAGGATGGAGATATTGTAATGATTCTCTCGCTTCTCACTGAAACAGAGGAACTCGAAAAGCTTATCAGTATCAAAGACAAGCTGGGATTTTTCAGAGGTGTACTCAAATGAATCTTAACTACAGGGCAATTTCAAATATTATTGGCAAAATCCTTATAGTGATTTCTGCCACATTTGTACTGCCTGTTATTGTATCACTTATTTACAATGAATACAGCAATGCGATTGCATTCATCGAAACAGCCGCTGTCGTATTTATTGCCGGTATCATATTTAAAAAAACAATAAAGCCTTCTGTACGTCCGATCAGAATACGCGAGGGTTTTTTTGTAGTATCTCTTGTATGGATACTGTTTCCTGTTATAGCTGCTGTACCGTTTGTAATCTCTGGAGACATTCCCAGATTCACTGACGCACTCTTTGAAAGCTGCTCGGGTTTTACAACTACAGGATCTACAATCCTTACCGATATCGAATCCATGTCAAAGGGTATGCTTTTCTGGCGTTCATTTACTCAGTGGCTTGGAGGTATCGGAATATTGGTATTTGCAATTTCCATAAGGCCTATGATATTCTCAAGCAATCAGAACATTACGCTGGGAGCCGCTGGTTCTCCAACGCACAAAACAATCCTTAAGCTGTCTGATACAGGCCGCCAGCTTTACAGCATATATCTTATTTTTACAATATCGGAGATAATACTCCTCATGTTTGGAGGAATGAACCTGTTTGATGCCTCTTTGCATACATTTGGTAATGTTTCAACTGGCGGATTTTCAAACTACAACGATAATATTGCACATTTTGACAGCCTGTATATCAGAATAATCATAATGCTGTTTATGTTCCTTTGCGCTATCAGCTTCAGCCTGTATTTTGCCGGGCTCCGCAAGGGCCCCATCGTATTTTGGAACAATCCTGAATTCAGATTATATACATTTATAACTTTTGCGGCTTCATTGCTTGTCACATTGTCTCTTATTGTATCAAGTGACAGCGAAACTACAGGTGAGAATATCTCAAATTCGCTTTTTCATGTCATATCAATATTGACGACTACAGGATATACGACATGTAACTATGATTTGTGGCCACAATTTGCAAAAGCAGTTCTATTTGCACTTTTTTTCATAGGCGGATGCACTTCATCTACTGCAGGCGGTGTTAAAGTTATGCGTATAATGGTTCTTTTGAAACTGGTAAAAAGAAGTATCGGCACCAGACTGCATCCGAGTGCCGTAATAAAAGTGAAACTCAAAAACAGCAATCTGCCAAATGATCTTGTCAGCAACGTAATAAGCTTTGTTTTTTTATACATCGTGCTTATTGCTACAGGTTCACTGCTTGTTGCTGTTGACAACTGCGATATGACTACTACAGCCTCAGCAGTAATATCATGCATAGGCAACATAGGTCCCGGATTCAACCTCGTAGGCCCTACTCTTGATTTTGGCATATTTTCAGCCTGGTCCAAATGTGTGCTTTCATTTCTTATGATAGCAGGCCGCCTCGAGTTATTTACATTCCTTGCGTTTTTTATCCCGCATTACTGGAATCCGGACAGATATTAATCAGGTGAGATTATGGATTTAAATTACAAAATACTTATTAAAATTTCATCATTGGTGCTTGCGGTAACAGGTTTGAGCATGATTCCATCAATTATATGTGCTGCTGTTTACAACGAAACAGCCTGCTTCAAATCCTTTATCGGTTTTTTTGTACTGTTTACTGCAATAGGATTTTTTGTATTCAAAACGACACGGGTTAAATATGATTATATAAGTTCACGAGACGGATTTCTGATAGTTGCAGCCTGCTGGATTGTAAGCTGCCTGTTCGGATCGTTTCCATATATGTTTTCAGGAGAGGATTTTACGCTTGCTCAATCTATATTTGAATCAACAGCAGGTTTTACTACAACAGGAGCGACCTCTATAGACGGATTTATCAAACCAAAAAGCCTCATTCTGTTCAAAGCCGTATCAAACTGGCTTGGCGGTATGGGAATACTGATACTTGCCGTCTCTATACTTCCGGCACTTGGAATAGGAGGACAAAATCTTGCCAAGGCTGAAATGCCGGCACCCAGAGTTGATAAGCTATCAAACAGAATAAGTGACTCTGCACGAATACTTTATATCATGTATATCGCTCTTTCGCTTGCAGAATTTGTATTACTTATGTCAAGCAAAGAAATGACTGTTTTCGAAGCCGCAGTAAACACACTTTCAACTATAAGTACAGGCGGAATAATCACTCATGGATCAGGTCTTGCTTATTATGGCAGTTTTTATGTTGAAATAATTATTACCGTATTCACTATTTTTGCATCAATCAACTTCAATCTCTACTATTTTGTTCTCAACGGAAAAATAAAAGAGTTTTTTGGAAATACAGAGCTTCGTGCTTTTCTTGGAATAATAGCAATTGTAACAGTTATAATAACTCTGAATTTATATATGGACGGGATTTACACAAATCTGCTTACATCTCTCCGGTATTCATTCATACAGGTCGTAAGCTTTATATCCACATCCGGATTCACCTTTACAAATTTCATGAGCTGGCCTGTATTGTCAAAGCTGCTTCTGTTTGCACTGATGTTTATAGGAAGCTGTGCCGCATCGACAGGAGGTGGCATCAAGGTCATAAGGATTGTTGTTATGATCAAACTGATATTCAGAGGATTCATACGCCGGATACATCCAAGATCAGTTGTTGCTGTAAAGGTAGAAGACAAAGCGATTTCAGGACCTATGGTTTCGCAGATTTCAACATTCATACTGGTGTATGCTCTTGTATATATGGTAAGCTGCATTGTGCTTTCGCTCAACAATCTCGACTTTGAGACAACACTTACCACTGCAGCGGGAATTCTATCCAATTCAGGAATCGGCATGGGAATGTTCGGAACAGAAGGCAACCTTTCGATGTTTAATTCCGGCTCTCAATTGTTTATGTCTCTCCTTATGCTTGTAGGGAGGCTGGAACTTTTTACACTGCTGTTTCTGTTCGTTCCAGGCTTTTGGAATCCTGACAGACAAAAAAACTGATTTCCTGCTTTTTCTCAGCAAAGCAGGAAATCAACAGTCCCTTCATAGCAGCTGGCATGGAAAACCATCACGGTCACCTTTTGACCCAAAGAATATACCTTATTTGTTGTCTGTCCCACAACTTTGTATTGTTTAGGGTAAGCGTCATAGTAATCATCAAACATGTTTTCAAAGCTCACAAGCCCTTCTATTGTATTATCAAGAGCCACATACATACCATATCCTGTAATACCGCTTATAACTCCATCAAATTTTTCCCTTATATGGCCAGACATGAACTGTGCCTTTTTCATTTTTTCAACATCTCTCTCAAGCTCAATCGCCGCACGTTCCGTAACAGATGAATTCTCTGCTGCCACCTTTGTTTTTTCACTCAGAACTGATATCCTGTCACTATTAATCTGTCCATGCAGATATTCTTTGATTATCCTGTGAATTATAAGGTCAGGATAACGCCTTATTGGAGATGTAAAATGGCAATAATATTTCATTGACAATCCAAAATGCCCTTCGCACTCAGTTGAGTAAAATGCTTTTTTCATAGAACGCAGCATTACAGTATTGACAACATTCTCATAGCTTGTGCCTGCAACCTGGTCAAGAACATCATTTAATGCTCTGGGGTGTATGTTGCCTCCCTCACCTTTGAGTATGATTGAAAGACCACGAAGGAATGTTTTAAACTCACTGATTTTCTCTGCATCCGGTTTTTCATGAACTCTATAGACAAATGGCAACTCCAGCCAGTAAAACTGTTCCGCTACAGTTTTGTTTGCAGCAAGCATGAATTCTTCTATCATCCTGTTTGCTGTTCGTCTTTCACACAAATCAATACTTACAGGTATGCCATTTTTGTCAAGAGTTATACGGGCCTCATCAATGTCAAAGTCAAGACTTCCCGCCTCATTTCTTTTGTTTTTGAGTATTTGTGCAAGTTCATTCATATCTGCAAGCATATCATATATGTCACTGTATTTGTCGATAAGCCTTTTATCATCATTCTCAATTATGTCTGAAACATCACTATATGTCATACGGTGTTTTGACCTTATAACACTCTCATATATATCATGCTGCACAATATCGCCTGCCGATGTTATTTCCATATCAACAGACAAAGTGAGTCTTTCTTTGCCTTCGTTCAGGCTGCATATACCGTTTGAAAGCTCTTTAGGAAGCATCGGTACAACCTGATTGATTATATATACGCTGTTACCTCTTTTGAGGGCTTCTTTATCAAGAGGGGAATCCTCATCCACATAATGGCTTACATCTGCAATGTGAACTCCCAAAAGGAAATTGCCGTTATCAAGTCTTTTAACTGAAACAGCATCATCAAAATCCCTGGAATCCTCACCATCTATGGTTATAATGGTTTCAGCTCTGAGATCCTTCCTGTCTTCAATATCCTGCGGTTGTATCCCTGTCCCTGATACAGCTTTTGCCTGAGCTGCAGCTTTTGATGGAAAAGTAAAAAAAAGTCCTCTCTGGCGGATTATCGCCTTGATATCTCCGCCAGGTTCGCCTTTTTTGGCAAGTATGCCTGTTATTCTTCCTTTTGCACTGTTTTTACGGTCAGGATAGTCTGTTATAGCTGCAACTACAATATCTCCGTCCTTAGCACCACTGGAGGCTCCTTTTGGTATGTATATATCTTCGATACATTTCCTGTCTATAGGCACGACAAAACCAAAGCTTTTGCGCTTGTCAAAAACTCCTGCAACTTCTTTCAGTTTTCTGTCTGTTACTCTGATTATAATGCCCTGCGGCGACTGTTCCCAAAGATATTCAGGCACTAAATCCACCAAAACTTTGTCACCATTCATTGCTCCATTCATATCTTCAGGAGAAATGAATATATCCTTTTCCAGGATATTTAAATCCGGTGTCACAAATCCAAAGCCTCTTTTGTTTTTGCTTAATGTGCCGGCAATTGCCAGCTTTCTGTTTTTTCTTTTACCCATATTGAATTTTGCTCTAAATAATTATTCTGATTTAATTTCGTCCGGTCCAAGCCTGCCATCATTGTAATGTTTCCTGCACAAAGACACATACATGTCATTGCCGCCTATTACAATCTGTTCGCCCTGCTTGACAATTTTGCCGTCAATGACCCTTGCAACCATTGTAGCTTTGCGCCCGCACCAGCATATTGTCTTGATTTCTTCTATTTTATCTGCATATATCAGCATATAGTAGGATCCCTCAAAAAGCTCGTTTCTGAAATCGTTTTTGAGGCCGTATGCCATTACAGGCACATTGAATGTATCTACAATTTCAATCAGTTCCTCTACGTGGTGCTTTCTGAGGAACTGACATTCATCTATAAGGACGCAATCTATATTGCCTTTTTCTTTTTCGGTAAGAAAAAGTTCCAGAATGTTGGTATCATCCTTCACAACCATGGCCTCGCGCTGTATACCTATCCTTGAGGTTATGACGCCTACACCATATCTGTCATCAATGGCAGGGATTAACGTCATTACCCGCTGTCCCCGCTCTTCATAGTTATATGCAACCTTGATAAGCTCTATTGATTTGCCTGCATTCATTGTGCTGTATCTGTAATATAACTGAGCCATAATTCCCTCCACGTTGTGTTAGTATACTAATTACTGCTTGTTACTATATACGGGCTGATAACGCCTGCAACATTTGGAAGAGGCATTGTCTGTACCCATACATGACCCGGACCTGTAACAATTGTATTGAACAGTCCTTCGCCTCCAAAGATCATGTTTTTTGCACCCTGCACCATCTGAATATCCATTTTGCATGTTGCCGTCATTGCCGCAAGATGCCCGGTATCAATCACAATCTGCTCACCTGCCTGAAGATCATATTCAACCACGTGACCGTCAAACTCACCAAAAATAATACCATTGCCACTAAGCTTTTGCATGATGAAACCTTCACCGCCAAAGAGGCCTTTTCCAAGTTTTTTATTTAGATATACTGAAAGCTCAACTCCCTCTTCTCCTGCAAGGAATACGCCTTTCTGGCATATAAGTTCATTCCCCGGGCCTATCTCAAATGCTTTGATTGATCCTGGAAAACTTGATGCGAATGCAATCATTCCAGAGCCGCCAAGTGCTGTATATCTGTTCTGAAAAAGCTTCTCCCCTGAAAGGAACCTGCCAAGTGCCTTGCCTACTCCACCATTGCTGCCTGTTTCCATTTGCATATTAGGAGACATCCAGCTCATTGCGCCGCCTTCTGTGATTATCTTTTCACCAGCTTCAAGCTCGCAAATCACTACCGGCAGATTGCCACCTTCTATTTTGTATTTCATAACACTCTCCAATCTGCTGCAACATGTCAGCTCATTATCTGTTTTCTCCATCCCCATTATATCATATATAACAGTTCAAAACATTCTTTTGGACATATTATACCCGTATTCCGCACATAATGATAACAACAATCCGACTTTACCTATATTCAGTTATTTTACCATCAGCTATCAGGTATGCTTCTCCTATTATCTCCGCTTTGCCATCTTCAATCAAAACATAACTTCCATCAGGAATAGCATATATTTCTTTGCCATAGCTGTCTTCAATCGCAACTTCATCAATAAGATGTTTGCCGTCAAGGAATTTATCTTTGAGCACATTGTAATGGGGCAGAATCATATAGTTCATAAGTCCAAGCCCGTCAGTAAATCTGATATATTCGGGATCTGTTACCTCGCCATCGAGCTCAGGCTGTGCGTAAACCTCAGTCCCGCTGTTCATAGTGCCGCCGCTAACTCCTATTATGATTCCGTCAAATTCATGTATAAGCAGTTTAAGGCCGATTTCCTTGTAAAATATGTTCTGGGTAAGAGTATGTCCTCCTGACAGAATCACAACATCACGGTTTTTAATGAGCTCTGCCAGTCTGTCTTTGTTTCTGCTATCACATATTTCGATTTCTGATACTGAAAGACCGCTTAGCCTGAAGGCGTCAACAAAATTATCTCTCATATTGTTGTTTTCTTCGATATTGTCAGGCTCTGCACATATGAGAAGTATCCTGGCATTGTCCTTCCATACATTTGTCAGTTTTTCCAAAAATCCATTTCTTTCATCGAATTTGTACGGTTTACGCACACCGTATTCTTCGTAATATCCTCCTGGGCTGCTTGTTAAAAATGCAATCATAATTATTCCTTTCATTTCAAAAGGACTGCAATCAGCATACAATTGCAGTCCATAAACATTTTATCTATTTAGCTGTGATATATCCTTTGTCTGTGAGTGCTTCCGCACAGAGGATTGCTCCACCTGCCGCGCCTCTTACAGTATTGTGTGCAAGGCCTACAAACTTGAAATCATAGATGCTGTCTTCTCTGATTCTTCCTGCTGTTACACCCATACCGTTTTCGTAGTTGCAATCTATCTTAGCCTGCGGTCTGTTGTCTTCTTCAAAGTACTTGATAAATTGCTTAGGCGCACTTGGCAGATTGTGCTCCTGTGGATATCCTTTATAGCTTTCGGCTGCTTTGATAAGCTGTTCCTTGGTAGGCTTTTTCTTGAATTTAACAAAAACAGCTGCTGTATGTCCATCTAAAACAGGAACTCTCAAACACTGGCATGTAATCTTTGGAGACTCTGCTCTGACTATCTTGCCATTTTCAATATGTCCCCATATTTTGAGAGGTTCATCCTCACTCTTTGCTTCTTCTCCTCCAATGTATGGAATAATGTTTTCGACCATTTCAGGCCAATCTGCAAATGTCTTACCTGCTCCTGAAATTGCCTGATATGTTGTTGCAACCACTTCATATGGCTCAAATTCTTTCCATGCATTCAGGATAGGAACATAACACTGAATTGAGCAGTTTGGTTTAACAGCAATAAATCCTTTTTTGGTTCCAAGTCTTTTTTTCTGATCCGCAATGATTTCAAAATGATCATCGTTGATTTCCGGGATTACCATAGGTACATCATCTGTCCATCTGTGAGCTGAGTTGTTTGATACTACAGGAGTTTCTGTTTTGGCATATGCCTCTTCTATTGCTTTGATTTCTTCTTTGCTCATATCAACTGCGCTGAAAACAAAATCAACTGTAGATGCAACATGTTCAACGTCATTAACATTCATTACAACTATTTTTTTAACGGATTCGGGTATAGGTGTGGTCATTTTCCATCTGCCACCTACTGCTTCTTCGTAGGTTTTGCCAGCACTTCTTTCACTTGCTGCGATAGTTACGACTTCATACCATGGATGATTTTCAAGGAGTGAGATAAAACGCTGTCCTACCATACCGGTACCGCCAAGTATACCTACTCTTAATTTTTTATCCATTTTGTTCACCTCTTTCCTAAAATTATTGTTGAAACATAAAAAACATACTCACATTTTATCATTTGCACACTATTTTTGCAAGTATAATATGTGTTTTTTTATTATTGAGCAACAAAATATTGTTTTGGAACATCTCTGTACTCTATTTGACCCCATACATATTCACTTCTTGCTTCAGTTCACTATTCGTCATCATCTATTTCAAGAACACCGCTAAGGAGCAGTTCATCTGCCATTTCTCTGGTACCAATTACCCAAAGTAAATCTCCGGTCTCTATAATAGTATCGACATCCGGATTTATAATCGGCAGGTTATCTCTTTCGATACCGATTATGAAGCCCTTGTAATCTCTTTTGAAGTTACAGCTTCTGATGGCTTTTCTGTTGAAAGACGAATCTTTGTTTGCAGGAACAGGGCAGCATACAATCTGGTTTTGCGCACTTACACCATCAAACACCTGGCCGTAAATATATTCTTTGAGCGTTATGGTTTGACCTTTCATATCCATACTGCTTGCTCTCTCTAAAACAATCATAAATGCTGCAATATCATCCTCAGTTCCCAGGATATGAAGAATATCGCCTTTTTTGATCCGCTCATCAGCATCAGGCATGTTGATATGGGAGCCGTTCCTGAGGATCTTAATGACAAGTATGCCCAGGAATTTGTTCCCTGCGAGCTCTTTTACAGTTTTTCTCTTCGGCTCGCTTGTTATCTCCACCTCACATATATGAATAACTTCATCGAGCCAGATGTGATTTTTTTTGTATTTGCGCTCCTGCTGCAGCTTTGCAAGTTGTTTTTCTGACAGATTTGATATAAACTGCATTTCCATTTTAATGGCAGCACTACTCATAAAATCAGATTTAACCGCTATGCCTACAATCGCAATGCCTATAATGATACATATGATAATCGGCAGGTTCCAGAAATGACGCATCAGCATCATTATAACAAACACAGTGAAAATTATTCTGATACCGTATAATGCTGCAAGAGGAAGCCTGTTGGAGCTGCTGCGAAGCCACAGTTTCGTGAAATAAATGCTTCGCTTTGAACACATGATGCTTGTCAGTATGAGGATGCAGGCAAGCAGTAGAATTACAGCTACAATATCACCCGCTCTGACGCCCATTACGCTTTCAAACAAAGGCACAATAAACTTGATACCTGCAAAATAAGTTACCAGTATGCCTCCTCCACATATAACTGTCCTTATGATATATTTGGTAAGATACTGTTTCCATTCTGATTCCTGCTCTGTTGATGTTTTACGGTCCGAGGTGTATCTTTTGATAAACCTGCGCACTTTGTCAGGCAGCTTATCATCTACAAAGTTGTATACTTTTTCGGAATTTTTTATGAATATAGGTGTTGTAAATGTGGTAATAACTGATACACAGACAACTATAGGATATAAAAAATCACTGGTTACTCCAAGGGTGGTACCCAAAGTTGCAATTATGAACGAAAACTCACCTATCTGCACCATGCTGAAACCGCCTCTGATAGCAGTATTGAGAGAGTTCCCTGATATCAATATGCCAAGAGTTGAGAACGTCATCTGCCCTATAATTGTAACTACAGTTATAATCAGTATAGGAACTATATACTCTACAAGCATCTCAGGAACAATCATCATGCCTACAGATATGAAAAAAACTGCTCCAAACATGTCTTTAATAGGTTTGATAATATGCTCGACTTTTTCTCCAAGCATAGTTCCACCTATGATTGATCCTGCAATAAAAGCCCCCAATGCAGATGAAAAACCGATTACGTTTGCAAGGATTACCATGCAGAGGCATATTGCAAGTGAAACAATAAGCAAAGATTCATCATTCATAAGTCCGGATGTTTTTTTGAGTAATGTGGGTATCAGATAAATCCCCAGAGCCAGCCAGAGTACCAGATAAAGTATAAGAAGACCCAGTTCACCTATAATGGCTCCTCCTCCGGTACTGCCTTTGCTGACTGCAATAGTCGAAAGAATTATCATCATGAAAATCCCTCCGATATCTTCTATTACAAGCGTACCAAGTACCATTGAAGCAAATTTCTTTTTTTTGATACCAAATTCCTCATAGGCTTTTAATATTATCATTGTAGAAGACATCGATAGCATGCCTCCAAGAAAAATACTATCCATCTGTCCCCAGCCAAGAAGTCTGCCCAGCAAAAATCCTATGGAAATCATTGCTGTCATCACTGTCATGGCAGTAATAATTGCACTTTTGCCTACATCTACGATTTTTTTGAAGCTGAATTCAAGCCCCAGAGCAAACATAAGAAAGACTATTCCTATTTCACCCCACATTGAAATATCCTCAACGGCCACTACTGTTGGCAAAGGCTTGAAATTAGGGCTTATCAAAAAACCTGCCACTATATATCCCAGGACAACAGGCTGTTTTAATTTCTTGAATATAAGAGATATAACGGCTGCTGAAAGCATCATAAGTGCCAGATCTGTTATGAATTCATCCAAATGTTCCAAATTACTACTCCTTTTTTTAACTTGATATAATTTTATCAAATTATCGGAGTATTCTCAATAGTAATTTGTTATTAATCCGTCATTATTTTGCCATAATTTTATCAACAAGCTCATTTATCTTAACATTCATTTCTTTTTCCGGGCTTACATATATCATCCGATCTTTTAATACGATATCATCAGGACAATAATCCATATATATACTCTCTGTATTTTCTGTTTCAATATCACCGGATGCACATCTGTTAACAACATTTATTATTTCCCCTGTTGCAAGTCCTCTCAGATGGTTATCATACACAATATCCTTCATACAAATATCTTTTCGTTCATCACTCACTTTGATTACTTTGTCACATAATGACAAAGCTTTGTCATAAACATTGCCCATGCCGCTTCCTATATCAAGTACAATATACGTGAACATTCCCGATTCTGCCGCCATAGTTATAAATTTGACAAATTCCCCGTCTTTTATTTGAAGCAGTCTGTTGTATGGTCTTACGTAATTGAGATGTGAAACTTTATGCTCATCTAATGATATACAGGCCTGTAAATCCTCTTTTCTGAATCCTTTTGTAAATAAAACGAACAGCAGCCTGTTTATATTCATTTCACATTCTGCTTCGAACGGAAAATACGGTATAATGTCAAGACTTACATACAATACTTCCTGTTTTCTTGTCCTTTGCATTTCCTGAGCTGCTCCTATTGCAATACAGCTGCATCCGGTCCCTCCTCTTGCAGAGCAGACCCCTATGATGCTGCATGGACTTCCAAGTGCCAGCATAGTATAATCATCATAATAACTGCAATATTCATAAAGGACTTTTTTGCACATATGTTTTGCACTTTCAAAACGGTATACAACATTATTATGGCAAAGTTCCCTTTTGTCTGTAAGGTATATCACTCCACCTCTGCATGAAGTTTCATCAGTGTAATCTGTAATAAGAATTCCCCTGTCCGAAATTTTATCGGACAGATTAACACTGAAACTGCTGCTCAACACTTTGCCTATCCTTTTTTCAAAATCTTTGTCTTTTAAATCAACATTTACTACTATCATTTTTCATGCCCCCATTCATCAAACAGATTTCCTTATTATTTTGGCACTGTAAATTATCGTGTTATTTTGCATTGAAGTCAGGCACCTGAAGCGGCCGCAAAACACTTTATTTTATACCATACATATTCACTTCACGTTTCAGCTCAATTATTCTGTTGATTATATCGTCAGTGCTGTAATTATTTTCATTCAAAAAAGCAGCAAGCCGATCTATGTATTCTCCGCTGTTTCCAAAATAACAGTTTTTTAATTCCATCACAAAATCCGCAAGAGTTTTACCAAAGCATCCGTTTTCTTTCACAGGTATATATGCAAGCTTTATCTCCTGGTTTTCACTGCAGTAAAACACTGTTTCACAAGTGAGTTCGACCTTGCCGTAATCAAGATAATAACTGCCTCCATCCACAAGTTTTTTCACAACTCTTTCGACAAGATTAAGTATTTGTATTATTTCTCTGAACCTGCACTGACTTATTCTCAGGAACCCGTCATAGCTGTATATAGCGGTAAGTTTGTCTGTTTCCCGTATAAACGAAGTGGGTATGAACGAGCTGCAAACCTGATCGGAAAGTATGCTCATTTCAAATTCTTTCAATTCGTTGTTAAAATATTCTTTTTCAAAACTGTATGTAGTGTTTTCCATATTTATTCTCCTCCACATTTTGAACATCTGCTATAACCTTCTGACGCAGCCTCATATCTTGTCATTTCAATCACATATTTGTCAACAGTGCTGCAATCGGCGCTATGATAGGCTTTACCTGTTTTTTTAAAGCAATATACAATGTGCCCGTTGCCATGCTCATCGGGCTTGCATAATTTACAGGGCGTATACTGTTTTCTGATTTCATCTGTAAGTATGGCCTGTACAGGATACACTCTTATATATGAGCAGTTTTCATTGTGATACTTTTCTCCCGCCACGGGAAAAACCCATACAGTCGTGCCATCATCAGCAGTCTGCATCAGATCGAAACTGAATATCTGTCCTTTATTATTTTTGCCAACAAATCCCCTGAACAAAACTCCTGTTGCTCTGTGAAAATCGCCACGCATTCTGACAGGCATTCTGTTTTTGACTGTATATGTCGTATCGATGGATATAAGGCCGTTATTATTAAAATTGCTGTAAAGGTATCTCAGTTTTTTTACGGTAAAATTCTCTGCTGAGGCATCTTCCTTTATTCTTGATTCCACTCTTTTTTTAACACCGATTCCTGTTTTCTCAATATAAGCATAAGCTGCTATATATCTTGCTTCGTCAACAACGCCGTTTATCACATCTTCTTCAGTTTCTATCAGTTTTACAGTATAACTTATAGTCAGAACCGCCACTATGAAAAGTGGTAATATTATGGCTGCTTCAACGGTAATTGAGCCTTTTTTAGTATTTTTCATCATATGCCATCTTTCTTCCGTTTACCTGTGCTTCAAACTTAAACCCGCGGTAACAGTCTTTTATATAAAAGTCTTCGCTGTAGGTTCCCTGCAGATTAATCTGTATCAGATCCATCATCCTTGTAAGTTTGACTTCTTTTTTTAGTGCTGTAAGCAGTATCTTGAGATATCCCTCATAATCATACCCTCTATCTTCATAAGAGTCGTTTTTTGATACTATTTCGCCTTTTATGTCTGTTTTCCAGCTCTCAGAATCTTTGAACACAGGTACTTTACCTCCTCCTTCAAGGGTTTTGATGTCAAGTTCTGCCTCAAAAGCAGCCCATGCTGCAATCAGGGCAGCCTGTGTCACAACAGCTTCAGGCCCCGGAGTTAATGTTTCAGCAAGCAAAAGAGCTTCCTTAACCATCCTTGGCTTAGAATAAATATATGCTGTGTTGAGAAGCGTTCTCAGCTTGAGCAAGTCAGCTTTGACTGCGCTTCTATTGGCTTCATCACTTTTTTTGCCCTCTATGATATATTCAATTTCATTTCTGAAAAAACTGCTTTCACCATCTGATGCTGACATACCACTCGAAAAAACACTGAACATATATACGGTGGTTAGATATTCCCGGCTTCCGGTTTTCCAAAGCTGTGAGATGCTGCCGAGGCTTTTAATGTTGGAAACAAGTGAGTATACTGACGGCGTATCGTCCATGCCTTTTGAAGGTAGTGAATTGATTGTTTTGCTGTTTCTTAGAGTCCTTTCTCCTGTCTCAACTGGCCTGCTGTCTGTTTTTTCTGTTCCAATCAGATTCTTATAATTCACACTGTCTGTTATCTGTTCTTCAAAAATTTCGCAGTCCATAAGGCAATAATCCTTCAAATCCACTGAAACATCTCCGATGTTTATGTATCTGTCATCTGTCACTGTATATTTCACATATCTTTTGAGTTCACTTACTATATCGCTGTTACTTCTACTGAATGCTATAATTCCATATCTTGATTTCAGTTCCAGATCAAATTCTGACAGCACAGATCTGCCTGCAAGATTAAACAGATTCCCGCAATAGCTTACAGATGCTGCAGAAGCCGCAAGCTGGATGAACAAAATCACACAGCTAAGCACTGCTCCTGCAATTATTGAGAGAAATACTGCAGTAAACCCTTTTTTATCAGTCCGGTAATACATAGTCCGCCTTTCTTATTATGTCTTCTTCGATTATTATATGATTGTATCCTGTTTCACTGATTGCAGGGTGCTTTTTGAGAAGCCCACCGCTATAGCGCGATTTTTTCGCACTTCCTGTCACCTTTTTTTTGTTTGAATCCAAATTCAGTCCTTCATCATCTGCAGGTGATATGCTGAAAGTTTCACTGCAATAACCCGCTTTTGCACATATTCCAAGATGCAGACTACTTTTGAGCTCTACACTTTCATACAGGTTTATCAATATATAAAAAAGTGACATCACAGCAAGTATCACAAGTGGCATTACCACTGCCGCTTCCACGAAAGTGCTGCCTTTTTTGTTTTTAAATATCATCATTGAAACCGCTGTCATTGAGCTTTTCAAAAGTTTCATTTACAAAATCAACAATCTGATCCTTAAAAACAATACCAAGTGCTATTGCTATGGCTATGAGTATTGCAACCTGCACAATTTCCATGCCTTTTTTACTGTTTCTGAATATTTTCATTTTTGCCTCCTACATTTCCAGCATTGCCGGTGCTATTGTAATTATAATAAGTATGACAAGAAGTATTACCAGAGGAAATGTCATCTTTGTTTCTGCAAGTCTGCCAAGCTCTTCGGCTTTCTTTTTTCTTGAAAACCACAGATATGCACTTTCGCTTTCAAGGCTTTCTGTAAGAGATGTGCCCTTGCATATATTGTCATCTATAACAGCTGCAACTCTGATAAATTCTCTTATGCCTGAATTTCTTGCAAAATCCGAAAGCTGAACTTCAACGGGAACATTTGTTTCAATTGAGTTGGTATATATTTCGCCAAGCCTTTCATAAAAATAGTTCCCGCTCTCCCCGTTTTTCTGATGTTCGGTCACTATTCTCTCAAAAGCATCTGTAAGCACAAGCCCTCCGTTCAAAAGAAGTATATTCTTATTTATGAATGAAGGTAATTCAAGAAGAATTGAAGTCTGTGCATTCTTTTCTTCTTTTTCAATTTCTTCAAATCTGCTTCTGTATACGGCAGCAAATGCTGCGCATATGGCAACAAGGATTACAGCCCACGTATAATCTCTGGAATAAGTCCATTTGACGGCTCTGCCGTCATCGGTATATTCAGGCAGCAGAATTTCATTTTTGGCGGGGTTTTCAGAAACAGCATCTGCAAGTGCGTTATAGTCTACAGTCTTTTGGTCTTCTGTTTTTTCAGTTTCCTGAGTTACATCTTCTTGCACATCAGTTTCATCCTCACTTTTTGGTTCTATGTGGACGGTCACATTCTGAGGTTCATCCTCGCCCTTTACTTTGATTTTGAATTCATAATCAAAGCTTTTTTCACCGCTTCTCACAACTGCTACCGCTCTACCATCTTTAATAACTATATTTGCACTTTCCTCATAATGCTGTGCTATAACTCCTGCGAGTGCGACAATACCTGCCGCCGCTATAATTACATACCTTTGCAATATTGTTTTTTTGCGCTTTGCTGCAATATCTCCAATATTGCCTTTTTCGTACAACCTGCTGTATCTTGAAAGAAATTCTTCTTTTTTCCCTGTAATGTTGTCCAATATTTTTTCTATATATGCCCTCATCGGTTTCACCTATACCTTTATATCTGTTATTTTACCTGTCATGTTGTATGCGAAGATTATGCCGGCAAGTGATATTGTCATAATTATCCGCCCGGCAAAGGTTTCATACAGCGGATCTATATATCCTGATGATGTGACATTAAGTCCTACGAGTATTACAAGAGGCATAGCCGTTATTATCTTTGACTCAAACTGCTTTTGCGATATTATGGCTTTGATTTCTTTTTCGATGGAAATTTTATCTGTCAGTATGTCTGCAGTTTTTGATATCACCTTTTCCATATCTCCGCCCGTTTCACGTATAGACAGATAAACATCTACGAAACTCTCTATGTCCTGGCAGCCGCTTCTTGCCGCAAAATCTGCCATAAGCTCCGCTTCACTTCCTCTGTTTTCAAAAATGCCCTTGGTTATACTTGCAAGCTCTGTGACAAGAGGCGTGTGTTCATCATATATGAGCCTCAGGCTTTCAAGGCCTTCTCTGAGTCCTTCTGCCATGCTTTTTCCTGTAGATACCGATGCGGAAAGGCTGTAAAGCAAATCTTTAAATTGCATAAGCATGTAGTTCCTGCGTTTTTCAGCCTTGTACCGTCGATATCTTTTTAATAGAAACAAAATGACCATTCCTGAAAAAAAAGAAATGAAAAGAGACTTGTAAAAAATATAACCTACTGTAAAAAAACATATATATCCTATTGCAATAAATTTGAATTTTTCTTTCCCTGAAAGTTCATATGTCCTGTAATCAATATCCATATTCTATTCCTCTCATTTTGAATTTAAATGTGTTCTGTATCCTGTTCCCTGTCGGCACAAGTCCTTTTTGAATATCGTATTCAAACAGACCGTTCAAAGTTATTTCGTTATCTTTGATGCCTGTAAGCTCCGCAATTTCAAGAACCTTTCTGCTGTTATCGGGCATCCTGCCAAGATGAACTATCAGATCTATCCCTTCTGCTATCTGCGCTCTTATTGCACTTACCGGGAAATCAGCCGCCTGAAGATACATGGATTCGAGTCTCTTGATCATTCCATGAATTGAATTCCCATGTCCAGTGCTTAGACTACCGTCATGACCCGTGTTGCAGGCGTTTACCATATCAGCAACCTCGCTGCCTCTGACCTCTCCGACTATAATTCGCGAAGGTCTCATACGAAGGCTGGTTTTAATAAGATCAGTCATAGTAACCTCACCTCTGCCCTGTATGTTGGAGTTCCTGCATTCAAGCCTGACAATATTGGTATGATTTTTAATCTGAAGTTCAGCAGAGTCCTCTATCACAACAAGCCTCTCGTCTGGCGGGATATAATCCGCGAGGCAATTCAGAAAGGTTGTTTTACCTGAGGATGTACCCCCGCTTATAAATATATTGAGTCCCGCCTCAACGCATGCTTTGAGAAAGTTTGCAGATTTCCTGTCAAGAGTGCCGTTTGCCACGAGATGCTCCATGGTAAGCGCTTCTTTTGGGAATTTCCTTATTGTAAGCGCCGGCCCGTTCAACGCGATATTTTTGTATACACCGTTGACCCTGCTGCCATCTTCAAGCCTTGCATCGAGTATAGGGTTAAGTTCATTGAATTCTCTATGTACTTTGGCTGCTATTCGCCTTATAAGCTCCTCTAAGACTTCGGCACTGTAAAAGCTGTCTCCTGTTTCTTCAATGCCTGTTGATCTTTCCACAAATATTTTATCTTTACCGTTCACCATGATTTCTTTAATATCATCGTCCTCAATATATGGCTGAAGTATGCTTAGATCTTTTCGCAGATTAAAGAAAATACTGTTTATCACATGCAGATTTTCTTCATGGTCTCTGAATGCAAACTCTGGTCTGCTGAAAATATATTTCTCTATAATATCCTTGACTTCATCATCGTCTACACTGGCTTTGGTACGACTGATTATTTTTCTTATGAGATCAGTTACCTCATATATTTCATTTACTGTATTTTCCTTTACACCCATTTCAACTACTACCTGTTATTCCCTTTTTGTTTATATAATAAAACAGTTACCGACATTTGGCAACTGTTTTATTTTTTCTTTCTCTAAATTTTTTACCTTTTTTTCTCGTTTTTTTGCCTTTGAAGCTTGAAATTTCAACAACCTTTCCGACAAAAAAGTTTTTTGGGGATTTGGGTGGGAATTCTCTGTTACTTGTATCTGAGATGAAGGTCTGCGTATACAAAGCTCAGCTATTGATTATGGAAAAAAAAACAAAAAAAACAACCCCTCGGACTTAATCTGTCGGCGAGAAGCTGCCTTAATAGTAATATGGTGCCCAGACTCGGAATTGAACCAAGGACACGGGGATTTTCAGTCCCCTGCTCTACCTACTGAGCTATCTGGGCATATTATACATGGTGGGCCTTCGGGGACTCGAACCCAGGACCTGCCGGTTATGAGCCGGACGCTCTGACCAACTGAGCTAAAGGCCCACGTATGTTTTAAATGGTCGGGGTGGCAGGATTTGAACCCGCGGCCCACTGGTCCCAAACCAGTT
>CAZDQV010000023.1:0-24025 GCA_964507795.1 uncultured Oscillospiraceae bacterium | reverse complement strand
ACCGACCTTCCGGGTATGAACCGGACGCTCTAGCCAACTAAGCTACACCGCCACATCAGTCAAACAAAAGCATTGTTGCTTCAAATCACTGCAAGAAATATGTTACCATTTTCGAATCATTATGTCAACAACTTTTTTATTTGTTTGTGCATTTTCTTGCAACGAGCTGTCAAAGTGACAGCTCGATTATCTTATCAAAACAGACCATCAATGTCAATAGATTAAAGACATTTTTTTATCATTTTGACCTTATTTTTTAGTTGATTATTCTTCTTACTCCAAGAATTGTCCTGTAAGTGGCTGAGCCTGTTGTAATTCCTGTCCTTGGAGAGCTTGCATGTATTATAGTGCCGCCTCCTGCATATAAGGCTACATGGTTTGCATATATAATCAAATCTCCAGGCTGTGCCTCACTGTACGAAACAGCCTTGCCACAATTAAGCTGAGCATATGAGTTGTGCGGAAGTGAATATCCGAAATGTGCATATACAGACATGGTGAATCCTGAACAGTCAGTACCATTAGTAAGGCTTGATCCTCCATACACATACGGATTTCCTATAAACTGTCTCGCATAATCAACTACAGCGCTTCCTCTTGCTTTGGTTCCCTTGTATACAACTGCATCTACAGGTTCCTCAATTACTTCCGATGAAATTACATCCTTATCTACAGTCTCTCCATTTTCCTTTGTTACAACTGCTGTAACCGATTTTTTGCCTTTGGCTCCTTCTTTTTTTACTTTGGTCTCACCTACATACAGTTTGCTTGATTTGATATATTTTGTATCGTAATCTATGTCTTTGGTATATGTGATTTCTTCAACGCTGTTTACTGTAACAAGCGGTTTTGTCTCATAAAGATTGATTACATCTCCTTCATGAAGGTCTTCGAGATCCGCATCCTTGTTCCAATCCTCAAGCTCGTCAACAGAAACATCATTTTCACTGGCGATTTCCCAGGCTGTATCTCCTGTTTCGACTTCATATGTAACTTCTTCTTCAACTCCTGTCATTATATATTCAAGAGTATCTTCCATATCATCAACAACAGGAGTTTTCATCCCTCTTTTGAGCTCTGTAGGCTGTGCTGAAAGCTCCTCCTTGACCTCAACTGTCTTTACCTCGGAATCCTCTGTCAGATAATAATTTGTTATATCCTCTATGAGCTGGTTTGCCTCTTCTTCTGAGGCAGCCATACATACTGTTTGACCATCTATTGTCACATCCCACGGTTCTTCTACAACTTCACCGTCTGCAGTTATTGCATATGGCTGTGTGACATTGAGTGTCACCAATGTGCCTGCTGCAATTACCATCGCACCAAGTGCAACTCCGATACCTGTTTTTATCTTTTTCTTTTTGGTCATGTTTTCATTTTTAAAGAAATTTTTAATGTCCATACGTCATTCTTCTCCTTTACACAGGTTCAATTTTAGTCCTAACTGTGGCAAAAGTCAATGAAAGCGCGGACATTTCACGCAAAATTCACAAATATAGACGGAGTTTTACTTCTCCGCCTATATATCAAGACTATATATTGTGGTGTATACTGTCCTTCCGTTTATAACCTCCGACTGCATCAGTTCTATTGATTTCACAGTCATACTTTCATCAAATAATCCATCACAATAGTATTCCTCATCGAAATCCTCATATAATATACAGCTTCGTGCCAGCGTGATATGAGGCCTGAACGGTTTCTCATCTACAGGTATATCAAGATATGCAAGCTGCCTTACTATGTTTCTCTGAAGCACTTTCAGTTCTTCGGATTTGGCTATACCTCTCCAGTAAAGATACTCTCCGCCTCTCTTGCCTTTGAATCTGCCGAAATCTCCCAGCGATATTTCAAAAGGCCCGTATTCAAAATTGGATACGGCATAAATCATGGCATCCTTTACTGTCTGCAGATTTCTTTTGTCCAGTTCGCCTATGAATGCAAGTGTGAGATGCAGATTCTCCGTAAGGGAGAAGTTGCCCCTCTTGGATTCATCTCTTAAATCCTCTATATTGTTTTCGAGTTCTTCTCTGATGTTGTCATCAAAATTTATAGCTATAAATAATCTCATCCGTCTGTTGTCTCCATGTCATAAAAAACAAAGCCTGTACCCTGTTCAAAAGTACAGGCTATATGTTATTAACAGCATCCACTGCAGCAACCGCTACAGCCGCCATCACCGCCACCGCAGCCACCGTCATGTCCACCGCAGCCGCCGTCAGCAAAATCGTATTCAAGAGTTCCATTTACAAACTCAGAAATAACTTTATCTGCATCGCCTTTAACTCCAGGGAAATACATTATACCAGCCGCCGCAAGCATTTCGGCCGCCGTATCTCCGATATTGCCGCAGATAACTATTTCGATTCCGTTTTTCCACAGAACATCTACTGCTCCCGCATGACCGTTTGCTGAATCATTGTCTATAACTTCTGAACCTATAACTTCAAGGCCCTTCAGCTTGTATATCTTGAACTGAGGTGTATGTCCAAAGTGTTCGCAAACCTGCCCGTTTTCGTAAGGAACAGCTATTTTCCCTATTCCATCCTCATAAGCAGGTCCATCCTCTACCGGTGCAGCACACGGGCTTGCACACCCATCACATACACCGTCACAAGGCTCAGGTTCCATGCCATCAAGATTTTCGAGCATATCAACAACAGGCCTTAAAGCTTCAACATCTGCAAGCTCCATCATACCCCTGTCGCAAGCTGCTGCAACCTTAGGATTTATAGGGAGCTTTGCAATCGTCTCAACTCCATATTTAACCGATACAGCCTCTATGTTGCTAATGCCGAATATTGCGTGCTGTTTGCCACAATCAGGGCATTCATAATATGACATGTTCTCAACCATTGCAAGAATAGGCACATTCATCATCTCTGCCATTTTGGTTGCTTTTTCGACTATCATAGATACCATATCCTGAGGCGTTGTGACAACTATAATGCCGTCAACAGGAAGTGACTGGAATACAGTAAGTGCCACATCTCCTGTCCCCGGAGGCATATCAACAAACATAAAGTCAACATCACCCCATACAACATCAGTCCAGAACTGTTTGACAGCGCCGCCGATTACAGGGCCTCTCCATACTACCGGATCGCTGTCGTTTTCGAGCAGCAAATTTATTGACATCGTTTTAATGCCTGTTTTGGTCGCAACAGGAATAATGCCCTCATCATCAGCCTGTGCCTTTGCGATAATACCAAATGTTCTCGGAATTGACGGTCCTGTAATATCCGCATCCATTACAGCCACTTCATATCCTTCGCGGTTCATTGCAACAGCAAGCATCGCAGTTACCGAGGATTTGCCTACGCCTCCCTTGCCGCTTACTACGCCTATAACCTTTTTGACGTGTGTTGATTCAAGCGGTTTTTCCATAAAATCAGTTCTCTCTTCACAGTTGCTGCCGCAACTTTCGCAGTTATGTGTGCAATCTGCCATAATTCCCTCCTATATTTTAACAATTATCTGTTTACTCTCTAAAAATCATTGCCAAAAGCATTGAGACAAGTTGTAGTATACCACTTTTTTTATTATTTTTCCACTATTGCTTTTAGCATACCCGAGAGTTATAATATTTTATTATGAATAAATTTAAAATCATTTTATCAGTTGCCATATGCAAACTGTCAAGAAATTTAATACGCCTGATGGGCAGAGGCGGTACCGACATGCCAGGCAGACTGGCACTCAAAATCTGTCCTGACCTTTTGAAATATCTTGCAAAGGATGTCACTACTTTTATAGTTACAGGAACAAATGGCAAAACCACAAGTTCAAGAATGCTCGAACAGTGCCTTGTAAATAACGGATGTTCATATATTGCCAACAAATCCGGTGCAAATCTTCTCAGTGGTGTCACCGCTGAATTTGCATCAAATGCAAGTATTACAGGCAAAATGAACTGTGACTATGCATTGATTGAAGCCGATGAGGCTGCATTCAAAATGATAGGGCTTTATACAAATCCCAAATATGTACTTGTTACCAATGTGTTCAGGGATCAGCTTGACCGGTATGGCGAGATAACCCATACACTCAACAATATACGTATTGGACTTGAACATTCACCGGAAGCTGTAGTGTGCATTAATGGTGACTGTTCTCTTTCGGCATCTCTCAAAGATGATATTCCAAACAGAATTGTTTTTTTTGGTGTAAATGTACCCATATACAAAGAAACCGTCGCAGAAGTCTCAGATGCTCCATACTGCATCAGATGCAAGACAGAATACAAATACGAATACAGGACTTACGGCCATCTCGGGGGATATTACTGCCCGAAATGCGGCTATCGAAGGCCAGAGCCATCTATAGCTGTCACTAAAATCATATCCTCTGACGAAACATCCTCAAAGGTTTTAATGGATGTTGCAGGCAAGGATATGGCAGTTGACATTAACCTTCCGGGAGGCTACAACATATATAACGCGGCTGGCGTTATGGCTATTGCAACCGTTGCCGGATTTTCTCCTGAATCAGCAGTATCTGCTCTTTCGGATTTTGAATGCGGCTTTGGCAGAATGGAAAAGTTCGAAATGAACGGTAATGATGTTCAGATGATACTAATCAAAAACCCCGCCGGCTGCAATCAGGTGCTTAACTTCCTTGCAAACCTTGACACCCCATCAGCTTTCACTGTATGTCTTAATGACAATTATGCGGATGGAACAGATATATCATGGATATGGGACGTTAATTTTGAAGGACTTTTAGAAAGTGATGATATGCTTACTGATATATTCATCTCAGGCAAAAGAGCAGATGATATGGCTCTGAGATTCAAATATGCGGGCTTTGATACAGGCAAGCTCCATGTAATCAAAGACTATGACCGACTCATTGACATGATAGAGCAACAGGAAAACCCTTGCTATATAATGCCGACATATACCGCAATGCTGGATTTAAGAGAAAAAATAAGTAAACGATACGGTCTTAAAGATTACTGGAAATAAGGAGATTAAATGGAACTTAAAATATGCCACCTGTACCCCGATATATTAAATCTTTACGGGGATCAGGGCAATATATTATGTATGAAAAAACGCCTTGAATGGCGCAATATAGATTGCAGTGTCACGGAAGTATCCATAGGAGAAACTGCTGATTTTACTGATTTTGATATATTCTTTATCGGTGGCGGACAGGACTTTGAGCAGGAAATACTGCTTGAAGATCTCGCAAGCGGCAAATCAGATGAAATTAAGGCTGCAGTTAAAGACGGTAAAACTTTTCTTACCATCTGCGGTGGGTATCAGATGCTTGGTAATTACTACAAGACATGGGACGGCCAAATGTGCGAATTCATCGGTGCCATAGATTACTACACTGTTGGGGCAAAGGACAGAATGATAGGCAATTTCATGTACAAATGCGGTACCGAAAGCGGCGGCAGCACTGTTGTAGGCTTTGAAAACCACAGCGGCAAAACATTCCTTGGTTCCGGGATTTCACCTCTTGGAACCATACTTTCAGGCTATGGCAACAATGGTGAAGACAAGACCGAGGGCGTCAGATACAACAATGTTTTCGGAACCTACAGTCACGGTCCTGTGCTTCCAAAGAACCCTCAGTTTGCAGATTTTATATTAAAAACTGCACTCAGCCAAAAGTATACAAACTTTGATTTTGATGTGCTTGATGACACTTTTGAAAACAATGCAAACGAGTATATGATTAAGAGGCTGTCAAAATAGCTCCCCCTGTTATCATTGACAGGCAGCGTGCATATATTGTATAATATAGCTGAACAGAGAAACGGCTATGTATTTGTTCAAGTCAATAAAAATCCCGAAGGTGCTGCTTCGGGATTTTTCTTAGGTTAGTTGTCTTTCGTATGGCTGTCTAACCATTTGCACAGGAAATATGCTATTACCTGCGCCGCAACAGCCACTAAAACTGCGGCTATGTATTTCAAGCCAATTCCCCCTTTCTGTTATCTGTATAGGGGTGACAACACAATCATTATACCACATCCTCGCTTTTAAGAATGTCTATTCCGAATATATATTCTCAAAGGCATCAAAATGAAATCTCCCGCATCTCAGATAATATCCTGATGCATGCGAGAGATTTTTCATATAGCTATATTATTTCTTCAGGTTTTCCCTGTATTTTTCTCTTGTTTCTGATATGCCTGTACATAATAAGGCACATAGTAATCTGCACCACTGTAGAGCAAGGGGTTGCAAGCCCTATATGAAACAGATTTACACCCGGCAAACTGCTCACAATAAATACTACCGGAACCCTGACTGCAAAAGCCCCTATTATTCCTTGGGCCATTACAAACAGAGTTTTTTCACAACCGTTAAAATATCCTACAAAGCAGAACAGCAACGGTGTAAGCATACAATCTATCGCATAAGCCTTGAGGTACTGGTGTGATGCCAAAATAACAGCTGCATCCTTTGAAAATACAGTACCCATAATATCCCCGTGGAAAAATGCTGCATAGGCCATCAGTATACCAATTATAACTGCAGTGGTTATGCCGTACCAAAGTGCCTTGTCTGCCCTCTCAGTCTTTGCTGCTCCCATGTTCTGAGCGACAAAAGCTGACATTGACTGCATATATGCAGACGGTACAAGCATTATAAATACGCATATTTTTTCGGCAACACCGACACCGGCTGAGGCCGTAACGCCCATGGCATTTACGACCATCTGGATTATGAGAAATGATATCCCAACCAGCAAATCCTGCAAAGCTATCGGTATGCCCAGTTTCAATTCAGTGCTTATCAGAATCCTGTCAAATTTAAGGTCTTCTTTTGTGAATTCAAACGGCAGTTGCTTCTTCCGTATAATCAGAAGAGATGCAACAACACTTATTCCCTGTGACAAAGCAGTTGCAAATGCAGCTCCGGCAGCTCCCATACCAAACACTGCGACAAACAACAAATCCAATGCAATATTTGAAAAACAGGCAATTATAACTGTGACAAGAGGTGTCTTCGAGTCACCTATTCCTCTGAATATGCTTCCCAACACATTATATCCCACAATAAAAACAATGCCTGCCCCACATATCCTTATATACGCTACAGTCTGTGAAAAAGCCTCCTCAGGTGCCTGCATAATCTTTGACAAAACACCTGCACCTCCTACAAGAAACACGGTCAATATAGCTGCAAATATTGCAAATATACATATGCCACTTCCTACAGCTCTGCCTGCTTCTCTGTTATTCCCTTCTCCAATCTTCTTTCCTACAAGAACTGTTATTCCCATTGCAAGACCTGTTATAAGGCCGGTTACTGTCTGTAAAAGCATACTGCCGGTTGCGACTCCCGATACATCGGCTGTTTCGGCAAACTGACCCACCACCAGCAAATCCACTGCACCGTAAAGTGCCTGGAGAAAAAGCGTAAAAAGTACCGGCAGTGCAAATCTTACTAATGAACTGAAAATATTACCCTCTATAAGTGATGTCTGTTTCATAAAAACCTCAACAAAAAACCGGACAAGAAAATCCAGCTCACTGGTTTCTTATCCGACATAATAGTTACGACTAAAAGCCCTCCGAACACCCCATATTATATATTCATATGCTCATGCTGTCAACTGCTTTACAGCAGCGAATCCGCTCTCAAGGTCTCCGATTATATCGTCGATATGTTCTGTGCCTATTGAAAGTCTGATGGTATTGGGCTTAATCCCCTGGTCTGCAAGTTCCTCTTTGCTGAGCTGCGAATGTGTTGTCGTTGCAGGGTGAATAACAAGGCTCTTCACGTCTGCCACATTTGCAAGCAGCGAAAAAATCTTAAGACTATCAATAAACTTATGTGCTTCCTCCTGTCCGCCCCTGATTTCAAAGGTGAAAATTGATGCTCCGCCTCCTGGAAAGTATCTGTTATAAAGTTCATGATCCGGATGATCAGGAAGTGAAGGATGATTGACATGCTCAACCTGCGGATGCTCTGACAGGTATTTTACAACCTTTACCGTGTTTTCAACATGACGGTCAAGTCTAAGCGACAATGTTTCCACTCCCTGAAGCAGCAAAAAAGCATTAAAAGGTGAAATAGTGGCTCCCGTATCACGAAGAAGTATCGCTCTGATATATGTGACAAATGCTGCAGGGCCTGCCGCATCAACAAACGAAACACCATGATAGCTTGGATTTGGATTTACTATTGCCGGGTACCTGCCCGATTTCTCCCAGTCAAACCTGCCTGCATCAACAATGATTCCGCCAAGTGTAGTACCATGCCCTCCTATGAACTTGGTTGCTGAGTGTATCACAATATCCGCACCATGTTCTACAGGCCTGATAAGGTAAGGAGTACCGAAAGTATTGTCTACAACAAGAGGCAGATTGTGTTTATGAGCAATCTCAGCTATTGCATCAATATCAGGGATATCACTGTTCGGATTGCCTAATGTTTCAAGATAAATCGCACGTGTATCAGCTTCAATTGCGTTTTCTATTTCTTCAAGGTCATGTGCATCTACAAAAGTTGTACTTATTCCGTAACCGGGAAGAGTGTGTGCCAACAGATTATATGTGCCTCCATAAATTGTTTTTTGAGCGACAATGTGACCGCCTCCTGCTGCAAGAGCCTGTATTGTATATGTGATAGCTGCAGCACCGGAAGCAAGTGCAAGAGCCGCAACTCCGCCCTCTAAAGCTGCAATTCTTTTTTCTAAAACTTCCTGTGTCGAATTTGTAAGGCGACCATATATATTCCCCGCATCTGCAAGCCCGAAACGTGCAGCAGCATGTGCTGAATTTCTGAATACATATGATGTTGTCTGATAAATAGGCACTGCTCTTGAATCTGTTGCCGGATCCGGCTGTTCCTGTCCTACATGTAACTGTAATGTTTCAAATTTATATCTACTCATTTGTGTATCCTCTTTTCTTTCTGTATTATCTATCTGTAATTGAATTCTGATGTCTCTTCAATTCCAAGTAACATCGGAAGAGAAACATTCAAAAATAGAGTATTGCACGAGTGAAAACGCTGATTGTATATTTTCTCATTGAATTGGCCTCCTTTCCCAAAATACTGCTCAAATTGTATGCACATATAATACAGGCTTTTGCCTACCTTGTCAATAGGTAAATAAAAGCTTCTTCGTTTTTTTGTTTACAAATGACAAAAAACACATGCCGACAACTTTCGACATGTGCTTCCGCAACATATTCACTTTAGTATTCGGCTTCAAGTCCGAATATTTCTCTGACCTTTTGTCTTTCTTCCTCTTTACTGTCAAGAGTGCATATTGACTCAGGGATTCCATTATGCTCCACAAAAAATTCCCTTTCGCGGATTGCAAAAAATTCACCATCTATGTATTGTGATACCTTTGCGGTTTTGTTGAATTTGGATCCTTCATGATAAGTTGCCATATACAATGCCTGTATATAGTCAGGGTCAATGTTAGGATTTTCGGTAAATCCAAGTTTCCTTCTCCAGTCAGTGCCGGGTCTTTGCTGCCATAGCACCCAGCCGAAAAAATCATCTTTTTTAAACTGGTAATCACATACTTCATCGTTTTGCACAAGCCCTTCTGCAAGTCTGAGAGGTATTCTGTGGTGCTCATAGTTTACTCCCACATCAGTTATATACGAGATACCATCAATATCTACACCAATAACTCTATGACCTGTCATCTGCACCGGGCTTGCTTTTGATATAATCCGTGAGTTATAGCTTACAGTATCATATCCAAGGCTTTCAAGAAGCCAGTTGTACAAAGTATTTGTTTCAGAGCAGACTCCTCCCCTTCCGTTCACTATTATTTTTTCAAACAGATGCTCTCTGTCAAGAGAAATCTCTTTACCTGCCAGCATATCAAGATTTTCATATGGAATATGACTCACATTTGCAAACTGCAGTCTGGTCAAATACTCCAAGTCAACAATTTCCGGCTTGTCCATTTCAATTCTTTCAAGATACATTCCTATCTGTTTTTCTGTCATTTCAGAGCCGTTAAGTTCTCTGTATTTTTTTCTGCTTATTTCAGTCAAGCTAATCAACCTTTCCCTTCCTTTTGAAAATCAGTCCTTTAATTTCATCTGTTTGTGCAATCATAAATGCTGCAAACATAAGGATACAACCTGTAAGTTCTCTTCCAGACATAGTTTCATGCAGCACCAGCGCTCCAGACGCTACAGAAAATACAGATTCAAGGCTCATTATAATTGCGGCAACAGATGCCTGCACATATTTTTGACCCATTATCTGCAAAGTAAATGCAGCTCCGACTTCAAGTATCGCCGTATAAAGTATAGGAATGCTGCACTCTAAGATTGCGCTGATATCTATAGTCTCAAATGTCAACGCAGCTATTCCTGACAAAATACCCGCCAGCAAAAACTGAAGGCATGAAAGTTTGATGGGATCTGTCCTGTCTGCAAAATAATCTATAAGGATTATCTGTGCAGAATATGCAAAAGCACACGCTATGACAAAGCTGTCCCCCATAGCTATTGAAAATCCATCCGTTATACAAAGCATATAAAGCCCTACACTTGCGACTGCAACTCCTGCCCATACGGCAGGGCTTACCTTTTGTTTGAGGAATATAAGCAGTATAGGCACTATTACAATATCAAGTGAAGTTATGAATCCTGCCTTGCCTGCAGTCGTATATACTATGCCTATCTGTTGAAGCGATCCTGCAACAAAATTTGCAATTCCGCAAAGAATACTGCCCTTTAAAAGTACTTTATCTCTAAACCCTGTAACAGTTTCATTCTGTTTCCTTTTGATTCTGTCCCAGATAAATATAAATGGCAGCAGCACCAGTGCCCCCAGAGTAAATCTGAAAAAACCAAATGTAAACGGCCCTATAAAGTCCATGCCCATTTTTTGAAATACAAAAGCGGAGCCCCATATCAGCGCCGCAAGAAAAAGATATATTTCTCCTTTGATTTTGCCCATAAATTCCTCCGTTCTGTCATATATATTATCATTTGTCAGATGTAATTTCAATTATCATTTGTGACAACCGCGGCTTTTCTGTTATAATTTATTCATAATTTCCACGGGAGAATATAAATGAATACTGAAGTTTCACTTGCAAAATGCACAAGCTATAATGAGAAAGAAGTCGAGTCCGCACTGAGAAAAGCAATAAATGCTGTAACTGATCTCAGCTATATAACAAAAGGCACTAAAGTGGTTATAAAGCCGAATCTTGTGTCATTTCTGCCGCCAGATAAAGCGGCAACCACTCATCCGGTTATTCTCAATGTATTAATCAGAATACTGAACGAAAAAGGCGCCGATATAACTGTAGGCGACAGCCCCGGAGGACTTTTTAACTCTGTGTATGTAAACAGAGTATACAAAGCCACAGGTATGAACAATATAGAGGGAGCCGCACTTAACAGTAATTTTTCACAGTCTGTGCATTACTCAAACAATGCCCTGCGCGCTAAGGAATTTGCATACACTTCATATCTTGATGACGCGGATGTTATCATCAACCTGTGCAAACTCAAAACACATGGCATGATGGGAATGTCTAATGCGGTGAAGAATATGTTCGGCATAATTCCGGGCACGCTCAAACCTGAATTTCATTTCAAGTTTCCTGATCACAATGATTTTGCAGATATGCTTATCGACCTGAACGAAAGCTTCAAACCTGACCTTTGCATATGCGATGCTGTGACGGGTATGGAGGGCAACGGACCCACTTCCGGCTCGCCGAGGGATATCGGCCTTATTGCCGCCTCAGAAGATCCATACAAGCTTGATCTTGTATGTGCAAAAATTATAGGGCTTGAAGAAGAAAATGTACCAACTCTCAAACGTGCCTATGAGCGTGGACTTGCACCGGAGAATGCCAGTCAAGTAGCGACAGATACTGATATCAGCGCGTTTATCATGAACGATTTTGAGCTGATACCCCGCAAAAGCATTACATTCAGCGACAGCGGCAGCTTAGTATCGGGGATAATCAGAAAATGTATGTGCTCAAAGCCTGCTCTTTCAAAACAAAAATGCATAAGTTGTGGAGAATGTTTCAGAATATGCCCCGCAAATGCAATAAAAATGAAAAAAAGCCTGCCTGTAATAGACAGAAGCAAATGCATATACTGCTTCTGCTGTCAGGAGTTCTGTCCAGAAGGAGCCATGAAAGTAAAACGCCCGCTGGCAGCAAAACTGTTGGGCAAATAATTTACAGGGAGGCTTACAGAACCTCCCTGTTTTCACAGACACATCGTCATATATGAGGGAATATATACTATCTTCCCGTCTACTTTGAAGTTTTTAGTATGAATCACATATGCCCTGTCTGTTCTGTCAGTGAATTTATCTAAAAATTTATCCATTGACCGAATGCTGTAATTGCGCGATGATTTAACTTCTATAGGATAAATCCTGAAATTTGTTTTGCTTTTGTTTGATATGATAAAGTCTATTTCTATATCATTTCGATGCTTCTCCCTGTTATAGCTTGTATAAAAAAACAGTTTGTGTCCGTTGCTTACAAGCTCCTGCGCAACCGCATTTTCGTGAAACATTCCCTCATTGACAGAAAGCTCGCCCCTTATCAGCTGTCGGTAAAGAGCTTCTTTTTCAAGCTCTGTTTCACTGAAAGTATGACTTATCAGAAGCCCTGTATCTGCCATATAGCATTTAACATTTGAGCGGTCTTCATTTAGAGACAATCCCACATTTGGATTGTTACATCTGAAACATTCATTTGCAATCATTGAATCGCTGAGCCAAAAAAAAGTATCGTGGTAGCTGTCAAAGGTTGAATTCTTTTCCACATCAGAAAGCACAACACGTTCAGGGTTGTTTTATATACAGTGCGCAAGTATACATTATGTCAAAACCTATATAGTGCGCAATGTTCAAGACCAAAAACAGGCTAATACGGAGATTTGTTTTTAATTTCCTCCGCCTCCTCCCAAGTTATCTTATGGCACTTCACCATTCTTTTCAAAACCACAGACATTCTTTTTTCGGCAAGCTCTATATTGTCGTCCGGTGAATAGTTTGACGGAGCATTGGGAAGTCCTGCAAGCATTACAGCTTCATAGTCATCAAGCTGCTCAGGGGTTTTGCCAAAATACCCCATTGCGGCATCATAAATCCCGTAATAGCCACTGCCGAAATATATAGAGTTTACATACATCTCAAATATCTGTTTTTTGCTGTACTGCCGCTCTATCGCAAATGCTCCGAAAGCGTCTGCAAATTTGCGTTCTATCTTTTTGTCCTGTGTGAACAATTCATTTTTGGCAAGCTGCTGCGATATTGTACTGCCGCCCTCTACAAATGACATGGCTACAATGTCATTAAATGCAGCTCTTGCTATGGCCAGAGGGTCTATGCCCTTGTGTCTGAAAAACCGTTTGTCCTCTGCCGCTATCACCGCATCTATATAAATCTGAGGCAGGTCTTCATATTCTGTGAAATTCCCGTCCGAATATATGTCCTCTGCAATACTGCTTATTGGTGTCTTTGAAACAGCATCCTTATACATCTCATACCCTCTGTATCCATAAAACACTGCTGCAATGATACAGACAATGAGAGCAAGAGCAATCAGCCTGAATATGAATTTTTTAATTTTCCTTGCAAACATATGCCCTCACTCCTTATCTTTTGCCTGTTTGTATTTATCTTCCGACTATGCTGTAATATGCCTTGGAAGTCTGCATGTTTTATGTCCGAAAATTTTCTGCCATCAAGATATACATCTCCGTCAGTTGGTTTGTCAAGTGCCGCAATTATATTAAGCAGTGTACTCTTGCCGAAGCCTGATTCGCCCATTACAGCAACGCATTCTCCTTCCTCAACCGAAAAGGAAATGTCATGCCATTTATCCGGCTTACATTTCCCTCAACAAACCTTACATTCATGTAAGGCAGCCTGTTATATAGCCCCTGAACTATTATCTGATTTGGCTCTATTGCATATTGCAATTGCACCATTTAGAACATCATTGACATCATCTGCTCTCTGGCAACCGCATCAAGTATATCATCTATGGTAATGCCAATAACTCTCGAAACGTCATATGCAATTCCTGAATCCATATTTACAATCTGGATAGGATCATGTATCCAAAGATCAATCTCCCATGTATTTACCTCTGTTTTTTCGAGGATTTCATCCCGTTTTTCCATAAGAAGCGCACTGAGTTCCTGAACTGTCATAGGCTCTTTTTCTTCGGTCATTTCCTTGAGTCTTTTGAGAGCTATGCTTATCCACATACGCGTATGCTCATCAAGCGTCTCCGCCATATCCCATTTGGCAGAAATCGCAGATCCTAAAACATTGATGTTGTCCACCCTGTCTATAACTCTTGCAAGGTCATCAGTATCATCAAATGCATTGCTGTCATGGCACATGACAATGAACTTACGTCCACCATCTGCACCAAATCCAAGATTAAAGCACGCATCACCGAATCCTGCCGCCTCCAAATCATCTTTAGAATTTCGTATATCAAGAAAATATTCTATATACTTCTCAGCAAAATCATATACTTGTTGTCTATATTCCATTTTACTCCTCCCTATTTAGTATATACCTATAATATATTTGCATATCATACTCCAGATTTCATTTACAGCCGGTGACAGAATTCTGTCTGTAACACCGAATACTATAAGGATAAGGAGTATATAAAATCCGTTGTTGTAAACCTTGTAATACCAGTCATATTTCCTCAGATTGAAAATCTGTGTGATGATTCCAAACCCGTCAAGTGGAGGCACAGGTATCAGATTGAATATCATAAGCACCAGATTGATCACTACAACCTGCACAAAAATTCTTATCAGCAACTCTCCAAGACTGTTGTCTGTTATGCCTGCGGCAAGCAGCAGCCTTATGAAAAATGCAAATATGATGGCAATGACAAGATTCATTACTACACCAGCAAGCGATACCAGGAACTCATCTCTTCTCTTGTGTTTGTAATATGTAGGATCTATCGATACCGGTATACCCCATCCAAAGCCACAAAGAAGCAATGCTATGAATCCCATAGGTTCCAAATGAGCCATCGGATTTATCGTAAGTCTTCCCTGTATTTTGGGTGTAGGATCTCCCAGTTTGTATGATACAAACCCATGTGCAAATTCATGAAATGAAATTCCAACTATGATTCCCGGCAACATTATGAGCATACTTGTAATCCATTCCTTTGGATCTGAAAATGCACCGCTTCTGTAGTTCAAATAAAGCATAATAGCCAGAATAATTATAATCGACGGGTCAATTCTTCTCTTCAATGTTCAAACCTCTTCCATTAAAATTTATAATATATTTGTCAGGAGCCTTGATATTGACTCCTTGAATCTGATAAGCAGCGATCTCTGATTGTAAAGTTCCTGGGTAAGCTGATGGCACAATGTAATGTCGTTTTCAAATGCCAACTCCATTTCACATGCAATATTTCTGTCATATATGATTGCAATAGACTCAAAATTGAGTGAAAAGCTTCTCTTGTCAAAGTTTGCTGAACCCACACTGGCAACCTGGCCGTCTACAACCAGCGTTTTGGAATGCAAAAATCCATTATCATATATATATACTTTAACACCGGAACGTATCAGTTCTCCCACGTAGGAATATGTAGCCCAATATACGAATATATGGTCAGGCATACAAGGTATCATAACCCTGACATCTATACCTGAAAGAGATGCAACTTTGAGAGACTCTATAATACTTGCATCCGGCACAAAATACGGTGTCTGAAGATATATGCTTTTTTTTGCGGATACAATCATTTTCATATATGCTCTTTTGACTTCCTGTCTTTCGGTATCGGGGCCGGATGTCACTATTTGTATGCCTGTATTGCCTATAGCATCCGGTGCCTCATGGAAGATAGACGAAAAATCAAGATTTTCTTTTGAGGCGAATCTCCAGTCGAGTATAAACCTGGCATTGATATCATGCACTGCTCCACCTTTGATTTTGACATGTGTATCTCTCCAGTAACCGAATTTTTCTTTGAGGCTGAGATACTCTCTTGCGATGTTGAATCCACCTATATATCCTATGTTATTGTCTATCACAACAAGTTTACGGTGATTTCTGTAATTGAGCCTCATAAGAAATATCTTCATCTTGGGTCTGAAAAAGTATGCACATTTTGCTCCCGCATCTATGAGAGGCTGTATTCTTCGCTTCGTAAGCTGTCTGCAGCCCAATGCATCCATAAGAAGCCTTACTTCCACGCCTTCTTTTGCTTTCTCTTCGAGGGCCTTGAGAAGCCTCAGTCCCACCTTGTCCCATTTGATAATATAGTATTCGATATTGATGCTCCTTTTGGCGTTTTTGATATCTGTAATCAGACTTTCAAATTTCTTTTTACCATCTATAAAGAGCTCTACTGAATTGTTTTGCGTAAAATATGCACTGTCATACCGCTGATTGAGTCTGATCATATCCTTCCATTCGTCAGCCTCTTTGTTTACAAATTCATATGTGCCGGAAGAAATTGCATCCATTTGTTTTTTGAGTGAAGAACTGACAAATTTCTCTTCATCAGGATTAAGCCTAAATATTTGTTTTCGGGCAATATTCTGCGAAAAAATCATATACAAAACAAGGCCCACCACAGGCAGAAATGTAAGTACCAATACCCAGGCAAGAGTTGATTCGGGATTTTTTCTTTCGAGAAAAATTACAGCTATAACAATAAGAAGATTCACTACTGCTATTGCTGCCACTAGACCCATAGTTGATTCAAATGGTGTTAACAATATTATCATAAAACTCTCCGCTTTCCTTTTGATAATTCAGTTTATCATGATAAGGGCGGCTTGTCAAAACGCATATCCAATATTATAATATATACGAGGAAAGTTGTATGGAAAAAAAGAGCTATGTATATATTTTAAAATGTTCAGACGGCAGCCTGTATACCGGCTGGACAACTGATCTTGAAACCAGAATCAAAACCCACAACAGCGGCAATGGAGCCAAATACACAAGAAGCCGCCGCCCTGTAAGTCTTGCCTATTATGAAGAAGTATCTGACAAAACAGCTGCATTAAAAAGAGAGGCAGCCATCAAAAAACTGCCCCGAAGCAAAAAACTTGAACTTATAGACTCTGCTCATTCCCGCCGGCATACGGATTAACATGCACCATGCAGTGCTTGACATCCGGAAAGTTTTTTTCAATTTCCAGATGCACACGTTCAGCTATGCTGTGAGCATCATAAAGGCTGAGTTTTCCATCAGCAGCTATCTCCACATCCATATATATCTTTGCTCCGAAAATTCTCGTTTTGATATTATCAACTGCCAACACACCATCCTGTCTCATCACAATAGTTCTCATTTTTTCAAGCGTCACATCATCGCAGGCTTTGTCTGTAAGTTTTCCTACAGCTTCTCTGAAAATATCAACAGCAACTTTTAGTATCATCACACAGATTATGAGGCTGGCAATGGGATCAAGTACAGGGAATCCAACCCTTGCACCAAGTATTCCGGCAAAGCTTCCCACTGATGAGAGTGCATCAGATCTATGGTGCCATGCTTCTGCCATAAGTGCGCTGGAATTTATTTTTTTTGCTCCGTTTCTGGTATACCAAAACATTGCTTCCTTTGTTACTATTGAAACGATAGCTGCAATAAGTGCTATGAGGCCAGGAGTTTCAATGCTGCTGTAATCCCCGCTAAAAACAGTTTTAACACCCGAATATCCAATCCCAAGCCCGACTGCACACAGCACTACAGAAAGTATAATTGCAGCAATACATTCGATTCTCTCGTGCCCATACTGATGATCGTGATCCGAATCCTTACCCGCCATCCTGACTCCTGCAATAACCACAATACTGCTAAATACATCAGACAGCGAATGTATGGCATCTGAAACCATAGCTGCAGACTTGCCGAAAATTCCTGCAAAAAGCTTGAATATAGCAAGTACAACATTGCCGGCCCCGCTTATTACGGAAATCTCCACTGCAATCTGTTCATTTGTTTTTGTTCTTTTATCTTTCATAATATCACCTGTCTGCTTTATCAACTCACAAATGGGGCTAGGTCATAACTGAAAAATTGCACTCTCGCTAAAGCTCGGCAATTTCTGTATTTGACCTGCCATCCATTTGCTTTACAAATGGGGCTAGGTCATAACTTTTTTCTAATGCGATAGTAATTTTGGGGGGACTGCCGCAGCAATCCCCATCTCTATCATTCTATTTCACTTTCTCAGTCAAAGCTGCGATATCTTCAAGATCCTCTGGTCTGTTTGCAAGATCATCTTTTTCATCTGCACTTACAGGTTTGTAAAACACCATGTTCCAGTCAAGATAATTTGCGATACATTTGAATGTATCCTCTATAATTTTGTACTGAGGACCCGCAAGCTCATCCTCGCCTATGGCAATAACACCAATCTTCTTGCCTTTAAGCTTATTATAGCGTGAGTACATCTTGTCTATCACAAGCTTCAGCTGAGCTGACATTCCCCACCAGTATACAGGTGTGGCAAACAATACAAATTCAGCCTCTTCAAGCTTGCTCATCACGTCATTTGTATCGTCTCTGTCTATGCAATCGCCTTCATTCCCGCATGCAAGACAGGCCTTGCACGGTGCTATTTTTTTGCTCTTCAGATTAATAACTTCAAAATCACTGTCAAGTCTCCCTGTAAACGCACTGATTGCCGCTACTGTATTTCCCTGTCTCGGGCTCCCATTAAGTATTAATTTTTTCATAAGTAAAACCTCCTGAATTTCTTCATTGTTCCAAATATTTAATATTCACAAAACCCACTGCCTCCAGGGCATCATCCTCCATACATCCTGCCCACAATATATACAACAAGCCTTGCCGGCAATACTTTGGCAAGTCCGCAAAACAGCTTGTACTTGAATCCGATTGTGTATAACGGTCTAACCTTTGCCGCCTCTGCAACAGATGCTATGACCCTGGCTGCGACCTCAGGCTTCATGCCGGTTTGCTCATCATGCTCCATTACAGCAACACTTCCTGAAATCCTGCCGCCATATATTTTATCTCCTTCATACGATTTTTTTCTTGCATCTGTAAACCCTGTGCATATATCACCCGGCTGCACCGCACATACGCTGATGCCGTAAGGCTTGACTTCATTGATTAATGCCATGGTATATGAGTTTATCGCAGCTTTTGCGGCAGAATAATATGCCTGAAACGGTATTGCTATTGAAGCCGCCACAGAACTTATATTCACTATCCTGCCACTGCCCTGCCTGCGCATAAACGGTATCACCGCCTGGTTCATGTTGACCATTCCAAAAAAATTGACATCGAATTGTTTTTTTGCATCTGCAATTTCAGTAAACTCAACAGCTCCTGATATCCCAAAGCCTGCATTGTTTATCAATACATCTATTCTGCCTGATTTATCCATAATATATGAAACAGCTTTATTTACACGTTCCAGGTCTGTAATATCTGCAGATATGTGATTTATGCCTTCTGTACCATCACTGCGCCTGCTTATCTCAAATACTTCATATCCTTTTGATTTCATTTCAAGTGCGGTACAAAGTCCTATGCCTGATGTACCTCCTGTAATTACACAAATTTTTTTCTCCATATTATATATTCCCCATCCTATACTTTTGAATTATTTTTTCTGCCACTTTAATCCCGTCTACTGCAGCGGAAGTAATGCCTCCTGCATATCCGGCACCCTCACCTGCAGGATAGAGGCCTTTTATGACTGACTGCATAGAATCATCTCTCAGAATTCTAACAGGTGATGAGCTCCTTGTTTCTACAGCCTTCATAATTGTATCGTCATTGTCAAACCCTTTGAGTTTCCTGCCAAGGGCAGGCATGGCTTCAAGATAAGCTTCTGTTACAAACTCCGGCAGGCATTCTGCAACCTTGTTTTGGTTGTTTGAATTCTCATGTTTTGCTCTCAGTGCATCTCCCCGAAAGCTTCCCCATGTCGTCTCTACCGGTTTATAGCTGTCACCAATCATATATGCAAGACTTTCGTATTTTTCCTGAAATCTCACTCCTGCAAGTGCATCTTCTCCATCAAAATCATCTGTTTTGACATCCACCAGGAGTGCACTGTTGGCATATCTGCCATCACGAGCCGCATAGCTCATGCCATTTGTAACTGTCATGCCCTCTGATGATGCTGCTGCGACAATTTCTCCGCCAGGGCACATACAAAATGTATATACACCTCTGCCATTATGACATCTGTATGACAACTTGTAATCCGCAGCAGGAAGGCTGTCTGCAAAATCTCCGTATTGGCTTTTATTTATCATGCTTTGCAAATGTTCAACCCTGACACCTATCGAAAAAGGCTTTGGCTCCATCGGTATTTCTCTGCTGTTCATAATTGCAAATGTGTCCCTTGCACTGTGTCCGGGAGCTAATATAGCAATCTGTGTATCAACTGTCCTGCTGCTGTTGATTTCCAATCCTGCAAGGTTTCCATATGAATCTGTCAGGAAATCTGTCACTTTGTTTTCAAAATGAATTTCTCCCCCAAGTGAAATTACTTTGTTTCTGATGTTTACTACAATTTTTCGGAGCACATCAGTCCCTATATGCGGCTTGGCTTTGTAAAGGATTTCAGGTGATGCCCCGGCTGCAACAAATTCATCAAGCACTTTCCGGATGCGGAAATCTCTGATACCTGTAGTCAGCTTGCCATCCGAAAAGGTTCCTGCCCCACCTTCACCGAATTGTACGTTTGATTCTGTATCAAGCAAACCTTCCTGCCAGAATTTGTCCACGTCTGCTATACGTTTTTCCATCTGCCTGCCTCTTTCGAGTACTATCGGTGCGTATCCGGCCTGTGCAAGCAGCAGAGCTGCAAACATGCCGCAGGGTCCGAATCCGATTATGACAGGCCTGCATTTCAAAGGCTCTGTTCCCTGCTTTGGCAACCTGTAACTGACATCCTTTGCAACAGGAAGTTTTAATTTCCTGTCACAATCAAAATCAACAGTATATACAAGCCATATGTCTTTTTTGTTTCTGGCGTCTATGGATTCCTTAACTATCTTCCAGTCAGTAACAGTTATGGAATGTTTCTTTTCGAGCTTTGTTTTCAGAAGCTCCACAGGCTGTCCCGGTCTTAATTTTATCTGTGTTTCTCTGTACATTCTCCCATTGCCTTTCCTGCTGCAAGCCCTGTAGTCCATGCATTATACAGATTGTATCCACCACATGGTCCGTCATAATCAAGTACCTCTCCCGAAAAATACAGTCCGGGCACAAGCTTTGACTCCATAGTCTCCGGATTAATCTCATCAAAAGGAACGCCGCCTGCAGTGCATTGTGCATGCTTCCATCCCTTGGCTCCAGTAACCTGCAAAATCCAGTTCCTGTATACCATGCCTATTGTTTCGAGCTCTTTATCTGTAAGCTCTGAAGCCTTCCTGCCAAGGTTGATTTCTGCATCATTTAAAGCTCTCAATGCTATAGGTTTCTGAAGAAGCGACATGTATATGTCTGATGCCTCAAGGTTTTTTATCTCTCTTAATTCTCTGAGAATCTCTATCATTTGCTGCTGTGTCATTTCAGGATTGAAATCAATTTTTATTGTATACTCTCTGAATGCGGCTTCAAGGCCTTTTGACATATCAAGCTTTAGCATTCTGCTCAGATTCATTACACATATTCCTGATATTCCATCAGCAGTAAACTGTATTTCTCCTTTTTCGGAAGCCTGTTTTATTCCTTTTTTGTATAAAGTGACTTCTCCTTCAGCTCTGCATCCTTTGATTGAACCAAAATCTCCCTCACAATTGATTGAAGTAAGTACAGGCATAAGTGTTTTGACTTTGTGTCCCAGTTTCCGTGCAAAAATATATCCGTCTCCCGTAGTTCCAAACATGGGGGATGCCTTGCCTCCGGAGGCTATGAGAAGCCTCTGGCATATATATGTCTCCTCTTCTGATGTAATCAGTTTAAATCCACCGTTTTTAAGTCGTTTGACATCTGTGACAGCTGTACCGAGAACTGTGCTGATACCTTCTCCCAAAAGAGCTGTCCTGACAGCGCTTACAACTGATGATGATTGTTTTGTATATGGATACAGCCTGCCATCTTCCTCTTCAACTGTAAAAATTCCTATGCTTTTAAAGAATTGCAACAGCTCTCCGATGCCTTCACATGAGGAGTTGGCGATATTGCATCTGCCGTTTCCTGATGCCGCCACCTTGCGCAGTATTTTGCTGTTCTTTTCTATGAGGCACAGGCTCAGGGTTTTGTTATGTCTTTTGGCATTTATGGCTGCCACGCATCCTGATGCTCCCGCACCGATTATACATATATCAAATTTTTTTATTCTGGACATGAGTTCACCTGTAGATTAAATTATCAGAACCGCAAGAATAAACTTACGGTTCCGCCCTGTTTTATTGAATTGTTCTTGCATGAGGCATATGAAATCCGAGTTCCAGAGTTGTCACAGCCTGTATTATGAAAAATATACCCAAAAGCTCGCCCAATGCCATGTTCAAAGTGATTGAATTGAAAAAACCAAGCAGGCTGGCAAGTATACATACAACTCCTGTGCCAAATGTCCACCAAAAGTTTGATTTCTTTTTGGTTCGGTCTATATTGAGTACTATTACAATTCTTGTTGTCCCTGAAACAAGCAGCCACATACCGAATACATAAGGGACTGCAACCTCTGCAGCCAGCTGACCACTGAGTACGAGAAGTCCCAGAACAAAAGTCACTATGCTGTCTGAAAGCATCCATATATTATTGTCTTTACGACTGCCTCCTCTTGAATAGATATATGTCATACCTTCAACAGTTCCGTCAGCTATCATAATAAGGCCTATGACAAATGCCAATGCAAGAAATGATACTCCGGAATTGGCAAATAACCATATGCCTGTACCCATCAGAAGAATTCCCATTATCATTGTAATTGCTCTCATATAAATTTCCTCCAAACTAACCACTTAATTATACTATATATGTGCTCTCATGTCACTTTTTTTCGTCCTGCCGCCTGCTGTTTTTGCCTGTCATACACCAGCAGGTACAGAAAATCTGACTGCTTTTGGTATAACTTCAAGTCCAATGGAATGAGGTGTAATTATTTCACCATCGTTTGAAACCTTCATTGTTCCCGTATTTGAAGTTATTCTGAGTTTTTTCACTTTATGATAGTCAAGAATATCCTTTGCCTCAAGCCTATGTATATGTGTGCCTTTTGAGTAGCTTGGATAAAAAGATATGAATCTCGTCCTTGAAACTTCCCTGATAATACTTACTTCAATCATACCGTCATTGAGCTTTGACTCAGGCGAGCTTTTGACTCCTCCACCGCAATAGTTGCCATTGGCTGCAGCGGTAAGCAGCAAAGGTCCGTCATGCACATATCCGTTGTCGAGCTCTATCCTGAGATTTGCTCCTGTTTTTTTGATGAGAATGATTCCCACTCCCAAAAGATATGCCATGGAACCTGTAACAATTCCTTTTTTTCGGATTTCGGCCGCTTTTGCAACCACATTGCTGTCAAAGCCTATGTTTATCATATTATCACAGTACCTGACATACCTCCTGCCATCAAGCTCATATGTGCATCTGATAAGATCAACAGGTCTGATATCTCCCATAAGCTGAGCTTTTATATTTGTAAAACTTTTGAGCGAGCCGAATGCTCTTGCAAAATCATTGCCTGTCCCGAGAGGAACACTCCCTGCTGCAGCATTGTCAAAGCCATATATTCCATTGATGACTTCATTAAGGGTGCCATCACCACCACAGCCAAAAAATCTGAAAAACTCATCAGGATTCTCACTGCATATTCTCTTTACAAAAGCTTCACCGTCACTCATGCTTTTGGTATAGTAAATCCGGCAGTCAGAATGTATCTCTGCCGCTGCCTGCTCTATATGTTCAATCAGTCTTTCTTTTCGACGTTTTTTCCCTGCACTCGGATTGATTATAAAATAGTTTATCACTTAGCACCTCTAAATCAGTATCTATATATTGTGAGCTACCACTTAATTTCAACAGTAGAATCATTATACCACAATGATAACCTCAAAAGGCATCTGTTACACATCGGCTCTTGACC
>CAZDQV010000022.1:14300-24197 GCA_964507795.1 uncultured Oscillospiraceae bacterium | reverse complement strand
TGCATATATGAAGCGGGAAGCAGTCCTACAGCGCTTACTGTATCACTTGATCTTAATAAAATATCGGATTCAAGAAGATACGGTACATGTCTGACAGAGCAGCTTATGAGACAGTACAAGCTGTTTAATTTCCCTATGCCGTATGCGGGTCATGTGGGAGATGCACCTCTTTATGCTGCTTTGCCCGATGCGGATATGACACTTGAGCAGCGTGAGGCGCGAATGAAGGAAGAACTTGAATAATATATGAAAATCAGCTTTTAGGGGGCTGATTTTTTTATTAACTGTGTGAATAAGTATAAGGTATTATGTATACATTATGAAAACTATCGGAATGTCTTTACTTTTTGTTTTTAGGTGGTATAATCGAAACGAATAAATTTTTAACAATCGATACTAGTTACATTCTGCTTTGCCTGTAAAGTGCTTTTACAGACTGAGGTATTGGAACTTAAGCTTTATAGCATACCAAAACAGTGTAAATCAAAGGACTTGAGTATACTTTCGTCAATGTGGGTATATATCATTTAATAGGAAACGATATATGTGAACATTGTGAAAATTAAGATATTTTTTTAACAATTTTCTTACTTAGTTTTAAATTTTTTAACATATATTTAAGAGAGGAGAAAAATATGGATTTTTCGTTAACCAGAGAACAAAACATGCTCAAAAAACTGGCAGCTCAGTTTGCTGAACAGGAATTAGAACCTGTAGCAGCACAAATCGACGAAGAACATACTTTTCCAGTAGAAAACTTTGCCAAAATGGCTGAGGTTGGATTTACAGGAATAGGGGTTCCAAAAGAATATGGCGGCTGCGGTGGCGGTACACTTGAAAAAGTTATCGCTGTATCAGAATTTGCAAAGAAATGCATGACATCAGCTGCATGCCTTTCAATTCATCTTATTGCACCTCATGCAATAGTTGCGCATGGCACAGAAGAACAAAAGCAAAAATATCTCCCTATGCTCACTAAGGGAGGTGTTTTAGGTGCTTTCGCATTGACAGAGCCGAATGCAGGTTCAGATGCTGCAGGTGTTAAAACTACAGCAGTATATGATGAAGCAACAGATGAATATATACTCAATGGTACCAAGTGCTTCATTACAGGAGGCAGCCGTGCGGGTGTCCTTGTAATATTTGCACTTACAGAGCCAGCAAAGGGAACCAGAGGAATGACAGCATTCATAGTTGAAAGCAGCTATCCTGGATTCTCGGTTGGTAAAATCGAAAACAAAATGGGTCTTTGTGGTTCCGAAACAGCAGAACTCATATTTGAAGACTGCAGAGTTCCTGCAAAGAACATACTTGGCAAGCCAGGCAAAGGCTTTAAAATTGCAATGATGGCTCTTGACGGAGCAAGAATCGGTGTAGGTGCTCAGGCTATGGGTTGTGCAGAGGGTGCTCTTGATCTTGCTGTTAAATATGCTCATGAACGTGAACAGTTTGGCAAACCAATTGCAAACCTTCAGGGCATACAGTGGTATCTTGCGGATATGGCTACCAAGACTGAAGCGGCAAAGGCACTTGTTTACTATGCTGCATATCTTGCAGACAATGGCAAGCCTTTCACAAAAGAAGCAGCAATGTGCAAACTGAATGCGGCAGAAAACGCTCGTTTTGTAACAAACCTTGCACTTCAGATCCATGGCGGATACGGATACATGAAGGATTATCCTCTTGAACGTATGTATAGAGATGCCAAGATTACTGAAATTTACGAAGGTACTTCAGAAATCCACAAAGTAGTTATTTCAAGAGCAGTATTAAGCGGTAAATAGGAGGGAGTATCATATGAGAATTTATGTTTGTGTAAAACAGGTTCCGGATACATCCGGTACAGTTGCAGTTAATCCGGACGGAACTTTAAATCGTGCATCAATGCAGACTATCATTAACCCAGACGATCTTGCTGCCATGGAGCAGGCGCTTTTGTTAAAAGATGCAACAGGATGTCAGGTAACAGCAGTTACAATGGGGCCAGCTCCTGCAGAAGGCATGCTTAGAGAGCTTCTTGCAATGGGAGCTGATGATGCTATCCTTATTTCAGCAAGAGAATTCGGCGGCTCAGACACATTTGCAACATCACAGATAATATCCGCCGCAATCAATTATACAGGGCTTAATGACGAAGATATGATCTTCTCAGGCAGACAGGCTATCGATGGAGATACTGCTCAGGTTGGACCTCAGATTGCAGAGAAGTTAAATCTCCCGCAGATTTCTTATGCGGCAGAAATCAAAAAAGAAGGTTCAAAAGTACTCGTAAAGAGAATGCTCGAAGACGGTTATATGATGATATCAACCCAGACCCCTTGCCTTATCACCTGCATCAATGATCAGGACATGAAACCAAGGTATATGACATTGAACGGTATTATGGAATGCTACAGCAAACCGCTTACAATTCTTGACTTTGAAGCCCTCAAAGAAGAGCCTCTTATCGAGCTTGACAAGATTGGCCTTAAAGGATCTCCTACGAACATTTTCACATCGTTTACTCCGCCTCAAAAGGGAGTTGGAGAAATGCTTGAAGGAGCCAACAAGGATACAGCAGTTGAACTTGCTGCCAGATTATTAGAAAAACATGTTATATAGGAGGTAGACCATGGCTTTTAACAGTACAGATTTAGCTGCTTTCAAGGATATATGGGTATTCTGTGAGCAGAGAGAAGGTAAATTAATGAATACTGATTTTGAGCTTGTTTCAGAAGCAAGAAAACTTGCTGACGAAAGAGGTTCACAGCTGGTAGGTGTTCTTATCGGACACAACGTAAAACATTTGGCCAAAGAATTAGGCGGATATGGAGCAGACAAGGTTTATGTATGCGAAGATCCTGCTTTGGAAGTATATACTACAGACGCATATGCAAAAGTTTTATGCGATATCTGCATGGATAAAAAACCTGAAGTTGTATTATTTGGTGCAACCAACTACGGTCGTGACCTCGCGCCAAGATGTGCGGCGAGACTTTGCACAGGTCTTACTGCAGACTGTACGCATCTTGATATTGATATGGATAACTATGTTGAATTCCTCGAAAAAGCTTCAACATTAGATATTGCAAGCAAGAAATTCAATATGGAAGATGTTAACCTCAAGATGACAAGACCTGCATTTGGTGGACACCTTATGGCAACAATCATCTGCCCGAGATTCCGTCCTTGTATGTCAACAGTTCGTCCGGGCGTTATGAAAAAAGCACCTTTCGACCAGACCAAGGCTGACGCTTGCGTTATCGAATCATACCCTGTAACATTGACAGAAGCGGATTTGAGAACAAAAGTAGAAGAAGTGGTTAAAGCAACCAAAAAAATCGTTGACCTTATCGGTGCTGATATTATCGTTTCAGTCGGCAGAGGTATCAGCAAGGACGTTGAGGGCGGCATCAAACTTGCGGAAGAACTGGTTGAAGCATTCGGTGGCGGCGTTGTAGGCGGCTCAAGAGCAGTTATCGATTCGGGCTGGCTTTCAGCTGACCATCAGGTAGGGCAGACAGGCAAGACTGTTCATCCTAAAGTATACGTTGCACTTGGTATTTCAGGTGCAATCCAGCACAAGGCAGGTATGCAGGAATCAGAACTCATAATTGCTGTCAACAAAGATGCAACAGCTCCTATCTTTGAAATAGCTGACTATGGTATCAATGGAGACCTGTTCAAGGTAGTTCCGCTTATGATAGAAGCTATCAATGAAGCAAAAGAAGCTAAATAGGCTTTGAAATAAAATCAGTTAGACGGAAAGGAATTTTAGAAAAGTGAAGAAGTTATTTGAAGGATTAAAAGTAGTAGACCTGTCATCAGCGCTTAACGGACCGTTTTGCACAATGTTTCTTGCAGACTATGGTGCTGATGTAATTAAAGTTGAACCTCTTGTAGGTGATCAGTGTCGTGAGTGGGGACCTTTTGATGAGAAATCGGGCGAAAGTGCATTTTTCACATCAGTAAACCGTAACAAGAAGAGCACAACTCTTAACCTTAAATCGGAAAAAGGCAGACAAATGTTCTATGACCTTGTAAAAGATGCAGATGTTCTTGTTGAAAACTACAAAGGTGGAGTTACCAAAAAACTTAAGATTGATTATGAGACAATCAAAAAAATCAATCCTAACATCGTATATGCATCAGGCTCAGGCTTCGGACAGTATGGACCTATCTCACATAGACCATGCTACGATGTAGTATCGCAGGCAATGGGCGGCATACTGTATCTTACAGGTTTCAAAGACAGTAATCCTGTAAAGGTTGGTCCTTCAGTAGGCGATCATGTTGCAGGTATTTATCTTGCAGTAGGTGTTATGATGGCACTTTACTATCGTGAAAAAACAGGAATAGGTCAGCAGGTTGACGTAGCTATGATGGATGTTATATTCAGCATACTCGAAAACGCTATCGTAAACTACACTGTAGGCGGAGAAATTCCTGAAAGAAACGGTAACATCGACCCTTCAATTTCACCGTTTGACGTATACAAATGTAAAGATGGTTTCGTAGCTATAGGTGTTGGAAACGACAGACTGTTCGAGAAATTCTGTAACACAATGGACAGAAGAGATTTGCTTGAAGATCCTAGATTTGCAACCAACGATCTGAGACAGACAAACTATATTCCTGATTTAAGAGGAGCAATCGAGGATTACTGCGGTAAATATACCAAAAAAGAACTCGAAATGATTATGGATGAGGCAGGCATACCTTGCGGACCTGTAATGAATGTCAAGGAAATCATCGAACACCCTCAGACTCAGGCAAGAGAAATGATGGTTCACTGCGAGCATCCTACAGCCGGAGACCAGTACTTCCAGGGCTGTGTAATCAAATTATCGGAAACTCCGGGTAAAGTTGAATTTGCTGCACCTCTCAAGGGACAGCACAACAGAGAAATCTTTGGACTTACAGAAGAAGAAGAAAAACAGCTTAGAGAAGAAGGAGTTATTGCTTAAATTCATAATATGGTGTAAATGTATAAGGAGGCATTATTATGAGAAAAGTATCATATTTAAGCTACAATATGACAACAGCTGATGCAAACAATCCTGACGGGATAGTTCCTGTAGGAAGACAGTTTGACTTCATCGGTGACGTTGAAACAGAAGAAATGATTTTGGTAGACGGTGACGAATCACTTTGCCTTGGATATACAGGTGTACAGTGCTACGAAGATGTATATGTAGGCGATATGATGGAATACAAGGCTACTCTCACTAAGATAGGCAACACATCAAGAGACTGTCACATTGAAGTGTTCAAGCTTGCAACACCTGCATCAAGAGCCGGCGTTGCAAATCCTAAGACTGCTGATATGGTATGGTTTGATGAACCGCTGCTTTGCACAGAAGGTAATGTTAGACTTGTTGTTAAAAAACATCTGCAGAGAGGCGAACAGCCTGATGGAACAGTTGCAGAGCCATGGGCTGACAATGAAGATTTCCCTGGAGCTGCTTTTGATCCTGCTCATCCTGATGATATTACTTTCAGATACAGAATGTCAGACAGAGACGTTTTCTATCTCGGCGGTGTTGTAAACGGAGCAAGAAACATCACTCTTATGGAAGATACAGCCAAAAGGCTTATGGCAAGAGAGTTTGGCAACATGGGACATGTAACAGCAGTAAACAAGGTAAGATTATATGAACCTTGCTTTGCAGGTGATTATCTTGAATATCATGCAAGAATCAACAAGGTTGTAGGTGATAAGATTGAAGTTGAAGTAAGAAACTTCAAATATATCGACCTTCCTGAAAACCCTGAGTTTCCAAGCTCAATAGATGTACTTCCTGAACCTAAGCTCTGCACAATAGTTCAGTTTGTATTTGAAACATATAAATAGGCAAAGCATATTCTAAAAGGGCAGATTTGATTCTGCTCTTTTTTGATGGCTTTAATCAGTGTGAATGAAAAAATCTTTTAATGCGACAGCCCCAGGTGACTTTGAATAGCGTTAAAAGTGATGATGTTGTTTTTAACATTTATCTTTCTAATACAGAAGATCACTCATGGGAGCTTATTGCAAGTTTTCCATGTCAGCCGGAGCCGGGACATTATAACGACGTTAAACTTGAGAACGAAGGTGATAGTATAACCCTTGAGCTAACAGATAATACAGATACGAAATCAGATGACGGGACATCTGCAGCATATGACAGCACTGTTATTTCATCATATGATTTTACAGTTGACGACTTCGAAGGATCCCTGTCAGGGTATGGTTGTTATTCTTTGAAGAATAAATCCGGCGAGCAGCTTATACGGTTGTATCCTGTTTCAAACAATGAAGATGTGTCACTGGTAGGTGAGGTGGATTTGGATAAGCCTTATGATGCCAAGGGAGTGAATTTAGATAATATACTTGTAACTGTAGTTTGGTGATGCTTTTGTATCGGAGTTGGTGTATAATTTATACATATACATACAGAAGGAGAATGAATTTATGACCGAAGGAGTTAAATACAGCCAGATATATCTTGTGAATATAATTGTGGAGAATGATTGGGGATATCATCTTGATTCTCTGTGGTATGGTTCTGATTCAAAGAATCTTGCTCTTATGATTATGGATGTTATGAAATCGTGGTATGAGCCTAACAGGGAAGTGCTGGGACAAGGTATCAGAGATTTTCATGAGAGACTTGAAAAAGCAGCAGATGAGGAGAATCCGGTGCCCGTTAAATTCAGTGAGCTTGCAGGTGAAATGTTTCACGAAAACGGCCTTAAAATGACAATAGATGTTACTAACAGTATTGATGAAATGTATGCTTTTGTTTTTAATGAATCATTTGAGATCTTTGCGGTAAATGGTGAAAAACCCGAAGATTTTAACAGCGTTGCACAGTATATAGATTATCTTGAAAATGCATGTAAAGCTGATGAGCCGATAGTACGTGCATTGAAATCAAAAAACGAAAATGATATTGCAGCTGCAATACATATGATAGATATTAAATACGAATATTCCAGGAGGCACTATGTGCCTCAAAAGGCCAGGAATTAAGGTGTTTTGAAGTTGCATTTTTCAGATAATGATACGAAGTTGCTTACTTTTTGTTACTGATTTTTTAAAAAGAATAATGGCAAGTTTTGTTATGTTTTTTTGCCTTGAAATTAGATAAAATATTAACAAACCCATTGACAGCAAAGGTCCAAAATAGTATTATTTAAATATAAAGAAAAGGTTGTGGATTGAATTGCACAACGATTAAAATTTAGGAGGATTTAAAATGGCTAAGATTAAGACAGTTTTAGAATGCATCATGGAGAGAGAAAACAACCCTAAGATGATCGGTTCATATGTAAGCTTAAAGACAAGAATGTCAGCTGGCGATGCTCACTATGCTGGTGAACTCGTAGAAGGTGCACATATCGTAACTGCATGGGGAGATGTTGGAACTGAACTTGCTATCAGACTTCACGGTGACGAATCATTATTCGTAGGATATTCAGAAGTTAGATACACTGCTCCAGTATACGCAGGCGACTGGATGGAATATGGCGGATACATTGAAAAGGTTGGTAACACTTCATTTACTTGCAAATTCTTTGCTTACAAATGGATGAAGGATTCAAAAGATGCTAACGGTAACGTAGTTAACGGATCAGGCGCAGAAATGGTTAACCCACCTGAGCTTTGCGCATATGGTACTGGTACTCTTATGGTTAAGAAAGAATTACAGAGACCTGACTTCGCAGATCCTGATTTCGTAGCAGCAGCTGCAGAATACAAGAAAGCAAACGCTTAATTATATAAATTAGCAATCATTATTACAAAAGACATTGCCTGTTTAGGCAATGTCTTTTGTTATATCATCGAGCACATATTTTGTAATATTGCTTACATTTATTATTCCTACCATGTCTCCATCCTTTATAACGGGGGCTTTTTTGATGTGCTTTTTACTGAGCTTGCTACAGACTTCTGAAATATCATCATTTGAATTTACAGTTATTATTGTCTTTTTTGATATGGCTTTTACTTTTGTTTGAACAAGCTCTCTGAGTTTACTGTCAAAGTCGATAGTTACAAAAGAGTAGATATTCACGAATGAAGGGTAACTGTCAGACAGGAATCTTACAATATCTCCATCTGATATGAAACCTGTAAGCCTGCCATTGTCATCTGTAACAGGCACGCCACTCACCTTTTTTTCAGTTATGAGCTTCAGTGCGTCAATCAGTGTTGCATTCTCATTTATTGTATATACATCTGTTTTCATTATCTCAAGTAATGGGCTTTGTGTTTTGTTGTCTTTGCTATCATCGCTTAATAAGGAGGAAACAGGGCGGTTCAGTCTTTTATAGAAGAAGTTCACCACAAGGCCTGTAGTAAGTGCTGAAATCACGGTTCCTTCCCTGGTACCTATAACTTTAAAGTCGAAGAATATGAGAGAAAGTGCTACTGCAACTATTACGTAACATACATCAAGAACTATCTTTGTTCTGCCAAAGTTTTTTTGATATTTATCGGAGATGGCTTTGACAATAGCTTCACCGGCGTTCATAATAACGTTTGCTGTCACAGAAAGCGATATACCAAAACCTAAAACTATTGTACCGGCAGCAACGAGTGCTATTTTGACAGGATATGCCGGTACCGGTATAAATGAAACCGACCACATTCCAAAATCTGCAAACATACCAAAAAGCACAGAAAGAGGAATCTGCAGCAATTGAATCAGTTTGAAATCCTTTCGCAGTATTATAACTTGAGCTAAAATAAGTACGCAGTTCCACATTATAAGGAGTGTTCCAAATGATAATGCGGGAATCATATAGCTTGTAACATTTGCAATAGAAGATATAGGCGATACGCCAAGTTCAGCATGCCTTGTTAGAGCAATGCCTTCTGCAGAAATAAATAAAGATATTACAAACAGCATATAACGTTTAATTGTTTCTTTTAATGTCACTATAACCCTTCTTTCATATTTGTGTGTATTCTGTCAAGATAAGCATTCAGAAGCTGTTTTTCTTCTGTTGTGAAGCCGGCTAAGGCTTTGTATTCTATTGCTGCAAACTCCTGTCTGATTATTTCACATAGAGCATTGCCTTTGGATGTGAGGAATATATGGTATGATCTGCGATTGTTATCGTTTTTTTTTCTCTCAACCAACTTTTCCTTTTCCATACCGTTTAGAATAGATGTAAGTGTAGCTGGTTCAATACAGCAACCTGCAGCTATATCTTTTTGGACAGCACCGTCATGTTCAGACAGGTAATCGAGGATTTTAGGTTGCCCTGAAGTAAGTCCGATATGTTTTATAGATGCAAAAATAGCCTTGTGAAAAAGACTGTGATTGGCCATTAGATAATAATGGAGTGTGTCCATAAGCTCCTCCTTGATTAGAAAGCTAATAGTTAGAATACTAACTATATTTTATCACAGCGTATATAGAACAGCAATATTATTTTAGAAAACTTAAAATAACAACAAAATAGTTACAGGCGAGAGAGGATTGTTTTAGTGGAGGAGTTTGTACTAATACAGAGGCATAAGCAAATTTTATTTGGAAATAAGCATGATTGTACAATGAAATGTATAAATTCATTGCCTGTTTTGCATATTTTCTCAGAAGTTTTCCACAGTTCTTAAAGCTATTGTTTTCAACACTGCCACACTTTTTCCACAAAATTTAAAGAATTGTATACGATTTTATCCAACAATCCCTGTGGATATTGAGTGTGCATGTCAATGTTGAAATTCAGCCATTATCTCAGTCATATTTTTTTGTCAATACAAAGTTATCCACAGTTTTTGAAAGTTAATTTATTCATTGCTACAGATATCCAGTATTCTCCTCATTTCAACCTTTTTCTCATTTACACCCCATTACCCCCCTTAATGTGGTATAATGTGTATCACAATGAGTATCGAATGAAATGAAGATAGAATTGATGATA
>CAZDQV010000022.1:0-14200 GCA_964507795.1 uncultured Oscillospiraceae bacterium | reverse complement strand
CACACATGCCTTTCAAGGATATGACGGTATAATGTGTATCACAATGAGTATCGAATGAAATGAAGATAGAATTGATGATACACACATGCCTTTCAAGGATATGACGGTATAATGTGTATCACAATGAGTATCGAAAGAAATGAAGATAGAATTGATGATACACACATGCCTTTCAAGGATATGTGGGTGATAGTGCTGTTTTGTGGCAGTGATGATTGATATAATGAGTTTGCGAGGAAAACATGTTTAAGAATATAGATACAGAGTACGGAAGCATTGGAATAAGCAGAAGTGTCATAAGCCAGATGGTTATAGATGCTGTTGATATTTATTCTGGCAAAGCATGGCTTGGAAATGCCAAAGGCATATTTAATTTTTTTTCAAATGATGAAAACAGCAATATAGATATAGTATGGGATGAAGATGGTATTCACATTAATATTTTTCTCATAATCAAATTTGGTACAAGTATAAGCAAAGTCACCAATGGCATAATAGATGATATAGAAAAAAATCTTGATGAAACATTTGAAGGTATTTCTCATAAAATCAGGATTATTGTTACAGGTGTAGAATCAAAACAGCAGGTAATTAAGAGAAATATTGAGGTTGTTAGATAAATGACAGGAAACGATAAAATTACTGTGGTAAAAGGGATAGGCCCCAAAAAAGAAGCATCTCTTGGGCGTATGGGAATAACTACGGTATCAGATATGTATATGTTTTTTCCAAGAACTTACCAGGACAGAAGAACTGTTAGTAGAATCTGTGATGCAGCGGATGAACAGACTGTATTAATCAGCGCAATTGTGACCAGGATTTCTGACAACAGGTATGGACGGAAACATACTATCCACATTACAGCAGATGATGGCAGTGCCGTGATGAATGTGCTTTTTTTTAATTCGCCATTTATTGCAAAGTCAATAAAAGTTGGAATGCGGTATGAATTTTATGGCAGGATATATGCCGATAAAGGCAGATACAAAATGCTTCATCCGGAGATGAGCAAAGCAGGTGAAAACACATTGCGCGGAATTGTACCTGTGTATCCGCTGACAAAAGGTGTATCACAAAGCGAAATGCGTAAATGGCAGGGAGCTATAGCTGAGTCAATAGAGGGCATACCTGATTATCTGCCTGAAACAATAAAATTGCGAAACAATCTGTGCAGCCTTGAATACGCATTGAAAAATATACATTTGCCCCAAAGCAAGCAAAAGCTTCTTGAAGCAAAATACAGACTTGTTTTTGATGAGTTTTTTGTGATGCAGACTGCCTTGATGGCATTGCGCAGCAGAGGAATTACAGACAAGAACGGTATTGCTTTTTCAAAGGAAATAGATATCAGTGAATACACAGGGGATATGCCACATGAGCTTACATCGGCACAGCAAAGGGTAATAGCTGAGATTACAGCAGATATGGAATCATGTAAAGTTATGAACAGACTGCTGCAGGGAGATGTAGGTTCCGGAAAAACAGCTGTTGCAGAAATTGCATTGTTTAAAGCTGTGAAATCAGGTTACCAGGGTGTATTGATGGCACCGACTGAGATACTTGCAAGACAGCATTATGCAGGATTTCAAAAGAGCTTTGAAGCATATGGAATCACAGTTGACTTTCTTGGAGGAAAAATTAAATCTTCTGAAAGGAAACAGATATTAGCCCGCCTTGTCGAGGGTAAAACAGACATTCTGATAGGAACTCATGCAGTGATACAGCCTGATGTTGTATTTAATAATCTTGGACTTGTCATAACTGATGAGCAGCATAGATTTGGAGTGAATCAGCGCAGTTTGCTGACACAAAAAGGTGAAAAACCGGACAGACTGGTGATGACAGCCACTCCAATACCGAGAACACTTGCAGCTGTAATATATGGAGATCTGGACATATCAGTGATAGATGAACTGCCTGCCGGACGCAAAGCAGTTATAACCAAAGCGGTAACAGGAAAAAACAGAAATGAGGTTTATGACTTTGTAAATGCGCAGCTTAAATCAGGGAGGCAAGGATATATTGTGACACCACTTATTGAGGAATCAGAGTTTTTAGAAGTGAAATCTGCAGTAGAGGTGTTTGAAGAAATATGTCAGCGTTTTGATGAATACAGGGTTGAATTACTTCACGGAGAGATGAAGCAATCAGAAAAAGACGCGATAATGGAAAGGTTCTACAGTGGGCAGACAGATCTGCTTGTTTCAACTGTTGTAATAGAAGTTGGAATAAATGTCCCCAATGCAACTGTCATGGTTATTGAAAACTCTGAGAGATTCGGACTTGCTCAGCTTCATCAGCTGAGAGGCAGAGTGGGCAGAGGAGAGCATCAGTCATATTGTTATCTCATTAATGAAGGTAAATCTGAAGTTGCAGCACAGAGAGCTGAAATTATGGAAGCTTCAAATGATGGGTTCTATATTGCCGAGAAGGATCTGGAGCTTAGAGGTCCGGGAGAGATATTCGGTATCAGACAGCATGGTGTACCTGAACTTAAAATAGGTGATATGGGCAGGCATTTCAAGGTCATGGAAGCCGCAGGGAAAGAAGCAAAAAAGCTTCTGAACGATGACCCTTTGCTCGAAAAGGACGAAAATCAGAAACTTAGAGAAAAAATAAAAAAATGCTTTGGTGAAAGCTTCATTTTGGATATGTAACTGAAGGAAAAGGAGAGCTTGGTTATGAGAATTATAGCAGGTGAATACAAAGGAAGAAAAATTGCAACTCCTGAGGATACAAGCGTCAGACCGACGACAGGTAAGGTTAAGGAAGCAATATTTGCAATGCTTATGAACGATATTTATGATGCTGTTACAGTAGATTTGTTTGCAGGTACAGGTAATCTGGGGCTGGAAGCGTTGTCAAGAGGCGCACGCAAATGCTATTTTGGCGACAATTCAAGAAATAGCCTCAGACTTATCAAAGAAAATATTGCTCATTGCAAAGCGGAGGACAAATCGGTAATTATTGCAGGCAGCTATGAAAAGGTGCTCGACAGAATAAAAGAAAAAGCAGATATAATTCTGTTGGACCCTCCATACAAGGAAGGTCTTATGCTCAAGTGCCTGCAGCGTATAAATGAGCTTGATATACTTGCGAATAAGGGAGTTATTGTCGCAGAGCATGGAGGATACGAAAATTTACCTGAGGAGATAGGCAGTATCACCAGAGTCAAGGAGAAACGATACGGGACTATTAATGTGACCATATACAGAAAAGGAAACAGCAATTTGCAACTATAGATATACGCAGCTTATATTTTTGGATTTAACTTATTGAAATTCCGATAAATAACTGGTAAAATGGCATTAATAATTTACGGAGGTATGGCATATGCCAAAAAAGGCTTTGTATGCAGGTTCCTTTGATCCTGTCACCAAAGGACATCTTGACATAATCAGAAGAGCAGCTAAACTTTGCGATGAACTTGTAGTAGGAGTAATCAGAAATCCCCAAAAATCATCAATGTTTACTGAGGACGAACGAATAGAAATGATTAAGGCATCAACATCTGATATACCTAATATCAAAGTGGACGCTTTCTCAGGACTTCTTGCTGATTATGTTAATTGCAACAACTTTGATATCGTTATCAGAGGACTTAGAGGAACTACGGATTTTGACAGCGAAATTCAAATGGCACAGTTGCATTCAATACTTTATAAAGATAAGGTGGAGACTATATTTTTGATGACTTCACCGGAATGTTCATTTATCAGTTCAAGTATGGTAAAAGAAGTATATTTGTTGGGTGGCAATGTGGACAGGCTTGTTTCAGAGAATGTTTTAAAGCTTATGAACGATAAGTTCAGCAAATGAGAGGAGAAATAATATGAAAGTTTTAGAGTTGCTTGAAGAGATTGAAGAAATCGTTGATACTGCTTCAGGGTTTCCTCTTACAGGGAAGATTATGATAGATGCAGATGAGTTGCTTGAAATAGTCAAAGAAATAAGGACTGAACTTCCTGAAGAAATCCAGCAGGCACAGTGGATTAAAGGCGAACAGCGGAGAATTCTTGCTGAAGCCAAGGATGAATACGAGTCGGTTATACGTGATGCCAGAAGACAGGCGGAAGCCCTTATAGATAATAATGATATTACTATTAAAGCTAAAATCAAAGCCGAGGAGATTATGAACATTGCCGAAGAGAAGGCAAGACAACTCAAAATAGGAACTTACGAATATATGGACAGCATTCTGTTTGATTTCCAGGAAAAGATGGAAGCGTTAAACGGTACATATTTTGCAGATATGTTCAACAGCCTTGAAAATACATTCAGCGGCATCAATGAAACGCTCCAGTCAAATAGGGATGAAATCAAGCAGATGGCCTTTGAAATCCATGAGGATACAGATGTAGCAGACAAAGAAGAATATTAGATATCATATACCCATACTGATAAGTTCAAGGTATGGGTATTGTATTTTACCTGATTAAGGACTTTATTTATGAAGATTTTAGGAATAATATGCGAGTACAATCCGTTTCATAACGGACACAGATATCATATAGAGAAATCAAAGGAAGTGACAGGTGCAGATGCTGTTGTAGCTGTAATGAGCGGAAGTTTTGTCCAGAGAGGAGAACCTGCCTTTGCAGACAAATGGCTACGGGCTCAGACAGCAGTCATGAGCGGTGCAGACCTTGTGATTGAAAATCCTTTTGTCTATGCTTGCAACAGTGCACAGATTTTTGCAGATGGCGCTGTTAATATACTTAATGGATTGGGGTGTATTGACTTTCTTTCGTTTGGAAGCGAGGCGGGCAGCATAGATGTTCTTTTAGAGTTCGCATCTGAAACTGATGAATTCAAAAGCAGGCTCCATAAAGCTCTGGAACAGGGAATGCCATATCCTGAGGCTGTTTCGTTTGCATATGATGATAATGCAGGCATTATGAAAGGACCGAACAATATACTTGCAATAGAATATATAAAGGCACTATATAGGATTTCATCGGGGATAACGCCGGTTACAGTTAAAAGAAGTGATAAAGGATATCACTCTGATAAAACAGTAGGTATGCTTGCAAGCGCATCAAAGATAAGGAATATGGCATCAAAAGGTGAGAATTTTTCTGAATTTGTACCGTATGCCTACAGGGGATATATAGGCGGACTTGATTATTTCAGTGTAATGAGTCATATCATATCCCTGTCGCCAAAGGAACTTGACAGGTTGCCATCAGCAGGTGAGGGGCTTGGCAACAGAATAAAAAATCAAGTAAGGAAGTCGGGCTCAGTAAACTCCCTCATAGATAATATACGGGGCAGCAGATATACAAAATCAAGGATATCAAGAGTATTGTGCCAGATGCTTGCAGGCTGCAGCAGTATGCCCGAAAGCAGATATTATGCCAGGATACTCGGTTTTAACAGTACAGGTGCAGATGTACTCAGATATATTAAAAAAAGCGGATGTTCCTCGATACCTGTAATAACCAATATCAACAGGGAGGATACATCAGAAATAGAAGAAGTGCTCAAATATGATATATCATCTTCGGATATATACAATCTGCTTACAGGCAGGGATCTCTACGAGTACTCCGACTACGTCAAAAAACCATTCGTCATGACCTAACCCCATTTCAGAAGGAAATGGCAGGTAATATAGAATACTACAGATGAAGGAAACAAACAGAAAGATATTTTACATACAAAATGAAATGAAGAATATTGGTTCAGCATTTATTGAGCTGCAGTTCTGTAAGGCTCCTGCAGGTACTGAGTTAAAAGAGCTGGTGAAAGTAGACAATATTGAAAACGGCAGAAGCGATTCACTGTATGTAATGGATGCAGACAGGTTCTATAGTGAATACGGTAAATATTTTGGTTGCGGAGTGTACAACAATCTCAAGCAGGGTACTGTCGATATATATGGCATCAATTATTACACACCATCGGTTGTAGATACCGTTATATCTGGTATATGTAGTGGCAGGCCTTTGGATTATGAAAGACTTTTATGTTGGCTTGAGATGTCAAAACAATACAATGGATTCTATGTGCTGGGTATGTAATGGAGGTGAAATTATGATTCTCTATTTCAGTGCAACAGGCAACTGTAAACATGTTGCAGAGACTCTTGCACAAAAAACAGATGATAAGGCAACATCAATCCTTGATTTTATGGATTGCAGAGAAAAAGCTGATTTTATCAAAGAAAAAAGGCTTGGCATTGTATCTCCCACATACTTTTGGGGACTTCCGGGTATAGTCAGAGAATTTGTACAGAACATCGAGATTACAGTTTCGGAGAGCACTTATGTATACTTTGTATCAACATATGGGACAACTCCGGGTGCTTCTGTGCACGAAATACGCAGACTCCTTAGAGAAAAGAATATAGAGGTTGACAGCGTTTACGGCATCAGAATGCCGGATACATGGACTCCGGTATTCAATTTGTCGGATATTTGCAAAGTGAAAGCTATAAAAGCGGTGGCCGAGTCAGAGATAGAGGCGGTAGCAGGCAGCATACTTGCAGGAGAGAGGGTGAAGCATATGAAGAGGCAGATGCCGGCATTTTCCCTTGCAATAGCAGGCAGAATTTATGACAGTATGAGGCGTACAGATAATTTGTATGTTGAAAACAGCTGCACAAGCTGTGGCCTGTGTGAGAGAAAATGTCCAGTCAAGGCAATAAAAATCAAAGGTGGCAGACCTGTATGGATAAAGCAGCAGTGTGAAATGTGCCTGGGCTGTTTGCATAGATGCCCTGTGTTTGCTATTCAATATGGCAGGGGCAGAACCAAAACACATGGACAGTATATTTATCCATATATATGACAAACAAAATCACCCTCCGGTAATCCGAAGGGTGTGATTTTCGTGTCTATTAGATTTCTGAAGCAACAACTTCCTTGCCATCGTAGTAATTGCAATTAGGACAAACTCTGTGCGGAAGCTTAGGTTCATGACACTGTGGACAAATTGATAAACCTGGAGCGGTTTTCTTCATATTTGCAGATCTTCTGCTGTTTCTCTTTGCCTTAGATGTTTTCCTTTTTGGTACTGCCATTGCTACACCTCCTTTTGCTTATTAGTTTGTATATTCAAATTTGTTTAATTTGCAACGTTAACATTATAACTTTGAAGTCAGGACTTGTCAATACAAAGATTGAAATAGACAAAAAATATATTGTGCAAAACCGATTTTTGCTTAAGTGTATACAAAAAATGGACAGCTTATCTCTGATGTTATTGAAAAGACAGGCGAAAATGATATAATAGATGAAGTGAAATTTTAAAGTGATTAACTAAAGCATAATTTTGGAGGCTACTATGGAAAAAAGTTTTATTCCTTTGCTTTTTGCAGGAGATATTAATGTATATAGCGTAGCAAGGGCTTTTCATGAAGAATACAGAATCAAACCTTACGTATATGGTAAGTTTATGTCTGGGCCTTGTATCGACACAAAAATAATGCACTATACTGCAAATCCTGAGGCTGACTGTCAGGATACATTTTTGCAGCTTGTTACGGAGTTTGCGCACAAACACAGTGACACAAAAGTGCTGCTTATAGGTTGCGGTGACAGTTATGTACAGCTTATGGCCGAAAACAAACAGTATTTTCCGGACAATGTCATAGCACCATATATAGATGCAGATCTTATGAATGACCTTATCAACAAGGAAAAATTCTATGCAAGATGTGAGAAGACAGGTGTTGATTATCCAGACACATTTGTGCATCGAAAAGAACGTGGATATGACTTCAAACTGCCATTTGAAGGACCGTTTATTATCAAGCCGTCAAATGGTATTGAATACTGGAGACACCCGTTTGCAACTCAAAAAAAAGTATACAAAGTCGATACAAGAGATGAGCTTAATCAGGTTCTGCATGATATATATGATGCGGGGTATGATGACTCTGTTATAATTCAGAATTTTATACCCGGAGATGACACATACATGAGAGTCCTTACGAATTATTCTGACAAAAAAGGCAAAGTTAAAATGATGTGCCTTGGACATGTGCTGCTTGAAGAACATACACCTCATGGCATAGGTAATCATGCCGTTATAATTACTGAGCACAATGAAAAACTTGAGCAATCATTCAAAAAACTCTTAGAGGATATAGGGTATGTGGGATTCTCAAACTTTGACATCAAATATGACCAGAGAGATGGCAAATACAAAGTGTTTGAGATAAATACAAGACAGGGCAGAAGCAATTTTTACGTTACAGGCGCGGGAGCCAACATAGTAAAATATCCGGTAGAAGACTATATCTATGACAAACCGTTGGAATTTGAAGCTGTTGACAATGAAAATCTATGGATGGTAGTGCCCAAAAAAGTAGCATTTGATTACATCAAACCTGATGAATACAAAACCAGGATGAAAAAGCTGATCAAAGAAGGCAAATACGTAAATCCACTCTTTTACCGGGAAGACAACGGGCTTAAGAGAAAACTCAGATTGTTCAAATCAATGATGGGGCATTACTATAAATTTAAAAAATATTTAGGCAAATAAGGAGAGCTTAAAATGAGGGATAAGGTTTTAGGAGTTATCGGAGGAATGGGACCGCTTGCAACGGACATATTCTACAAATATGTTATCGAAAACACAAAAGCGGAGTGTGATCAGGATCATATAGATATGGTCATATTAAGCCATGCATCTATGATTGACAGAACCAGAGCAATCTTTGAAGGCAAGCTTGATGTATTGTTTTCTGAACTCAAAAACGATTTGAGTATTCTTGAACATGCTGGTGCTGAATATGCGATAATCCCGTGCAACACCTGCCATGTGCTCCTGGAGCAGATCAGACAGCTTGGCAATATCGAGATTATAAATATGATAGACGAAGCGGCAAAAGCAGTATATGAACAGTTTGGTAAAGATGCAAGAGTTGGCATAATGGCTACAGACGGCACAGTAAAAATGAGAATGTATCATGATGCAATACTCAAATATGATATGATTCCTGTAGAACTTTCAGAAAAAGCACAAAAAATCAACATGGATATCATATATAATGGCGTCAAAAGTGGTAATGCAGTTGACATGGATGATTTTCACCAAATAGAGGCGGAGCTTATCAAAAGGAAATGCAGCTGTGCGATATTGGGATGTACTGAACTGTCAGTCATAAAGGATCAATACGGTTTGTCTGACTTTTTTGTAGATCCTATGGAGATCACAGCAAGAAAACTTATTCCTTTATGTGGAGGGAGATTGAAATGAAAACAAAACTGCACAGTATTACAGAATATACGGAGCTACTAAAAAAACACGGATTGTTGATATCGGTTTCTGCAGAGACAGATGCGATGGTGGAATATATATCATATAACTCGCAGGATATTAGAAGCAACACTTTTTTTGTATGCAAGGGAGCACATTTTTCAAAACAATATCTTTATGATGCAATAGAAAAAGGCAGCATTGCATATATAAGCGAAGAAGAATACGAACTCCCTGAAAATCAGAATGCAACAGCAGTTATAGTAAGTGATATAAGGCTGGCCATGGGATATATGGCAAATCTCTTTTACAATAATATATGGGACAGATTGCATCTTACAGGTATTACAGGCACCAAGGGCAAATCAAGCACAGCATATTTTGTTAAATATATTCTTGATGATTATCTTGATGCATGCGGCATGCAGGAGAGTGCCATAATTTCAGGAATTGACAATTATGATGGCATCATAAATGAAGAATCTCATTTGACCACTCCGGAAACATTTGACCTTCACAGACATTTTGCAAATGCAGTTCAAAGCAATATAGAATATCTTACTATGGAAGTATCAAGTCAGGCACTCAAATATGACAGAACTCTTGGTGTGGAGTATGAGATCGGATGTTTTCTCAATATAGGTGAGGATCATATAAGTGGTATTGAGCATCCTGATTTTGATGACTATTTCCATTCAAAGCTCAAGCTGTTTTCACAGTGCCAGACGGCAGTGGTGAACCTGAATACTGATTATGGGAATGAAGTTATGACGGCAGCCCAAAACGCACCTTCTGTTGTTACATTTGGTATAGACAGAGCAGATGCAGATTTTTATGGATATGATGTTACGACAGAGCCGGGCGGCATATCATTTAAAGTCAAATGCGATGACTTTACAGAAGAATTCAAACTGTCTATGAAAGGTTTGTTTAACGCAGATAATGCACTTGCAGCAATCGCTATTGCATATACTCTCAAAGTGCCGGTTGAATATATCAGATCCGGACTCAAAAAAGCAAGAGTAAGCGGCAGAATGGAAGTATATGCAGACACAGTTTCAAATCTTGATGTTATAGTTGATTATGCACATAACAAAATGAGCTTTGAGACCCTTTTTCAATCAATCAAAAAAGAATATCCGGGAAGAAAAATATCAATAGTATTTGGCTGTCCGGGCAAAAAAGCATTGGGTAGACGAAAAGAACTGGGCGAAATTGCAGGCAGGTATTCTGACCATGTATATATAACAGAAGAAGATGCGGGAGAAGAGCCTGTTGATAAGATATGCAAAGAAATAGCGCAGCATGTCAGGGAGCAGCATTGCAGCTATGATATAATAGAAGACAGGCGTGAGGCAATCAGGCAGGCAATTGAGAAAGCAGGCAAAAACGCAGTTGTGCTCATAACTGGCAAGGGCAGAGAAACAAGACAAAAACGAGGTACACAGTATATAGATACACCGTCTGATGTCGATTATGTAAATGAATTTCTTCACATCAGATAGGGAAATACAAGGGGGAGGTTGAGATTTATGAGAAAATTAGGTTATGTATTATTGGCTGTACTGTTGATGTTTTCAATGGTGGCATGCGAGAAACAGTCAGAAACGGGAGATGACAACCAGCAGAAAGCACTTTCATCGGTAGAGACAACACAGGAAGAAATAGCAGATGATTTTGGATTTGTAATGACACCGCCCCAAAATGCCAAAGATGCAAAGTGGGCAGTAGTCGATGAATGTATCGGTGAACTTACATTCAAGCTTGACGGACAGAATGTAGCTTTTAGGATAACTACAGATGATGCACCAGAAGCAGAATCGGATGCATTGGTAATGATGCAGACAATATCAGGCATCAATGAAGAACTTGCAAAGTCAGAAACTGGAAATGTCGGAGATATGAATGCATTTGTGTTTTTTAACAGCGGTAAAAGCGGAGCTGTAATATGGTACAGTGATGACAACATCATATATACAGTAGCTGTTGATAAAAAAGCTTCTTCAGATAATCTTTTAGAACTTGCTCAAACACTTGACAGGTTAGCGAATGAATAATAATAGAATGCGCTCTCAGACAAGATTTTCCGGGAGTGTTTTCATTAGAGGACAGATAACATGAACACAGATGCAATAAAAAAGGAACTCCGAAAGGTAAAAAAACAGGAAACCCGCTTTGTATACAGAGCTGTTTCCAATGGAGGTTCATATATACAGGGCGTAGTAAACAGAATTATACCACGAAAAATAAGCAATAAGTTAAATGCGGCTTTTGGCAAGGCGTTTAGCCTCATATTCAGCAAAGGACGTATAGTCATCAAAAAAACCTACAGTGAAAAGCGAATGAAAAAGACCTTTGAAGAGGACAGAAGATTTGCGGCAGTAGCAGACAACAGGCTCAGTGTAAAATCTTTTCATCGCAAAGCGTGGAGACTGGGAATGCTTAATGGAATCATAGCAGGTTGCATCGGTATGGGACTCGGGCTTCTTGGAAGAGGTCTGATAGATATACCTGTCTTTGTAAGCGTCGCATTTCGTGATATATACCTTACTGCACTGTGCTATGGGTTTGATTATGAAAAACAGGAAGAGCAATATCTTATGATGAAGATGATGGAAGCTGCAATTTCTTCTGGAGAAACAGCAGAAATATTAAATGAAGAAGTGGATGTTCTCATTAATAACATTGACGACGGTATATACAAATATCAGGAAGGCGATATACAGACCCAGATGGCAAGTGCATCAGATGAGCTTGCAAATCAGATACTTTATCTTAAATTCCTGCAGCTTGTGCCTGTTGCAGGAGCTGTCGCTGGCTGTTCGGATATTGTTTATCTCAGCAAAATCCACAGGTATATAAACATAAAGTACAGGAAACGGTTCCTGTCATCATATGCAAAATAAGGCGGGTGTGTGATGGACGAAAAGATCTTCAAAAAAGAACTTGCAAAAGCAAGAATTGCCGAAACCGATTTTCTTATCAGAAGAAAAAAACAAAAGCAGTCATATATAGATGACAAAATAAAAAAATATGTGCCAGAAGGCCTTGCCGATACTCTCAAAGCAGCTTTTACTAAATCCTTTGAAGTTGTATTCAGAGACGGCACAGGAATAATAAAAAAGACATATGGCAAAACAAAGCCAATAGACTGTGAAATCAGCAGACTTCGTATCAGAGCCAAATCAATACTTGCAAGAGATACAGTGATTACAACAGTAGAGGGAACAGGCCTTGGGCTTGCAGGCATAGGTCTTCCGGACATACCCGTATTTACAGCGGTGCTTCTGCGCAATATATATCAGCTTGCCGAGTGTTATGGATTTGAATACGAAAGCAAAACGGAACAGGTATTCATACTGAAACTTATAGAAGCAGCTTTATCAACAGGAAAAGATGCAGAAATTCTAAACGATGAAATAAACAATATGATGGATCGTATTGACAAAGAGGATTATACATATTACGGACTGATTTCAAAACAGATAAACGCGGCAGCTGAGGCAATATCGAAAGAAGTTCTTTACATGAAATTTGTTCAGACCATCCCTGTTGTGGGAGCAGCTGGTGGTATTTCAAACATAGCATGTCTTAGTAAAGTGGGCAGATATGCAGAGCTTAAATACAGAAAAAGATTTATTCTTAAAACAAAAGATATGGAGAAATAGATGATAAATACAATTCTTTGGGATGTGGACGGTACTTTACTTGACTTTCTTGCAGCCGAAAAAGCAGCAATAAAAACCTTGTTTAAGGAATTTAACCTGGGGAAATGCTCAGATGAGATGATTGGGCGTTACTCTGAAATAAACAAAACATACTGGCAGAGACTTGAAAGAGGAGAAATAACAAAACAGGAGGTGCTGATAGGAAGATTTAAGGAATTCTTTGAATCAGAAGGAATTGACAGCTCGGTTTCTGAAGCATTTAATTCTCTTTATCAAGTCAGGCTGGGCGATACTGTTGTATATCATGATGACAGCCTTGAGATTATAAAGTCGCTTGGAGGCAGAGTCAGACAGTATGTTGTCTCAAACGGAACGGTGGAGGCACAATCAAAAAAACTTCGCTTGTCAGGACTCGGAGAACTTATGGATGGTATATTCCTGTCAGAGGATATAGGGGTAGAGAAACCGAATATAGAGTTCTTTAACAAAGTGTTTGAAATGATAGAGCCTGTTGACAGAAACAGCATTATAATTGTGGGGGATTCTCTTACAAGTGACATACAGGGAGGCAACAATGCAGGAATCAGAACCTGCTGGTATAATCCTCAAAACATCAAGGCACCTGATAAATACAGAATAGACTGGGAGATATCTGATTTGCATCAGATATATGAAGTTCTGTGAATAAGGAGGTATAACTTAATAATACGACTTTAGAGGCGTTTTGAAGCTGTAATGTGATTTCAAAGCGCCTTTTTTATCAGATGTGTTGTTTGCATTAAAGATATAATGAGCGCTGATGTCTTTAAAAATATTTTAGAGCAAATTCAAGAAGCTCAAGACGAGTTTAAACTCCGTGAAACATCATTTGTTTACAGAACATCTGATTTGATTTCGGCAAGCAATGCTTTATTGGGCGCTATAAAACCAGGGAAAACTGACAACAGATGTGCAGGCGGCATTTTATCAAAATATGCAGACAGTGCCTTGACAGATATCGAAAAGACAGCATTTGAAAGGGCAATGGTAAAAAAATATGAAAACAATTATTGATGCAAATGTTATTTTGAGATATCTGCTTCGTGACAATGAGGAAATGTATCTGAAAGCGACAGAGATTATAAATAAAGGTGCCTGTACTTTATATGAAATTATAGCAGAGGTAGTATATGTTTTAACACGCCGTGAGTAAGAAATCCCCCACCTCTATAGGTGGTGGGATGAATTGCGATAAACACGGCGTTTTCTTGACTTTTGTATCTCATGATATTATAATCTAATTATAAATCAGTCGTATATATCGCAAAGGTTGTAAATACTAT
>CAZDQV010000021.1:0-26008 GCA_964507795.1 uncultured Oscillospiraceae bacterium | reverse complement strand
AATAATAAATATATTGCATAAATCAGAAATGGAGCGGTTACTTCCGCTCCGAATACAATATGTTTTATCTGTCCGCTATTAATTTAGCAGTTCTTGAACACTCTGATAGCCTCCTGAACATTCTTGACGCCTACAATCTCCATCTTCCCTACGGGTTTGATTCTCTCCGCGTTTTTGGCTGGCATGATAATGCGGTTAAAGCCCATCCTGGTTGCCTCTCTGACTATTTTGTCCACATTCTGTACGGTGCGAAGCTCCCCCGTCAGCCCAATTTCCCCTATAACTATAGTCCTTGCAGGGGCCGCCATACCTCTGTATGTGGAGTATATGGCAAGCGCCACGGCCAGATCGATATATGTACCTTCAGGTTTGAGACCTCCCACTATATTGACATATATATCTTCATTGAGAAGGGACAGACCTGCCTTCTTTTCAAGTACAGCTATTATCATATTAAGCCTTGCAAAATCCACACCTATGGCACTTCTTCTGGCAAAGCCCACATTTGCAGCAGAGGATAACGCCTGTACCTCTAAAAGCAGCGGCCTTGAGCCTTCGTATACAGCCGTGACTATCGCTCCCTCTATGCCGTCCTCTACATCTTCAAGGAAAGTCTTTGACAGGTTCTCAATCTCAATAAGTCCCTGCTGTGCCATTTCAAATGCTCCGATTTCACTGGTATTGCCAAACCTGTTTTTGTAGCATCGCAGTATTCTGATTTCCTGATTTCTCTCTCCCTTGAAATCAAGTACACAGTCAACCATATGCTCTACTGTCTTGGGTCCTGCCAGCTCTCCTGATTTGGTAACATGAGCTACTATGAATACCGGGATATTATATACCTTGCCAACCTTCATAAGCTCATTGCCGCAGGTTCTGACCTGCGATACACTGCCTGGAGCCGAATCTATATCAGGCGCAAACATGGTCTGTATGGAGTCTATAATTACAAAGCTTGGCTTTAGTTCCTGTGTAGCCAGATCTACATTTGCCATATTGGTCTCTGACAGTATGTATAAGTTCTGTGGGATATCTGGGCATATCCTGTCTGCGCGAAGCTTCACCTGCTGCTCTGACTCCTCTCCGGAAACATAAAGCACACTGCCTTCACTACGGGCAATATTGGCAGCCGCCTGAAGTATCAGTGTTGATTTACCTATGCCCGGCTCTCCTGTGATGAGAGTAAGCGAGCCTTTGACAAGGCCTCCCCCAAGAACTCTGTTAAGCTCTCCAATGCCTGTATCTATCCTCTCATGTGTGCCTGCACTTACCTCTGCAAGCTTTGCTGATTTGCGTCTTGTCTGATCCGTACTGCGGCCTCTCCTGTCATCTGCAGCCTCTGTCTGTATCTTTTCCTCCACAAAGCTGTTCCATGCACCGCAAATGCACTGCCCCATCCATTTGGGGCTCTCATATCCACATTCCTGACATACGAATACTGTTTTAGGTTTTTTGGCCATAGCTACCTCCCTGCGAACATTTGTTCTGTTATTAATATATCAGAATATGCCCTGTTTGTCCATACTGTTTTTTGGGTTTCAAAAAAATCTCTGAAAGTTTATGTCTCTCAGAGATTTCGTGTGTTTATTCTTTGTTTTTTTCTTTTTTACCGGATATCACTATCGATAGGATAATACTCAGTGCAAGCACACCGAATATAACAGCTATCGATATAGGGATTGATATTTCAACATGGAATATCAAAGCCAGCAGTTTGACGCCTGTGAATATGAGTATAAGCCCAACTCCGTATTTGACATATTCAAATCGTCTGCGCATATGTTCAACCACAAAAAACAGCTGCCTTAATCCCAATATTGCAAATATATTTGAGGAATAAACTATAAACGGATCCTTCGATACCGAAAACACTGCAGGAACCGAATCCACAGCAAATATTATATCTGAAAACTCTATAAGGCAGAGAATCGCAAACAGCGGCGTGAAAAGCCTTTTGCCATTTTCGGTTATCATAAATTTCTCACCGTGCATATCCTGTGTCATTGGAAGCACTTTGCTGATTCCCCTTATTATTTTACTGTCATGAGGGTCTTTTTCTTCTTCTGATTTCCACATTTTAATGCCGTTGATTATCAGGATGGCACCAAAGATGTATAATATCCATTCAAGAGCATTTACTATGGCAATCCCGGCAAAAATAAATATGAAACGGAGAATTATTGCACCTATGATGCCGTAGTTCAGTACTCTGTGCTGAGCATGCTCCACTATGCCGTAAGCCATAAATATTGATATGAAGACAAAGAGATTATCCATGCTCAAACTGAATTCTATCAGGTACCCTGCAAAAAATTCGAGACATTTGTCACTGCCTTCAAGAAAATATATGCATGCTCCGCATGTACAGGCTATAAGCATCCATATAAGTACCCATTTAAGAGAGTGTTTTACTTCACTCATCATATACCTCCCTTGCTCTAAAAAAGACCCTGCCATCTGCCCTGTCAGGGGCAGATGTTAAGGTCCTGATTTTGTTATTTACATTCTCTCACAATCAGAGAGTTGCAATTTATTCTTCTTCTTCGGCCTTGTGCTGTGCTATGATCTTCTCTGCAAGCTGTGCAGGAACTTCTTCATATCTTTCGAAATGCATTGTAAAGCTTCCTCTTGCCTGTGTCATTGATCTTAATGTGATAGCATAGTCAAAGAGCTCTGCCTGCGGTGCTTCTGCCATGAGTTTTTGTCCGCCGCCTGCCTGAGGTTCCATGCCAAGGATCTTGCCTCTTCTCTTGTTCATATCACCCATTACATCTCCCATGTAATCATCAGGAACGATGATGTCAAGATGCATTACAGGTTCAAGCAGACAAGGTTTGGCCTCAACGATACCTTTTTTGAATGCAAGAGATGCTGCAATCTTGAATGCCATTTCGTTTGAGTCTACATCGTGGTATGAACCATCATATAGTACGGCTTTGATGTTTACTACCTTGCAACCTGCAAGAGGGCCTTTTTCCATACATTCTCTGAGTCCTTTCTCGACTGCAGGGACATAGTTCTTAGGAATTGAGCCGCCAAACAATTCTTCGCTGAATTCAAATTCTTCCTGTGCAGGTGAGAATCTGATATGAACATCACCATACTGTCCTGCTCCACCTGACTGTTTTTTGTGCTTACCCTGAACATCTGAGTTACCTTTGATTGTTTCTCTGTAAGCTATCTTCTGAGGAACTTCTTTAACCTCTACGCCGAATTTGTCCTTTAATTTGGCTGTAATTATTCCAAGCTGAATTTCACCCTGTCCTCCAAGGAGTGACTGATGAGTTTCAACATTTCTTTCGAATACAAATGACGGATCTTCTTCCATGAGTTTGTGGAGGCCTGTTCCGACTTTTTCGTCTTCGCCTTTGCCTGCTGCTTCTACTGCCTTGTAAAGTGACGGTGCAGGGAATTCAATAGGTGGGAATGTAACCTGTGCTGATTTGTCACAGAGAGTATCTCCTGTCTGTGTATATTGCAATTTTGCAAATGCAACTATGTCTCCTGCTGATACTGACGGTGCGTCTCCCTGAGTATTACCTCTCAGGAAAAATACTGAGCCAAGCTTTTCGGATTTCTCTGCTCTTGTATTATATGCTTCCATACCTGTTGAAATCGTACCTGATATAATCTTTGCAAGTGAAATTTTGCCAAGGAACGGATCCGCAATTGTTTTGAAAATCAAAGCGGACATTTTGCCGTTAGGGTCACATTTAACTGTTTCGCCATCTGCTGTTTCGTATTCTTTGCCTGTTGCTGTAGGAACGTATTTAACGATTGATTCAAGCACATCTGTAACTTTGTCGCCGGTTGTTGCTGAACATTCAAATACAGGAACGATGTCTCCGCTTGCAATACCTGCTGAAAGGCCCTTTGCGAACTGTTCGTCTGTAAGTTCCATATTTTCGAGGTAGTATTCCATAAGTTCCTCATCGGTACCTGCAACTTCCTCTTCCAAAGCTTCTCTGTCCTCCAGAGTAACTACCGATGAACCGAATTTGGCTTTGAGTTCCTCTACGAGTGCTGCTGTATCAACGTTTTCTTTGTCAATCTTATTTAAAATGAAAAATCTTGGCATGTCGGCTTTTTTGCAGGAATCCCATGCTTTTTCGGTACCAACCTGTATACCTGACTGTGCATCAACTACGATGGCTGCAGCTTCTACAGCTCTCAATGCTCCGTTTACTTCGCCGATAAAGTCAAAGAAACCCGGAGTGTCAAGGAAATTGATTTTAACCTTGTTGTATTCTACCGGAACGATGGATGTACCAATTGAATATCCTTTTTCTTTTTCCATCTTGTCGTAGTCAGATACAGTGTTACCGTCTTCAACCTTACCTAATCTGTTTATAACTTTTGTCGCAAGTAATGCCGCTTCGAGGAATGTAGTTTTGCCAGCACCACCATGACCTAATAATGCAACGTTTCTTATCGTGTCGCTTGTATAGCCTTTCATGCTAAGACCTCCTAAATTTATTTTCACATAGTAGTATTAGTATATCATCTATATTTTTCTATTGCAATCCTTTTCTGAGCCTGAAACAAGAGCAATCATCAAAAACTCCTATCATTTCAGCCTCAATCGAGCAAGAGGCGGTTATTCACCGCCTCTTATCTGTCAAACTATTCTATAATTTATCACTTCACATATCATGCGCTGTCTTTTAGAGCTCCTTAATCTTGGTTTCGAGGTTGATTCCCAGCTCTTTTGCATATTCAAAATATTTGTCTACCTGTTCGAATGACAGCATATCTGATGAAATCAGTCCGCACTGATCGAAATCACCATTTATGAACATCTTGGAGAACAAATATCCGCCCTGTCCTGTCAGGTACATTTCTCCTGTCATTTTAGCTCTTTGGAATGCTTCTACGATTCCAGGCGCAAATACGTGATTTTCAACAAGAATGTCCTTGCCGTCCTTCTTGCCGTAAGCTTCAACTACCATGCAGCCATCATCAGCTTCCATGCCTTCTTCTATGATTTCTCTGATTTCCTCTTCAAATTTAGGTGGAGCCGGTATACTGTCAACTATTACATCAAATGGCACTACTTTGCGGCCTTTGATTTCTCTTTCCTCGTGATCAAGCAATCCTGCTCTGTAAAGAGGTTCTGCAAAATCCATACCTGTGCCTGCATATTTGAAATATGCGTTTTTGCATCCCTTGAAATATTTCTCTGCATTGAGTGCATACTGTACAGGCTCGTCGTGACAATGGTTCAGGAAAGTAACCTCATGATCCATATAGTCATATTTTCTCTTGATAGGATCTTCAAACGGCGGTCTTACAAACAGCTCTCCGTTTTCATATGTATATGCAGGCTCGCTCATATCCTGTATAGCTGTTTCAGGTGACCACCAGAACGGTTGGAATCTTTTGGCTTTAACGCCTTCCCATACAAAGTTGTATATCGTATCGCAAGTGTCAAGATATTTCATTGCATGTCTTGTCGCACAGCATATAACTCCCGGTGCCGAACCTGTCCCTATGATTGCCAGTCTGCCTATCTCCTTGAATTTAGGGCTGTATACCTTGAACTGATATTTCATTCCTCTTATCCATCCAATATTAACATCTTCGTCAAAAGCTGTACTGGATGAAAAGTCCTGATAGTTGGCTTTGACAGCAAGCGCAGCATCAAGCACGTTTTTACCGAATTCCAAAGGAAGTGCATTTACGATCAAATCCACACCCTGTGCACATTCTATTATCTCATCAAGGTTGTATGCATTGCATTTCATACCTTTTGCTTTTGTAAGTATGCTTACAAGTTCGTTTACAGCATCAATGTTATAGTCTGCACATATTATGCTGCTGACACCCGGCTCTTCGTCAAGTCTTTTTGCAACTGTTGTTCCCTGTGCTCCTGTTCCAAGTACTAAAATCTTCATATTAAACCATCCTTACTTTTACTGATTTTTAATCCGTTTTGTTTTATGGCTATATATTAAATGATATTGTACTTCTCTTCAATTGCCTCATATTCTAATTTTTCTGAATAAATAAAGAGTTTTTGTCCTTGACACAGATGCTTTGGATGACCTAAATAAAAAGCAAGGACTTTTTATCTGTATGCGATATAAGTTATGCCCTTGCTTTTTATACGTTAATAATTCATTTAATTGTCAATTGTTATGTTTAGTCAAATTTCACAGACAGCTTTATATTCTTCGGATTTATAATATCAGATATCCTGTCTATAAGCTGTTTGGCCTGCACGTCTTTTTCGAAATCATCTATGTAAATATTAAACCTGCATGAATTCAAAGCATCTTTACTGAAACCTGCCGCTCTGTCTGCAAACTTTCTTATAACTTTTTCCCATGTATCACAATCTCTCTCAATGAAAGTAATTGCAACAGTCAATGTAAGTCCCATAATCTTGGTTTTTTCGAATACTTTTTTTATGAATTCTGTATCTGCTGCAGTTTCGTCACTGTCAAGCAGCGGCAAAACTATCTCCTTTAATCCTGTTTCTATATGGCTTTCTCTTACCATTTCCCGTTTCAGCTTGCTGCCTGTGGATTTTTGCATGTAATATTCACATTTGCGACGCCAGTTCATTGCAGTTTCGGCAGAGCGTATCAGGCTGGCTTTTTCTTCATCAACACTGGCATATACGAATTCTTTGCCAAAGCGCCCCATGAATTCTTCGCTGCCATACTCTTCGATCTCTGTCCCTTCAGCTTTGTATTTTTCGTATTCTTTTTTGTATTCAGATGGTGTTTTTTCATACCACTTCTTAAAATTCTTATAAATATATTTGGGGTCCGAAAAGCCACAGTTAAGCGATATCTCGTTAATGCTCTTGTCTGTTGCAAGCAGCATTCTCTCGGCCATTTCGCTTCTTCTGGAATTGAGGTATTCTGTAAAGTTCATATTGGTCATGTTCTTCCAGAACTGCGATATGTAATTCCTGCCTATGAATTCTTTTTGGGCTATGTCCTCAAGTTCCAGTTTTTCTGTATATCGCTGCTCCACTTCCATAACTATGCGGTGATATCTTTCGAGCTGAGTTTCGGGAATATCTCTGCCATTGTGAGCATGAACAAGGTCAAATTTGTTTATGAGAATATCTACCAGGTTACATGTCTCTGCTGTTATTTTGTCTTTGTTGCCATTTTTGTCTGCCGCCTCTGTAACTATGGATACTATAATTCTCCGAATTTCCTGCAGGTAGGATTCCTGCATGCTGTTGGCATTGAAACTCTCACATATAAAGTAGAGATGCTCAATATGCCCGTAATCCCGTCTGAGCCTGTTCAAATCAAGATATATGGATATAATAATATTGTCTGCACTGCCTCTGATATAATGAACATCACCATTATTAATAAGCACAAAATCGCCGGCTTCCATATTAAACTTGTCATAACTGGCTCTGACAAGGGCTGTTCCTTTTAATAAAAACAAAAGTTCCAGACAATCCTCATGATAGTGAGGCACATATTTTTTTATTGAGCAGGTTCTGACTGCGACTGGAGTTCCTTCTATATACGTAACTTCTTCTCTTTCAACCATTTGACTTCCTCATTATTTGCGACATAAATTTCTCTCTTCTTTAAATTGTAACACATTTTCGGCGGATGTGCCAATGTTTAGCAAGAGCAAAACAGCAAAAAATTTCAAAACGTCAGCCGCACTGAGGCAGGGAAGCCACACATTTTATCTGTGCAGCTCCCTTTACATATACTATTCGTACAGTCTGCTTTTTAACAGATCACAAAGTCTTTTGGCTTCGTCTTCGTGCAATGTGATGCCTCTTGACATGCGCAGATGTTCCTCATCCCAGTCTCTTATGTCATACTTGGGATTGCCCTTGTGATTCCAATCCACCTTGTTCAGTTCTTTTGTCCATCCGGTGGATTGCTCTGCAATCACTCCTATGTGCTCTGTAATTTCAAATGTTACTTCATTATTTGTTTCTGTCATCTGATTTTTTCCTTTCTACAAAATTACAGGCTATGCATATCCTTGAACCCATTATATCTCTTTTTGTGACATTGTCAACACTTTTTTCAAATTAATTCCTTTTTTTCGCTTTTTTTAAATAATCGTATACAATAATCTCATTGTATACAATCTATTGCACGAAATTCCTTACAATGCCAAAAATACACAAAGCAATACAGTAGCATATGACCATCGCCTCGTGTACTTCAGGAAATTTCATGGCTTTGCATTTGAGATATACAAAGTATATAATTTCACAACATAAGAAAGGCGCTGTAACAAACAAAAAAGGATTTGCACTGAATGCCGCCTTGAAATCCAGCGATGCTAATGATACAAACATAGTGGTGATGCCGCATCCCGGACATTTGAATCCTGTAATCAGTCTGAATATGCAGGGCAATGCAGGGCCTCCCAGCTTCAGCCAGACAAGATAACATACTCCCATTGTTATAAGCAGTAATGCTGTTTTTATTGACTTTTTGATATTATCATTCATATCTTCTAAAAAAGCTCTGCCGCAAAACTGCAGACAGAGCTGATTCATTATTCGACTCTTTTGTTGACTGTATCCTGCATGAGGCACATACTTATTATTGCAAACCCGACAATTCCCAATATAAGATATACGATGTTTGAGCTCGCATTCACTCCTTTGATCATGTCACAGCGCTCTCCCATTTTGTATTGCCAGTAAAGTCCGTATATGCCGCAGGTAATAAGAGAGAAAAGAAACACCATTCCTCCTGTTGTAGCCTGCTCTTCACCGGCCAGAGAATTCACCTCATCATTAATCTTGATCATCCAGTATATACCGTATATACCGCAGGTAATGATTGTGAATATTATACAGAATGCAATGTTTCTTGCCGTAATTGTATTATACATATATACTCCTTGAATTTCTTCCCTTATTTCAGTTTCTCTCCATCAGAAAAAGCATTCCCGACTATGTCGCCCAAAACGTGATAGTAATGGTTGACAGGGTCATATGCTATAGGTGCAAGCCTCTCTACATCTATACCACCATCTTCTGTCACTATGCTTTCATCCGCACATACATTTACTATCTGTCCTATCATGCAGTGGGTTTCTTCGTCATAGCTTGCAAGTCTGCATTCAAGTGCCATCGGAAGCTCTTCAATCAGAGGTGCATTTACAAATTCACTGTCTATGGCATGAAATCCTGACTTTGCAAATTTGTCAGGTACATTGTTTCCTGAAACGATACCCACGTAGTCGCATTGTGCAACATGAGCCGCATCTGCAAAGCTTACTGTGAATGCTCCTGTTTCAAGTATATTTTTAACTGTCTTGTGTCCGGGACTCAGGCACATTGAAATTTTGTCATCACTGCAAATGCCTCCCCATGCCGCATTCATTGCATCGGGTTTACCATCCTTGTCATATGCCGCTATAATGAGTACGGGCATAGGATACATGTACGAATTTACTCCTAGATTTTTTCTCATATTAATACCTCCTCGTATAACTGTCCTCTATTATATCTCTCATAATGGTATAAAATCAAGTGCATTAAATGAGGTTTATCGAAAGATGATTTACGGTAAACGTATAAGTTTCTGAAAATCAATCAACTCGACTTCAAACACGTTCACGAAGAGCACAGCGGCTGCCCGGCTGACCTGGTCTTTGCCCCCACACTTGCCTTTACCCGGATTTTCCGGAGGACTTACATCTAAGATACGCCATGATCACTGCCGCCTTGCGGATCAGCTTACGTGGAGCCTTTTGCCCGTATCTGGCATGGCCTTGCAACCACAGACCCGAACAGCCGCTCTGCTCTCAGTTTATTTCGTGTTTTCTGTTTGCTCCTGAAGCAAAAGCCATACAATAAACGGATTTTGCTCCCGACTCTTTGAGGGTCAGGGCACACTCATCAAAAGTTGCACCTGTTGTATATATATCGTCAATAAGCAATATGTCCTTGTTCCCTGCACTTTCAATCATATACTCAGGGATTTCAAACGCTCCTCTGACATTATCCCTGCGCTGGGCAATAGAAAGATCCTTCATTGCCTCTGTAGCACGCGTCCTCACAAGCAGATTCATATAAGGTATACCTGACAACCTGCTCATATGCTTTGCTATTATCTCCGCCTGATTGTAACCTCTGAAGTTTTTTCTTGATTTGTGTACAGGCACAGGCACTATTATATCATAAGATATCTCCTCACAGGAAATCCGGTCATACATCGCTTCGGCAAGCTTCCTGCCTATATATGCTCTGTCAGCATACTTAAAATCCATTATAACTGCACGTTCGTAAAGTCCGTATGCCACACATGAAAATGCTCTGTCAAAGCTGTGCTCCTCCTCCATGCAGTCGTAACAGATATCGGCAGTATATGTATCCTGCAAGGCTTTGCCACATATCCTGCAACTTCTGCCTGTTATCCAGTGCATTTTCTCAAGGCACGTGTTGCACAGACTGTACGGCCTGCTCTTGTCTATAATGCTGCCGCAACATATACAGTATATATTATCCGGATAAACTATATCAAGAATTCTTTTGAGCATTAGAAGTCCTCCACTATCAGCTTTGCAAGTTTTGCAGCAAGACCTGAATACCTCGCTGTAATTCTATTGTTGTCAATCATTGCATTGAGTTTATCTTCAGATCCTACCAGCACCACAGCTTCCTTGCCTCTGGTAACTGCCGTATAAAGCAGATTTCTTGTTGCAAGCACAGGCGGGAACCACGATACCGGCATTACAATTACAGGGAATTCACTGCCCTGGCTTTTGTGTACAGTAACAGCATATGCAAGTTCCAGCTCATCAAGCTGTGCAAACTCATATACTACCGCTCTCTTATCGTCAAACAGAACTGACATTTTGCCATTTTCTTTATCTATATACTGCACAAAGCCCACATCACCGTTAAAAATGCCATCCCCATCTGTAAAGTCATCTTTGTTTTTCCATTTGAGCTGATAGTTGTTTTTAATCTGCATCACTTTATCACCAACTCTGAATGTTCTGTCCCCGGTGGTTTTCTCTTCAAGCTCTGCAGAAGGAGGGTTCAGTATCGCCTGAAGCTGCCTGTTGAGATTTACAGTTCCCAGTGTACCTTTTCTCACAGGAGTAAGTACCTGTATATCTTTTAGCGGACTGAGACCGGTATAATATGCAGGGAGCCTCCTTGCGCACAGATCTTTAATGAGTGCAAGCATTTCCTTTTCGGTTTTTTGCCTCATCAGGAAAAATTCTTTGCCTTTCTCGTTGTAGTCCGGGTATTCTCCCCTGTTGATTCTGTGTGCATTGACAACAATCAAACTTTCTTTTGCCTGCCTGAAAATTTCAGTTAATTTAATAGAATATATATATTCGCTTTCGATTATGTCTCTGAGCACATTACCTGCTCCCACAGACGGCAACTGATCCGCATCACCTACGATTATAAGGCGTGTGCCCGGTTTAACAGCACTTACAAGCCCGTTCATAAGCATCAAATCTATCATAGATGCTTCGTCTACGATTACAGCATCGCAGTCAAGAGGGTTGTTTGCATCTTTGCCAAAGCGCATAGTATCCTCCGCCTCCGAATAAAAATATTCAAGAAGCCTGTGTATTGTTACTGCTTCACTGCCTGAAGTTTCTGTAATACGCTTTGCCGCCCTGCCTGTAGGCGCTGCTATGGCAACATCAAGGCCGCTTCGCTCAAGCACATTGATTATAGTATTTATAATTGTGGTCTTACCTGTTCCAGGGCCTCCCGTTATAACAGAAACACCGTTTTGGAGAGATGTTTCAACCGCGTATTTCTGATTGGCAGAAAGCCTGATGCCTGTTTCATTTTCGGTGTATTTAATCAGGCTGCCAATGTCAGAGTTTACAGGTTTGAGATCTGCTGTGTTAATCGCCATGAGGCATTTTGTCACGTTTTGCTCTGCCATATAGTATGATGTGATATAAACATTCACCCTGCCTTTGCTTTTTTCCATTACGATATCACCTGCAAAAGCCATTTCCGTAAGACGTTCATCTACCACAGTACTTGAAATGTCAAGCAGCTGTGCTGTTTTTTCACACAGCTCCTTTTGCGGACAAAATGTATTGCCTTCATTGATATAGTACCACATGGTGTATTTGATACCGCTTTTGATTCTTGCAGGATCTTCTGGTGAAATGCCGATTTTGGCTGCTATTGAATCTGCTTTGCGAAATCCTATGCCAAAGATATCATCAATCATGACATACGGATTTTCTTCAATTATGCTGATTGTCTGAGAGCCGTATGCTTTGTACAGTTTCAGCGAATAGTCCGTAGAGATTCCAAACTTTTGAAAATACATCGTAACCTTTGCAAATTCTCTGTGCAATGCAAAAGCTTCACCTATTGCAGCGGCTTTTTTTGAACCTATGCCTGAGACTTCTGCGAGCTTTTCCGGCTCCTCCTCCATTATTTTGAATGTATCTTTGCCAAATTTCTGTACAATTGCAGCAGCTGTTTTAGGTCCTATTCCTTTGAGCGTCCCTGTTGCAAGGAATTCCTCTATCCCCTGCAGGCTTTCAGGGATAACCTCTTCATATTCAGAAAAAGCAAACTGCTCTCCATATTTGGGATGCATAGTAAAACTGCCGCGCAAAACAAGGCTAAGTCCCTTGCGACATGATGCCATGCTCCCTACAGCCGTAAACTGCTCTTCTTCTGTTTCAAAAACGGCTATGGTATAGCCGTTTTTTTCGTTGCGAAATATTATATCCGCAATCGTTCCTTTTTTTTCTTGAATCATTTTGTCCATGTTTTTACTGCCCACTTGGTTTGTAAAGTCTTCTGTTATCCAAAATCCAGATACGCTCTGAGAAATCTCCCGGTTCCACTCCTACAAGTGCATCTTCCATATCAAACATCCTGGCATCAATTATATCTAAATAGTGAAGTATCTCTGCTTCCGGAAACATCGGTCTTTTGGGGCTTCCAAACTCCGGTTCGTAATGATGAGCCAGTATCATATGCTCAAGCATCACTGTTTTTTCGTGGCTCATGCCGATTTCGCCAGCCATTCTGTCAATGAGTTTAACTCCCTGAATAATATGTCCAAGCATATTGCCTTCAAAAGAGTATCCGGGGGAAACACCCATTTCATTTGATTCGATTTCATTCAGTTTCTCGATATCATGCACAATCACACCTGCCTTGACCCAGTCAGGGTTGAGGTTTTTGTATACCTGACACATTCTCTCACCATTCATGAGCATACGTTTCATATGATAAAGGAGTCCGCCGTATTCGGCATGGTGGTTTTTTTGTGCTGCAGGGTAGTACAGAAGCTTTTCTTTGTTTTCTTTCATAAGTGTGAGGCATATTGTCCTGAGATCAGAATCCCCTATACCATTTGCAACATCGTGAATATATGTCCACATGGACTCCGATTCTTCAGGTGCGGCTTTGATGAATTCTTTCATTTCAATATCATCTTCTTTGACAGCTTTGCGTATCCTTGTAACCCTGAGCTGCTTAGTGCCGTTCCACTCATTTACCGATGCTTTAATCTTAATAACATCTCCAGCGGAAATCCTCCTGACGCTCTCTGCTTCTTCGTCTGAAACATCCCACTTCTTGGCATTGATATCTCCTGTCTTATCACCTAATGTCATATCAAGATACTGTTTTTTGTTTGAACCTATTTTGAGTTCTATAGACTTAACCATAAAAAAGTCCATAAATTCCTGATCTGTTTTAAGATGGGCTATGTATATTTCTTTCATCACATATATTCCTCTCTGTCTGCTGTCGTTAATATATTATATACCTTATTCATACATTTTATCAATACGAAGTAAGGCTCGGTCTATCAATTTATCCTGCTATCTTCCGTTCAGCTTTCACATTTAATATGGTTCTAATACAAACATCCGTTTATGTTGCAGTTCTCCCGGACACAGCACAAACTCCCCTTTAGAATATTTTTCTTCTGCAATTTTTAGAGCTTCATCAGGGTCTTTCGCCTCTAATTCAAATTCTTCTACAACAGTTTCTTCTATTACAACCGTATATTTTTCCATCGTAACACCTCACAATATTTTTTTATATTTGCCACGTCCTAAAAACTTTATGAACCCTCTATCTCTTAAAATTTGAAGCTGTTGTCTAATTTTGGGCTTAATATTGTTGTTTTGCGGATGTTTTATACGCAATGAATGCTCAAATCGATACATTTCCTCTAATGTAAACACTTGTGAAGATATTTTGTTGACACAAGTTAAGACATCCAAAAGCCAGCCACGAGCATATATATCTTTTATTTCGAGCTCATTACTTTTGCTTACGCTGCTAAGAACACTGTCTATATTTATCAATTCACCATTCGACACTATATTTATTTTTCCCTGTTCGGGAATCTTATCAATTAAAATGTTACATCCAACCCATCCGGCACGTCTTGCTGTCTGTGCTAACGGTTTACGTTTTTCGATAATTTCCGGCACAAAAAAATGTTTCGGAATAAAGATAAAGTCATTTACTTTCATTTCTTCTCTTGAATAGCTCATAAAGAAAAAATCAGGATTATTATTGCTTTTTATTCTTGATATCATTGTATCGTATGCGCCGTCATTTATTTTATGTCCAAGTGCACCATTTTTGCTTTTCAACTCATACTGATTATTACACACAGGGCAATAAAAATCCGCAACAGGCCGATTGTTTTCAAAATGGCTGACATAGGAGTTTCCACATCGCGGACAGTACATATTATGATTTACCCAATTCTCGGTTAATACTCTCGCTATTTGTGCTCCGGAACGGTAATTCTCAATTAACCCATTATCAAATTTAAGATTCATAAACAATTGCTTCCCTCGTATATTATTATGATTATATTCCAGCCCGAAAGTAATAGCAATACTTTGAATGAGGCAATTCAAATCTTTGAGGCACATTTACCTGATTGTGATTTTTTCATCAAGTATACTGCTGTTTACTCCAGCATTTGATATATATACATCATCAAATCCAAAAAACACCTTCGCATTGCGGCTTGTAATCTCCGCCACCTCTTCAAGGGACATACCCTTGATGTCTGCTACCTTTTGTGCTGTATATCTGACATTGGCAGGCACGTTTCTTTTGCCTCTCATCGGCTCAGGAGTAAGATAAGGTGCATCAGTCTCAACTGTCAGATACTCAATCGGAACCGCCTCCACTGCCTCTACTGTCTTGCGGTTGTTTTTGTATGTTACAGGTCCTGCAACTGAAATTGTTGCTCCGAGAGCTATGTATTGCATCGCCACTTCTCTGCTTGCAGAGAAGCAGTGAATCATAACTCTGGCATCAGGCGTCATTTCGCTGGCAGGCCCTTTTCTCATTGGAAACCATGATTTTCTTTCGTCTCTGAATGCGCCCTCCTCTTTGAGAATATCCATAACTGCCTGCACTGCGTCTCTTTCGTGAATAACGATAGGCATTTTGAGTTCATTGGCAAGCTGTATCTGCTTCCTGAACCAGTATTCCTGATTTGCAGGATCTGAAAGATTCCTGTAAAAATCAAGCCCTATCTCTCCTATCGCCACCACCTTTTTTTTGAATGCCAATCCTCTTATCATTTCAAGCTGCATCTCATCAAAGGTGTCAGCATCATGAGGATGACAACCAACTGCAGCATAGCACCAGTCATACATATCTGCGTGCTTTGCCGCAAGTGCTGAGCTTTCGAGGTCGTATCCGACATCTACCACTCCGTCCATACCTGCATCTTCTATTGATTTTATGAAGTTTTCTCTTTCACTGTCGTTCAGGCTTTTTTCATTTATATGTGTATGTGCATCAAATAGCATTTATTCCTCCGTACAAAACAAGGTGCGAAAAAACCGCACCTTTTAAATGTCTGTAATTCCTATGTTACAGGGTTGCCATCATTTGCGGCTGTTGTAACAAATTGCAATGTTTCTTTACCGTCTATCTCATCATCTGCAAACAGTATCATACCCTTGGACTCAAGTCCTCTTAATTTACGAGGTGCGAGATTTGCAACGACCACAACCTTTTTGCCGACACATTCCTCAGGCTTGAAGTGATTTGCAACGCCTGATATAATCTGTCTTTTTTCGGTTCCCATCTGTACCTGGAATACCAGCAGTTTATCAGCTTTAGGATGCTTCTCTGCCTCAAGAATTGTGCCTACTCTGAGGTCAAGCTTGTCAAAATCATCATAAACAATCTCATCTTTCAACTCCAGAGGAATGTTTTTTTCTTTGGAAGATCCAAGAGCCGCCAGCTCTTCGAGCTCTTTTTCGATATCAAGTCTTGGGAATATAGCATCACCTTTTTTGACCTGCTCGCCGTTCATCATATCAAATACAGCAGTATCATCCCATACAGGCACTGCATACCAGAGACCCATCTGTTTTCTGATTTTGTCTGATGTTGTATGCATAAACGGATATATGAGAACCGATATGATTCTTATAGTCTCTGCAAGGTTGTGCATAACTGCATCAAGTCTGTCTTTTGAGGCTTCGTCCTTGGCCAGTATCCAAGGAGTTGTTTCATCTATATATTTGTTGGCTCTTCTTACTACAACCCATATTTCTTCAAGAGCCATATTGAATGCAAATTTGTCCATCTGTTCTTCAACTTTTGCGGCCGCGCCTGTCGCAACAGCTTTGAGTTCTCTGTCAACCGCATCATCGTTTCCTTTGGCTTCAGGTACAAACCCTCCACAGTATTTTTCGATCATTGAAACTGTACGTGATACCAGGTTGCCAAGATCATTTGCAAGGTCGTAGTTCATTCTCTTGAGCATCACTTCATTGGTAAACACGCCATCCTGTCCGAAAGTATATTCACGAAGCAGGAAATATTTGAGTGCATCAATACCGTATCTTTCTATGAGGATTACAGGATCGACAACATCTGCGCCCTTGGCTGCTTTGGATTTGCTTACTTTTTCGCCGCCAAGGAGTAACCAGCCATGCCCCCTTACCTGTTTTGGAAGAGGCAAATCTGCACTCATCAGCATTGCAGGCCATATGATTGAATGGAATCTGACGATTTCCTTACCTACAAGATGTACATCTGCAGGCCAGTATTTGTTGTACTTTTCGGGTTCATCAGGCCAGCCAAGTGCTGTGATATAGTTTGTGAGAGCGTCAAGCCATACATATATTACATGCTTGTTGTCGATAGGCACCGGAATACCCCAGTCAAATGTCGATCTGGAAATGCACAAATCCTCAAGACCCTGGTTTATGAATGCAACCATTTCGTTTTTTCTGGACTCAGGCTGCAGAAATTCAGGATGCTCCTCATAAAGAGCAAGCAGTTTGTCTGCATATTTTGAAAGTCTGAAGAAGTATGCTTCCTCTTTGGCTGACTGTACCGGCCTGCCGCAGTCGGGACATTTGCCGTCAACAAGCTGGCTTTCTGTCCAGAATGACTCGCAAGGAGTACAATAGAGGCCTTCGTATTCACTCTTGTATATGTCTCCCTTTTCGTACAATCTCATAAATATATCCTGAACTCTTTTGATGTGCCTCGGTTCAGTTGTTCTGATGAAATCGTCGTTGGAAATCTCCATAGTCTTCCACAGTTCTTTGATGCCTGCAACAACCTCATCAACATATTCCTGAGGAGATACTCCCTTTTCCTGTGCTATGTTCATTATCTTCTGACCATGCTCATCTGTACCTGTCAGAAACATTACATCATAGCCTGTCATTCTTTTGAATCTGGCCATTGCATCTGCCATAACGGTACAGTATGTATGTCCCACATGCAAATTTGAGCTTGGATAATAAATAGGTGTACTTATATAATAGGTGCCTTTGTTTTGTGTCATATGATTTTCTTTCCTTTCATCTCTGCCTCGAATGGGAGACAGCAAATATATTGCCGAACTTGTAAATCCCGGCCAAACTATATGTTATCACAATTATTTTCTTAATTCTATATATTCCTCAATTAATCTGACGATGTTTTCCCTTGAAATATATCCTGAATCAATGGACATATGATAATTTACAGCCTCTCCCCATCTTCTGCCTGTATGATGGTTGTAATAATTGGCTCTGGCTTTGTCACATATTGCAATCCAGCCCTTGGCTTCTTCTGGCGAAACTCCATATTCATTGATAGCTCTCTCGATACGGTCTTCGGGCTCAGCATATATGAATATATTGGTAGCCTCCGGAATATCTCTAAGCACATAGTCAGCACATCTGCCGACAATCACACAAGGTCCTTCAGATGCCAGTTTTTTAATCGTATCAAACTGCGCAAGAAATACCTTTTCGTTAAGTGAAAGGCCGTCTATACCACTGCCTTCTATGCCACTGCCGCCAAGTGCGGTTGTAAGGTTGTATAAAAAACTGTTTTTGGCTTTCATCTCAGCCTTGTCAAGCACTTCTTTGGAATAACCCTTACCTGATGTCAGTTCATCTATTTTTTCTCTGTCATAAAACGGAACTCCCATGCTCTCTGCAAGCATTCTGCCGATTTCTCTGCCGCCGCTGCCATATTCTCTGCTTATTGTAACTACCTGTTTTTTCATTCGAGTCACCTCCTGCCTGTTCTTATCTATATTATACTTGTTTTTCGGAGTATAATTCAATACCGTTATTTCATTTCTTGAAAATATTCCAAAGCAAACTCTGCAAACCCTTTCCAAAGTGTTCTCCAATGGCATCATTTATTCGTTTTTTATTGTATAAACGCAGCATTTATGCATAAAAAACAAGTTTTTTTAACTTTTTTATAAATATTTATTCATTTTTACTTGCATAATTATTTATATGGGTGTATAATCATAATCACGTTAACAAAGTTAATTTAAATAAGAATATAAATAAGAAAGGCAGAGAGAAAAATGGCAAAAGAAAAAGTTGTACTCGCTTATTCAGGCGGACTTGACACATCAATTATAGTTACATGGTTAAAAGAAAATTACGATTTCGATGTAATATGCGTATGCTGCAATGCAGGTCAGAGTGATGACTTCGAAAAAATCAATCAGAAAGCTCTTGCAACAGGTGCTTCCAAATCATATGTACTTGACATTCAGGAAGAATTCATAACTGATTACATATGGCCTACACTTAAAGCAGGCGCAGTATATGAAAACGATTATCTGCTGGGCACATCAATGGCAAGACCTCTGATGGCAAAAAAACTGGTTGAGATTGCAAATCAGGAAGGTGCATACTATATCGTACACGGCTGCACAGGCAAAGGTAATGACCAGGTAAGATTTGAAACAACAATCAAAGCATTGGATCCGTCAATCAAAATCATCGCTCCTTGGAGAGAATGGGATTTAAGCTCAAGGGAAGAGTGTATAGAATATGCCAAGGCACACAATATTCCTATTGATCAGACAGTTAAAAAGATTTACAGCAGAGACGAAAACATATGGCATATCAGCCACGAGGGAGGCAACCTCGAAAATCCTTGGAACGAACATCTTGACGATATTCACGTTAAATCAGTTCCTATCGAAAAGGCCCCTGACAAGGCAACATATGTTGACATCACTTTCAAGGCAGGCGTTCCTGTAGCTCTTGACGGAGTGGAAATGGGACCTATCGAACTGCTCACAAAATTAAACGAACTGGGTTCTGTAAACGGTGTCGGAACTATAGATATAATCGAGAACAGACTTGTAGGTATGAAATCCCGTGGCGTATATGAGACTCCCGGCGGAACAATCCTCTACAAAGCTCATGCTGCACTCGAAAAACTGATACTTGACAGAGATTCAATCCAGTACAAAAATATCGTATCTCAGAAATTCGCACAGCTTGTATATGACGGACTGTGGTTCACACCATTGAGAGCTGCCATCTCAGCATTTGTTGATTCAATCGAAGCAGATGTTGACGGTATTGTAAAGATGAAGCTTTACAAAGGCTCCGCAATCCCGGCTGCAACTCAGTCACCTAACTCATTATACAGTGAAGAATTTGCTACATTCAGCAAGGATGAAGTATACAACCAGAGTGATGCAGAAGGTTTCATCAACCTGTTCTCACTGCCTCTGAAGATTCGTGCAATACAGAAACAGATTAAAGAAGGAGGTAAATCACCTAATGAAGCTCTGGAAAGGAAGGTTTACAAAAACAGCGACTTCATCTGCTAATGAATTCAATGCTTCCATACCATTTGATCAGAGAATGTATGCTCAGGATATTGCAGGCAGCTGCGCTCATGCAGCCATGCTTGCAAAACAGGGCATCATCAGCAAAGAAGATGCTGACAAAATAATCAGCACGCTCAATGACATAAAAGCGGATATTGAAGCAGGTAAAATAGATTTCACAATAGAGCAGGAGGATATTCATATGAACATCGAGAGTATCCTCACTGAAAGAATAGGTGATGCAGGCAAGAAACTGCATACGGCAAGAAGCAGAAACGACCAGGTCGCAGTTGATTTCAGAATGTACCTTAAACAGGAAATTAATGAGATACAGTCACTCCTTAAATCCCTGAAATCAGCACTGTATGATATTGCAGACAAAAATCAGGAAACAATAATGCCCGGATATACTCATCTGCAGAGAGCACAACCTGTCACTTTAGCTCACTATATGCTGGCATACTACAATATGTTTGACAGAGATGAAGGCCGTTTTGCGGACTGCCTTGGCAGAACAGATATGCTTCCTTTAGGCTGCGGGGCGCTTGCAGGCACAACGTACAACACAGACAGGGATTTCCTTGCGCAGGAGCTTGACTTTGCAGGCATCTGCCCAAACAGCCTCGATGCTGTCAGTGATAGAGATTTTGCATTGGAATTTCTGTCGGCATGCTCAATTTCAATGATGCATCTTTCAAGATTCTGCGAAGAGCTTATCCTGTGGAATTCAACCGAGTTCGGGTTTGTTGAAATGGACGATGCATTCGCTACAGGCAGCAGCATCATGCCGCAAAAGAAAAATCCGGATATGGCTGAGCTCATCAGAGGCAAAACGGGCAGAGTATATGGTGACATGATTACACTTTTTACTATCATGAAAAGCCTGCCTCTTGCATATAACAAGGACATGCAGGAAGACAAGCCTCCTGTATTTGATGCATCAGACACATTAAAAGCATCACTTTCCATATTTACAGAAATGATATCAAGTGTCACATTCAACAAAGACAAAATGAAATCAGCTGTAAAAAACGGATTCATGAATGCTACTGATGCTGCAGACTATCTGGTTTCAAAGGGAATACCTTTTAGAGACTGCCACGAGATAATAGGCAAGCTGGTACTGTATTGCATCAACAACAACAGCGCAATAGAAGATTTGCCTCTTGAAACTCTGCAGACATTTTCAGATAAGTTTGAAGCTGATATTTACGAAAACATCGATCCGGCTGCATGCATCAAAGCCAAGGTATCGACAGGCTCCACTTCATTTGAAAGTGTGAAGAAGCAGCTTGATGATATAAAAAGATAGTCACTCTCACATTTCATTAGACTTTCTTATTTACAGAAGAGTCCGGCACTATGCCGGCTCTTTTGCTGTGCAGCAAGGCATAAGTGGTATCAGTGATTTGGTAATATTATATGCTTCAATAGTTTATAGCCGCAGATATTTCGCATATTTGAACTGAATTACATCCCCGGGCAATGTTTCAGTGTATGCTTTTTCATTATGCATAAACTCAACTATTTCATCTTTCGACATAGCTCCCAGCTTGTCGATAACAATATCGATAATATATTTATCGTCAGATGTGAGTGCCGGAAATGATGCACTATCGCTCAAATAGAAATGATATGCAGTCATTTTACCCATATAACATGCTCCTGCTTCCCTTTTGTCAATAAAAAAAGAGACCTCCGTCACCAGACATATATCCGATGAGGCCGCCTCTTATACTCGTATCTCTACAGATACATATTTTAGTGTGTATAATTGTCGAAATAGCCCTGGATGTAGATGATAGGAGTACCCTTATCACCAGAACCAGACGTCAGGTCACACAGTGAGCCAAGCAGGTCTGTAAGTCTTCTAGGAGTAGTTCCTTCTGTAACCATCTGTCCTACAAGATTTGCATCCTTTGTCTTGATAGCATCCTCAATAGCCGCCTTCAGTTCGTCACCATTCAAATCTGCAAAATCATTATCTGCAAGATATTTGAGTTTGAGTTCATTAGGCTGTCCTTCAAGGCCCTTGGTATATCCCGGTGATACAACCGGATCTGCAAGTTCCCATATCTTGCCTACAGGGTCCTTGAAAGCACCATCACCATAAACCATCACTTCTACTGTTTTGCCTGTCCTATCTTTGATATCCGCCTGAACACCTTCAACAAATTCCTGACAATTTACAGGGAACAACTTAACTTTGTCTTCTGTAGCCTTGTTTGAACCAAGAAGCCCATAATCAGGATTGTATCCACTGCCATTTACTGACTCTGTCAATATATCATCCATACCCAATACTACAGATGCTCCCGCTTCCTTGATCAGGCGTTTAGTCCTTGCTCTTGTATGTATATCGCAGCAAAGGACCTTATCTGCATATTTAACAATAGTTCTTGGATTGTTCGAAAATACTATTTCAGCCTCTGCACCTTCCTCTTCAATAAGGCTCTTGTAATAATTCACATAATCAACCGCAGTGAAAGTATGGCATGATTTACCGAACAGTTTCTCAAACTCATCCTGTGTCAATACATCCGAATAAGGATTGATGCCTTTTTCGTCAAGCTTATCTATGTCAAGTAAATGATTTCCCACTTCATCACTCGGATAACTTAGCATGAGAACGATTTTTTTGGCTCCTTTTGCAATACCTCTGAGGCAGATTGCAAATCTGTTTCTTGAAAGGATTGGGAATACCACGCCTACTGTTTCGCCACCAAGTTTAGCTTTAACATCCTGTGCTATATCTGCAGTAGATGCATAATTAGCCTGTGCTCTTGCTACGATTGATTCTGTAACTGCCAGAACATCTTTTGTTCCAATCTCAAATTCGCCTGCATCAACGGCAGCCAAAAGAGTGTCCACTACGATTTTTTTGAGGTCATCACCTTCCCTGATAATAGGGGCTCTGAGACCTCTCGATGTTGTTCCTACAAATCTTGTCATTTCTTACCTCCAATATATGAGTATCCAAATTTATTTACCCGGCTTGTATGAGCTCTTTAAATCAACTATACGGTTGAAAACTTTTTCTTTATCTGTCGTCAGTTTCTCATCTGCGATATAGTATCCGTGTCTAAAAAACTGAAATCTCTCTCCAGGCGTTGCATCAAGTATCGATGGCTCTGCATATGCTGTCACAACCTCCATCGAATTGTCATTGAGAACACTGTTGCCCTCTTCATCATCAATCATCAGATAATCATAATTTCTGATTTTGATTGGAACTGCTGTATTGCATTCAACCCAGTGAATTGTACCTTTTACCTTGCGCCCTTCAAATCCAGAGCCCGATCTGGTTTCAGGATCATATGTGCACAGAAGCTCTTTGATACTGCCGTCTTCATTTTTGACAACCTCGTTGCATGTGATAAAATATGCGCCTTTGAATCTTACTTCATTGCCAGGGAAAAGCCTGAAATATTTCTTTGCAGGCACTTCCATGAAATCCGCACCATCAACATAGAGCTCTCTGCCGAACGGAACCTTGCGGCTGCCCATTTCAGGAACATTTCTGTTGTTTTCCATTTCACATTCTTCTGTTTTACCTTCAGGATAATTGGTTATTACAACCTTAATCGGGTTCTCTATAACATTCCTTGATGCGACCTTATCCTTGAGGTCTTCCCTGATGCAATGCTCAAGCAATGACACATCAACTGTACTGTTTGCTTTTGAGACGCCTATTCTCTCACAAAAATCTCTGATAGCCTCAGGCGTATATCCTCTTCTTCTGAGACCTGCAATCGTTGGCATTCTCGGATCATCCCAGCCTTCTACCGTACCGTCATCAACCAAAGCTTTGAGGTATCTTTTGCTCATAACAGTATTAGTAAGGTTGAGTCTTGCAAATTCAATCTGCTGCGGCGGATTAGGCCATTCGAGTTCTGCAAGAACCCAGTCATAAAGAGGTCTGTGATCTTCAAATTCAAGTGTACATATTGAATGTGTGATTCCCTCTATCGCATCCTCTATAGGATGGGCAAAGTCATACATAGGATATATGCACCACTTGTCTCCTGTATTGTGATGAGTGGTATGGGCTATTCTGTATATAACCGGGTCTCTCATGTTGATATTGGGCGATGCCATATCTATCTTTGCTCTCAAAACTTTTTCGCCATCTGCATATTTACCGGCTTTCATCTCTTCGAAAAGCTGCAGATTCTCTTCTATGCTTCTGTTTCTGTAAGGGCTTTCTTTGCCCGGTTCCCTGAGAGTTCCTCTGTACTGCCTTATCTGATCCGCATCAAGGTCACAGACAAAAGCTTTGCCTTTGTTTATGAGGCTGACTGCACATTCATACATTTTGTCAAAGTAATCTGATGCCCACAGGCGCTCATCCCATGTGAATCCCAGCCATTTAACATCAGCTTCTATGGAATCTATATATTCTACATCTTCTTTTACAGGGTTTGTATCGTCATATCTTAAATTGCATTTACCTCCGTATTTTTGGGCAGTAGTAAAGTTAAGGCATATTGATTTTGCGTGTCCGATATGAAGATATCCATTGGGCTCCGGTGGAAATCTTGTATATACCTTGTTCCCGTTTTTACCTGTTTCCAGATCTTTATCTATAATATTATGGATAAAGTTGGAGCTTTCTGCTTCTCTGATTTCTTTTTCTGACATATTGTTGTCCTCCTAAGTTTACTTCCCAAAAATTCGACATTCTATTATATCACAATTCATCTATACTTGCCAGGTGCAGTGCATTGCACGGTCTGTGCTTCTTTGTTTTACACATTGAACAGGAAATGCATCACATCACCGTCTTTAACGACATATTCCTTGCCTTCTGACCTGATAAGGCCCTTTTCTCTGGCTGTTGCAAGATTGCCACCACATTCTATCAGTTTGTCGTAAGCAATGGTTTCCGCTCTGATAAATCCTTTTTCAAAATCCGTATGTATTTTACCTGCAGCCTGAGGGGCTTTGGTGCCCTCTGTTACAGTCCATGCTCTGACTTCAGGTTCTCCTGCTGTAAGGAATGAAATGAGATTAAGCAGTCTGTAGGATGCCTTGACCAGTTTATCTAAACCAGACTCTGCTATTCCGAGTTCTTCAAGGAACATAGCTTTTTCGTCATCGTCAAGCTCTGATATCTCAGCTTCTATCCCTGCACATACAACAACCACATCCGAGCCTTCTTCGGCTGCTATTTTTCTAACCTGCATGATATATTCATTGTCTTCCGCTGCGGCATCTTCTTCTGATACATTCGCCACATATATAACAGGTTTGTATGAAAGCAGATCAAGGCTCTTTACGAATTCTGCCTCTTCATCTGTAAGCTCCATGGCTCTTGCTGATTTGCCCTCTCCAAGAAACTCATTGACTTTGTTCAGAATATCAAGTTCCTTTTGCAGGCTTTTGTCTCCTTTGAGATTTTTGGTTGTTTTGGTTATCCTTCTTTCGAGGAGTTCCATGTCTGAAAGTATGAGTTCTGTATTTATTGTTTCTATATCTGATGCAGGGTTGATTTTGCCATCGACATGAACAACATTGGGATCATCAAAGCATCTCACAACATGAACTATCGCTGCAACTTCTCTGATATGACCCAGGAATTTGTTGCCCAGTCCTTCGCCTTTTGAGGCACCTTTTACAAGACCTGCAATATCATAAAATTCAATGGTTGTATATATTGTTTTTTTTGCTTTGTATATGTCAGTAAGTACCTTTAATCTTTCATCTGGAACCGCAACAACACCCACATTGGGTTCTATCGTGCAAAAAGGATAATTCGCAGCCTCAGCACCAGCTTTGGTTATTGCATTAAACAATGTACTTTTACCCACATTAGGAAGTCCTACTATTCCTAATTTCATCTGTCGTTCACTCTCCTTTAAATTTTTGCATGCTGCTACCGCAAGTCACACTCATATATTATATCACTAATGCAACCCATGAGCAAAACATTTATGCACACACAAAAAGAC
>CAZDQV010000020.1:19051-26104 GCA_964507795.1 uncultured Oscillospiraceae bacterium | reverse complement strand
TGTTATCATACCATATATTCTTCAGCTATCACCATATTGCCGGTCTGTCTTGTTTTGTTCATATCTATTATGCGCTGATTCTGGCTGCCTCTGAATCTCAAGGTCAGATCTCTTTGCTCCGCAATATATCTGCCGTCTATAAGGAGGTCGGTAACTTCAAGCAGCCTGTCTGTGTTTTTGTCATTCATAGATATAAGTTCCTCATAAGTGTATCCTGTGAACGTCACTACGGAAAGACCTCTCTCTTTGATTTTTGCTCCAAGAAACGCAAACTCCTCAGCCTGACAGAACGGCTCTCCGCCGCTGAATGTAACGCCTTTGAGCAGTGGATTCTTGTCTGTCTCCTCAAGTATTTTGTCTATATTGCAATCATATCCGCCATTAAAATCATGGGAATCAGGATTATGACAGCCGGGGCAGTTGTGAGGGCAGCCCTGCCCGAATATCACAAATCTGATGCCGGGGCCGTCAACTATCGACTCTCTTATGATACCTGCTATGCGTAAAGTACTGATTTCTCTCATAATGTCGCCTGCCTATAAGTGTTTGACTCTGTCTCTTTCTTCTGCGGTCTTGGCATCATTCCACATATCCATAGTGCCTACAAGATAACCTGTGATCCTTCTGATTCTTTCAAATCCCACGCCATCGTCTCCTTCTTTGCGTCCGCAGCATGGACATTCGTTGTCTATAACTCCTGTATATCCGCATACAGGGTCTCTGTCTACAGGGTGGTTGATTGAACCGTATCCCACACCGTTTTCTTTCATGCATCTTACAACCTGTTCGAAGGCATCAATGTTTTTGCATGGGTCGCCGTCAAGCTCTATGTATGATATATGCCCGGCGTTTGTAAGTTCGTGATACGGTCCTTCTATTTTTATTTTGTCAAAAGCGTTGATGTTGTAATATACAGGAACATGGAAGCTGTTGGTGTAGTATTCTCTGTCTGTTACTCCCGGTATAATTCCGTATTTTTGTTTGTCAAGTCTTACAAATCTGCCTGAAAGTCCTTCTGCAGGAGTTGCCAGAAGTGTCCAGTTAAGGCCTGTTTCTCTTGATTTTTCGTCCATGCGTTTTCTCATATATCCTATTATCTGAAGTCCCATTTTTTGAGCCTCAGCCGACTCTCCATGGTGGCTGCCCATCAGTGCTTTGAGACACTCTGCAAGCCCTATGAATCCCATACTGAGTGTTCCGTGTTTGATAATCTCCGCAATGGAATCATCAGGTCCGAGCTTGTCTGAATCTATCCATACACCCTGCCCCATCAGGAAAGGGAAATTCCTGACCTTTTTGGAGCTTTGAATCTTGAATCTCTCATAAAGCTGATCTATAACAAGGTCTATTTTTTGATCCAGGAGTTCAAAGAACAGATCCGTATCTCCTTTGGCTTTGATTGCAAGCCTTGGTAAATTAACTGATGTGAAACTCAGATTGCCTCTGCCTGTCACTATTTCTCTTGACGGATCATATACATTACCTATAACTCTGGTCCTGCAACCCATATACGCACATTCCGTATTGTAGTCGCCTTCTTTGTAGTATTTGAGGTTGTACGGCGCATCAAGGAACGAGAAGTTAGGGAAAAGCCTCTTTGCTGATGTCTCACATGACAGCTTGAAAAGATCATAGTTTGGATCTTCCGGATTGTAGCTTACGCCTTCTTTTACCTTGAAAATCTGTATAGGGAATATCGGCGTTTCACCATTGCCAAGTCCTGCCTGGGTTGCAAGCAGTATTGATTTCATCACAAGTCTGCCCTCAGGCGATGTGTCTGTACCGTAGTTGATTGAACTGAACGGTACCTGGGCGCCTGCTCTTGAATGCATTGTGTTGAGGTTGTGGATAAGAGCCTCCATGGACTGATATGTTCTTTTTTCAATCTCTTCATCGGTGAATTTAACAGCCTTTTGCTGGATTTTGGCGATATCCTCCTGAGGTATATATTCTTTGAGCTTCTCTGCTTCAAGCTCAAGATAGTTGTTGTCCCAGGCCATACACGGGCATACTCCATACTGCTCCTCTATGTCAGTTCCTATCTGTTTTGTCAGGCCGTCCTTGTCATCTATGTCATACTTGAAGTCAAGTATCTCGGCAAGGTTTTTCCAGTATGCACGCTTGTATGTTTTTCTGACGCCTACTGCAAGAGCATAATCGAAGTTCGGAACAGACTGTCCGCCATGCTGGTCGTTCTGATTTGACTGTATCGCAATACACGCAAGGGCTGCATAGCTTTCTATGCTCTGAGGTTCTCTCAAGTGTCCGTGGCCTGTGCTGAATCCGCCTTCAAGGAGTTTCACAAGATCTATCTGACAGCAGGTCATGGTAAGAGTCAGGAAGTCCATATCATGAATATGGATATCTCCCTCCTCGTGAGCTCTGGAATGAGAAGGCTTGAGTATACACATCTTGTAGTATTCCTTGGAGCCTTCTGAGCCGAATTTGAGCATGGTGCCCATTGCTGTATCGCCGTCTATGTTGGCATTTTCTCTCTTGATATCGTTGTCTTTGGCATCCTGGAATGTGAGATCATCATAGATGTGCATCAGACGTGTATTCATATCCCTCATTCTGGTACGCTCTGCCCTGTACAGTATATATTCCTTGGCTGTCCTGGCATGACCGTTCTCAATCATAACCTTTTCGACTGCATCCTGTATCTCTTCAACTGTAGGTACTTTGTCTGCATATTTATCACAAAGATAAGCCTCAACCTCAATAGCAAGCTCCTCTGCCATATCTCTGTCTCTGCCACCTAAAACCTGCGCTGCCTTGAATATTGCATCTGCTATTTTGTTTCTGTCAAAATCTACTATCCTGCCATCTCTTTTTTTGATCTTTGTAATAGTATTCATAATCTGTACCTCCAAATACTGCCTGTATTGTTTTAACATCAAACCACAATATCTTGTGTCTGACAAATACTATTAAAGTGTAAAAAACACAATTTGTCAATCCTTTTTTTGAAGTCTTTATTAAATTTAATCAAAAAAATCACCGAAAGCATGCAGAAATGCTGTAATTTCAATGACAAACAAAAAGACCGGAAATCCCCGGTCTCAACTGGTAATTTACATGTCTCTGTTTTCGAAAAACTCTGCTCTTAGAAGCGACATAAGCTGCAGGTTGTAATATTTACCGTTTCTTTTGCAACCGCTTCTTGCAACGCCTTCTTTTTGGAATCTCTGATTTCGGAACAAATGCTCAGCTGCATCATTATCCATGATGTAATCAACTGTTACTCTCTCCATGTGAAGATTGATGAAAGCATATTCCAGAAAAGCGCTTAATGCTTCCGTGCCATATTTTTGGTTTCTGTTTGCAATATCTGCAATATATATTCTGGTGATATCAAGAGAATCTTCTTCTCTGTTGATCCCGGTTACAAGTATTCTGCCCACCGGTGTATTATCAGTCTTTGTCACTATCGTAAACTGCATTGCAGTATTGTCTTCGTTGTCAAGAATAAATTTTTTGACAACATCTCCATAGCCTTGCTGATCATTTATATTAAAATATCTGCTGACCTCCGGAGAAGTCTCCCACTTTGCAAAATACTTACAATCTTCAAAGACTGACTCTCTGATAATTAAGTTTCTGGATTCCATAAAATTACCCCGATTTCATCAAAAGTCTGTAAAAGAACTCTAATCTATGGTATTATTATAAAGCATTTTAATTAATAAATAAACAATAAGGGGTAAATTTATGTTTATAAATATTAAAAAAATAATTTCATTGCTGCTCATATTCTCAATGCTGACAGTATGCGGATGTGCCAAAGAAAAAGAAGAGCCAAATGTTCCAACTACAGAAGAGCTTATTGCCTCTTTGTACAATGATCTGATTACAGATGAAGGCAGTGAAACCGATGCATCTGAAATTATAGATTATGTCAGCGACTGGGCCAAAGACAATGATATTTCATATGACAAAGCTTCAAACGGCAGCCTGATTATGAAATTCAAAGCCTCCAAGGGATGCGATGAATATCCGTCAACTGTGCTGCATTGCAGTATAAGTGGTGAAAACAATGAAACTGAGATGCAATATCTTGCCGTTATGATGTACAGCATTACCAATCTTGAGCAGCATGGTGCACTGTCAGCGATAGTCTCGCCTGCTGATAAAGCAGATGAAATCAGCAAAAAATATCTGGATGCTGATAATTTCATTAATCTTGAATACAGCGATAATGAGCTTTCACTTCTCACATCATGTGCAGCTTCATCAAAATACAGACTCACAAAAAAAATACACTATACTGCACCAAGATACGATACAGCTTACAGGATTACAATCAAAAACCTCAAAGGCGGCAAAGTTTCAACTCTTGAAGACGGCCATCCGAATCCGCTGCTTAATATAAACAGCATTCTCGCAAATTTCAAGACAAATGGCCTGCTTTATGATCTGGCAAGCTTCAGCGGATGTACCTCATCTGACAATTATGGTACAAAAGCATCTGCTGTTGTTGTAATATCTGAATCTGATATCGAAAATTTTGAAAAACGTCTTGATAAGGCTATTGCAAAATTTAATAAAAAATGGGGAGACCTTGAGGATAGTTATGAATTCACATATGAACAGGCTGACATGCCTTCAAAGGTTATGACTCCTGACAGTGCCAGTGATATAGTAAGTCTGTTTTATACTATGATAAGCGGTGTCTATCTCACCGATGAAGAAACTGATGAAACTGTAGCATACACAAATATAGGCAGGTTGTCTGTCAAAAACGGCACAGCTTCTGTAAGAATAAAAGCTGCAAGCAAATCGTATTCGACTCTTGATGAAATGAATGATGCAATAAAAACAATAGCTGAAATCTCTGATTTCAACTACAAAAAAACATACTCTTCCCTACTATGGAAGGAATATGACAATCGCGGACTTCTCGGTTCATTTCAGTTTGCGTCAGATGAAATAACCGGCAAACAGATAAAAGAAACTGATACCTTTGAAACACATCTGTGCGGCATATTAAAAAGCAAAAATAAAAACCTTTCACTTATTTCATTCGGAGTAAACTACAACAGTTGGGATGATGCCGCAAATATAATAACCGAGTTTCTCAAAGACATAACTGCAGCAGATATTGTTTCACAGTATTTTGAAACCGAATAAAACACAGAAAGAACGTATATGATATTTTTCATTACGTTCTTTTTTGTTTCACTTATGAGTTTCTGAGCACCCTTATTATATTCACTGCATTAACCATAAATGCCTCCTCAGGCTGCACGATTCTCCTTGCCTCACTCCAAAAATTATCTTTGTACCTTTGCAAAACTTCTTCATCTGAAAGCCCTTTGCTGTACATGTCTTTGACAAACACCCTCTCTTTTGCGGCATTTTCAATAAAGCTATCGAAATACATATCATTAAAATATTCAGGAATAATTCCAAAGTGCGGAATTATTATTCTATCAGCTCCATATGCCCTGCATTTGTGTGCACTCTCGATAGAGTCGTCATAATTCTTGAGTATGGCACTGCATACGGTCTGATCCTCATCTATAACGCCGGTGCTTTCGCATGCGAACATAAGGCTCATAGGTTCTAAAACATAGCACAGACAGCAGTCTGTATGACCTTTTGCTTCAATCACATACATATACTGCTCTCCCAGCGACACTTTGTCACCATCTGAAACAACAATATCAACAACAAGGCCTCCAACAGGTATATCATCTCTGCTTTTACTGTATGTATGCTGTGCTTCAATACCCAGTCTCCTGATTGTTTGCACAGCTCCCTCTCTTTCGAAAACCGACTTTGCCTTGCGACTTCCGACGACTTTCACATCCGGCCACCTCCGCTTTATATATGGCAACGCACCGATATGATCATAATGCGTATGAGATATAAATACGTAATCAAGAGTGCGGCTGCCAAGATATGCTTCTGCATTTCTTACCATTTGCTCTCCGCAATATGCCATGCCGCAGTCAATCATTGCTGTTTTTTCACAGCATGTAACAAGTATGGCCTCTCCGCCGAATCCTGCAGTAACTCTATGAATTCCTTCAGGGAAATCAAATCTGTCATGACCTTTGAAGTTTTTGAAGAATCCATCATCAAATGAAGTTCTGTCCTTTTTTATCTCTCCCATAGTGAAAAACACCAATCCTATCCATATAATCACAAATGATATGAACTGAATCATATCAAAAGGTTCATTCATTACAAAAATTCCAAGCACAAGCGCAATAGACGGTGACAAATACTCAGTTATACCAAGTGTCGTAAGAGGCACGTTTTGTGCACTTACGCCAAACAGTCCAAGCGGTATTGCCGTAAGTATTCCACAAAGCATAAGCAGTATATACTGGTAATTGGCACCTGCATCAAGAGCTCCTCTGCCGGAGATTTCAAGATATATAATCACTGCCAACGCTACAGGCATCAGAAATACTGTTTCATAAAACAAGGAGATTAGCGGTGGCAATTTGTTTGTTTTTTTGATTGCCGCATAAGTCGCAAACGAAAGTGCAAGGCCAAGTGCGATAAAAGGTATCTGCATGAAATGAACAAGTATGACTGCAAGCCCTGTTCCTGCAAATATAATTGCAACGAGTTTATGTTTTTCAAGTTTTTCTTTGAAAAACACAACTCCGAACACACAGACCATAAGAGGCTCTATATAATATCCTATGCATGTCTGTATTACAAAATCAGCATTCACAGCCCATATATACAAGCTCCAGTTGAAAGTGATAATAAGGCCTGCAACTATGTTGGAAAGCACAATTTTTTTGTCTTTCCATGGCTTTAATACCTCTCTGATCCCATATATCTTTGAAGATGCTATAAAACATACAAGGCCTACAAGAAATATCCGATAAAATATTATAACGCCTGAATCTATAGGCCTTAACGCCTGCCAATATAAAGGCAGCACGCCCCATAATACTGAGCAGAATATTGCCGCCTGCATGCCTTTGATGTAATTCTTTTTTTCTGTCATAATTACCCCACGTGAAATTTAAGCTAACTGGATAATTATATCACCAAATACTAAAAAAAACAAGCTGCGGCTTGCTTCTA
>CAZDQV010000020.1:0-18951 GCA_964507795.1 uncultured Oscillospiraceae bacterium | reverse complement strand
TACAGTGGAATTTACTATATGTAAATGGAAAAATAAAGAAGGCACTGGCCTTACTAATCTCGATGCCTTGTACTTGTCTGAACATGAAATTGAGAACCTGTTTGGTTACATCCTGCCGATGTAGCCACAGCGTATAGAGTAATAATTTAGGAGCAAAACGACGGGAGTCAGGCTATTATTTTACGCCACATACGTCAAAAATCAGCTTCACTGCATCGTGGACTGTGATGTCGGGATTATCTCTGCAAAATGAAAAGCCTTTATAGACTTCTCGTTTCTTCTTATCCTTTTCGTTGGCCGCAGTAATCATCTCTGCTCTTGCGATAGCTGATTTAACCGAATCCAGCGTGACGAACTCATCAAGAATCCTCTGAAACTCGTCTGCTCTCTTGAAATCATCAATATGTGTAAAACTACGGTTAAAATATTTGTTAATCAAGGATAGATACGCATAACGATTTTGCACAGAATGGCTCATGTCAGCTACATGCAGTAATATCCAGAGCTCAAATGTATAATTTGAATATCCTAGTTCATAGCTAATCCCAAACTTATCTTCCGCAGTCCGCATCTCATCAAGCACTTTGTAGAACTTCGTCTTTTGGGAATTGTCATAGAAATCCTCAATATCTTGAACATGAATATACGGCAACTTCTTACTTCCCCGTTGCTCCACTGGTCTATGAGCATTTCGCTTTGCTATATGCTCAAAATACATCTTCTCGCAGTTTATTCCCTCAACTGATATATTGAACTGCCTCGACTCTTTCCTAACCATCGCTTTTCTCCTTCAGGACATCAGAGATTATGTCAGTAAAGTCAATATCCTCGATGGCACCATATCTGCTTATGAAGTAATTCTTCATGTAGTCGCTCGTCTTTCTAACACTGGACTCTCCATTTGCCTTGAAATCGGAAAGTGCATATAGAGTGCCCGATTTTGTCTCTTTATCACGCTCGACAAACTTAATTTCATCGCGCCTAAGCAAGTTGTGATTTAAGTATATTGGGTTGTGAGTGTTGAAAATCAGCTGTGCCCCTTTCTTGTTTACGCTATCGTTATGGAAAATCGTGATTATATTCATGATAATCATCGGATGAAGCGAAGCATCCATCTCGTCCATGACGAGTACTGCACCTTTTTTTAGTGCAGAGATTATAATCGGCATGATTGAAATGAGCCGCATCGTTCCTACAGACTCAATTCTGTCCGCGTCAAGTCCGTAGAGTTTGTCATCCGTTTTCTGAAGCACGGACACCAGCTTTGTTGCGTGAGTCTCCGGATCATTTACATACGCAAAGTCACTTCCTATGATGCCAGCTTCCTTAGCAATCTTATTTATATATACATTAATCATCGCACGTCCATCATCTTCTGGCAGCCCAGGATAAAATCTTGTCCTATCAGCAGAATTAACAATGATGAAATCATCCTCGAACCATTTTCTAATTTGACTTACAAACTTCTTGCTGCAAAATGAATTAAAATCAGTAATTAAGAGCAAGCTATCTGAAGTAATATTACTGCTCATGGCTATGCGAGTTTTTTCTGTATCTTTAAGCTCATAGCCTACGTTAAGATGCTCTTTAATTTTATCAAGTTTCAGCTTCTCAACGGATGCTTTTCCCCTCTCAAAGATGAGACAGTCATTGACATAGAGCTTTTCATTACTTACATATCTCTCTGCGTTTTTATCAAGAAATATGCCTAAGAATATCTCAAGAACATAGCGGAACTTTGTCCCTTCTGAAGTAAAAGTAACATCAAATGACACAGGAGAAGCATCATCTCTAAATGCAAATGGAGCAAGATTAAGGCTACTGCTAATGTGATCTGCTACGGCATCATCTGCCGCATCTCTAATGTTACCTCTTAGTACGATTTGTTTCAGAGCTGACATTGCATTTACTACAGATGTTTTGCCAGCAGCGTTCGGTCCATAAATTGCCGATACCGATAGAGCTTTTTCCGTGCTACCAGTGGTATCCTCTATAAGTATACTATAGTCGAGCTCATTCATTCTCTTCTCCGGGATCATGTTAAAGTCGAATCCTTCTCTAAACGATTTGAAGTTGTTACATGTGAAATTTAATAGCATTTTCTGCCTCCGTGCCATCTAATTGCATTTTACACACTAATTATGAGCCTAATCGTGGGCATTGTCAAGGGTTTTGTGCCATTCGATAGCACAAAACAGGATCATGGTTAGCAGAGTAATTAATACTCGTCCTGAAATTCATCATCGAAAATAAAGTCACTTCTCAGAAGCTCCTCTTTCTCGTTTCCAGGTTCATAATCATACGTATCCTCTTCTGACGCAAATGACATCACATACTCATCAAGAGGATAATCAAGGCATTCAGAAAAATCATACATGTATTCATCTTCTCTTAATTTCTCTATTCTGTAAAGCACAAGAGCTTCTTTGATAGGCACTGTATTGGCCACTCGTGTTTTCCGGTTCTGACAGTTTACCTCTGTATCAAAATTATACCAGTTTCTGAATCGCGAGATCTCATCAGTAAACAAAACAATGCTTCTTTCATCATCTGTATTCTCGGCATATCCTTTGAGCACCCTCCTTATATTGTCCAGCAAAGTAAAAAGGTCCGCCTCCTCCTCCGGAACTCCTTCCATTATATCCTCAAAATAATTGTCTGCAAGTTCCGAAAGAACATACACATCAACATTGGAAAACAGCTCATAAAGTACTTCGTTTGGTATATATTCTTCACTTTCAATCAGAGCTGCAAAGTTATCGAAATACTTAAAATCCTCAGTGCTTTCTATGTCAACAATATCAAAAAGTTCATTTAAATCCATTCTCCCACTTATATTCCTTTCCTCCAAATGATATAATATACTACATTATGACACAGTCGCAACGTCAAATCAATGACAATAAAATATTAACATAAATCAGGAGGATGCAAATGACAGAAAGAAACAATATAAAACAGGAATATAAATGGGATATAGAAGCTATGTTTCCAGATGAGGCACTTTGGGAACAGGCAATAGCACAATCCCTCGAAAAAGCAGATAAATTCACAGAGTTTTCAGGGCATTTATCCGATAGCTCAGATATGCTTCTTGCGGCATACAGGCTGCGTGATGATATGTGGCAGCAGCTCGAAAAAGCATATGTATATGCAAGAATGAAAAGAGATGAAGACAACAGAATTTCAAAATACCAGGCGATGACAGACAAATGCTTTGCCGCAATAGCCAAAATCTCTGCAGTATCATCATTTTTCACTCCTGAACTTTTAGACATTCCTGAAAAAAAAATATTTGAATTTTTAAATGAAAACAAAGAGCTTGAAATATACAGATTCGCAATAAATGAAACACTCAGGCAAAAAGCCCATGTTCTGTCCAAATCAGAAGAAAATATTATGGCACAGCTTGGTGAAGTGACAAATGCTTCAGGAGATATCTTCACCATGCTAAACAACGCTGACATTAAATTCGGCACTATGACAGATGATGAAGGCAATCAGATTGAGCTTACCCATGGCAACTATATCACGCTCATGGAAAGCCATAACAGGAATACGCGCAAAGAAGCATTCACTCTTATGTATGAAGCTTACAAGCGCCAGATAAACACAATTGCCACTGCATACAACTACAACACCAAGACAGATGTTGTAACAGCAAGAATCAGAAAATATGAGTCAGCAAAACATGCCGCACTTGCAGGCGATGATATAAATACTGCAGTTTACGATAATCTTGTTGATGTAGTCAATCAGAATCTCCCTGTTCTGCACAGATATATTAACCTCCGAAAAAAGCTTCTTGGCGTCAGTGAGATGAAAATGTATGACGTATATGTCCCTTTGATTCAGCTTCCAAAAGAAGAAGTGACCTTTGAAGATGCTGTAAAGCTTGCAAACAAAGGTCTTGCACCACTTGGAGCAGAATATCTTGAAAGAATGAACAGCGGCATTGCCTCAAGATGGATTGACGTATATGAAAACGAAGGCAAAACAAGCGGAGCATACAGCTTCGGAAGTTACGATTCAATGCCATATATACTTATGAACTACAACAATACTCTCAAAGATGTTTTCACACTCGTTCATGAAATGGGGCACTCAATGCACTCAAGTTATACAAGACAGTACCAGCCTTTCATATATGGCAGTCATTCCATATTCACAGCAGAGGTTGCCTCAACAGTTAACGAATCATTGCTTATGAGATATCTGCTTGATAATGAAACAGATATTGAAATGCGCAAATATCTGCTCAACATGTACATTGAAGAATTCAGAACCACTCTTTTCAGACAGACAATGTTTGCAGAATTTGAGGACATGACTCACAAAGCGGTTGAAAACGGTGATGTGCTTACTGCAGACTGGCTTAGCGAAAATTACAATGCACTTAATACCAAATATTTTGGTGATGCAGTTGCAGAAGATGAATATATCAGATATGAATGGGCAAGAATCCCTCATTTCTATAATGCATTTTATGTATATAAATATGCTACAGGATATTCAGCAGCTACTGCAATATCAGCAAAAATACTCTCTGAGGGAAATCACGCAAGAGACAATTACCTTGAGTTCCTGAAAACAGGCGATTCAAACACCCCTATAGAGCTTCTCAAGATAGCTGGAGTTGATATGAGCAGCCCTGAACCTGTCATATCAGCTATGAAAGTATTTGAATCACTTGTTGATGAATTTGAAAAACTCATATAGCACAGTATAGGAGAAATCATTATGAATCGGACAATAAATATTACAGCGAACGATACTGATTTGTCATTAAAAACAAAAGCAAGACTTGCGACAATGCTTGAAAAGGCCGGGTTTGTTGTAAACCCGAAGTTCGATTATCATGCAGAGCTTACCGTATGCATAGGCGGCGACGGTGCGTTCCTGCAGACAATGCACGAGCACAACTTCCCTTCAATGCCCATAATAGGCATTAATACCGGTCATCTGGGATTTTTTCAGGAGATATCTCCTGACAGGCTTGATGATTTTATCTTCAACTACACTCAAAACAGATACAGATTGCAAAACCTTACAACTGTAAAGGCAACTGTGAAAACAAAAAGCGGAGCAACATATGAACATATAGGCCTGAATGAAATAGTCATTCGCGGCTATCATTCATATGCTGTTCATCTCAATATATCAATTGGAGACAGCTTCATAGAACGTTTCAGCGGTGATGGAATACTGGTAGCCACTCCATCGGGCTCTACGGCATATAACTATTCTCTGGGTGGTTCCATAGTTGATCCAAGGCTCAACCTGCTTCAGGTGACCCCTATTGCGCCTATGAATACAACAGCATACAGAAGCTTTACTTCGAGCATACTACTTCCATCCGATTTATCACTGGGAGTCATCCCTGAAAAAAGCAAGGATACCACGATATACATAGACAATGACGGGTATGAAACCATCTATGAAGATGTCAAGAACATTCGAATCGAGTTTGCAGATAAAATAGTTCAGCTTTTAAGGTTTGATACATACGATTTCTGGAACAAGGTCAAAACCAAATTCCTATAGCGGAGGAGCATTATTATGTACGATTATCATACACATTCTTCATTTTCAGACGACTGTGATATACCTATGGACAAAATGGTGAAGACAGCCAAAAACATGGGAGTCAAAATGTATGCAATAACTGACCATTATGATCCTGACTACCCTGCAGATGATCAGTTTTCATTTGAGCTTGATTTCGAAAATTATCACAAACAGCAAAACCTTGTTCAGGAAATATATAATGACAACAGCTTCAAAGTATTAAGCGGCATAGAAATAGGGCTGCAGGCAGGAAAGGATACGATACAAAAATGTACAGAAGCTGTAAAACACCCCTATGATTTTGTCATAGGTTCATTTCACTGTATCAATTACAAGGATATATGGAAACCGTTTCATGAAGATATGACACCAGAAAAAGCAACAGGTATATATTACGAGTATATACTCGAAACAATTAACAAATTCAAGGGCTTTAACGTCCTTGGACACATAAATGCTCTTGACAGATACATACCGTATGTACCGGATTTTGCTCCATACAAAGAAACCGTATATGAGATATTAAAATACTTAATACAAAATAGCAAAGGTCTTGAAATAAACACATCCAGTTTCAGATACAACATGGGGGATTTGACAATGCCATCTGATCAGATACTCCGGATGTATCGCGAACTTGGCGGCCAAATCATAACCTTTGGCTCTGACAGCCATTTCCCTGAGCATATATGCTACAGATATGACTGGGCTATGGAATATCTTAAATCTTTTGGATTCAAAGCATTGGCCGTTTTCGAGAACGGTATCCCTGAATTTGTGGACATATGATTGCAGATGCTTATTTTGGAGTATGAATTGGGCTTTAGAATCACTTGCCTTTATTACATGCAAATGCAAAGCCGGCCGGCTTTGCATTTATTTCGTATTATTCTATAATAACTCCGTCTTCATCTACAACAAGAGGTGTCTCCTCTGCAGGCTTTGCATCTACAGGTTTGATAGTATCAAGTATGAGCCCTTCTATCTTGTCCATAACATCAGGATTTGACTGAAGATAATTCTTGACATTTTCTCTGCCCTGTCCAATCCTGTCTCCCTCAAAGCTGTACCATGATCCTGCTTTTTCGACTATACCGTTTTCGACTGCACAGTCGAGTATATCTCCGGCCTTGGAGATGCCTTCACCGTACATAATATCAAACTCTGCCTGCCTGAATGGCGGTGCGACTTTGTTTTTGACGATTTTGACTCTGGTTCTGTTGCCCAGAACGGAATCTCCTGATTTGATGCTTTCAATTCTCCTGACATCCATACGCATGGTTGAATAGAATTTGAGAGCTCTGCCGCCTGTAGTAGTCTCAGGGTTACCAAACATTACTCCTACTTTTTCTCTGAGCTGATTGATAAATACAACTGCTGTTCTGGATTTGTTGATGGCTCCTGCAAGTTTCCTAAGAGCCTGCGACATAAGTCTTGCCTGAAGTCCTACATGGGAATCTCCCATCTCTCCCTGAATCTCCGCTTTGGGTACAAGTGCCGCAACAGAATCTATAACTATAACATCGAGGGCTCCGCTTCTGACAAGCATCTCACATATCTCAAGAGCCTGCTCGCCTGTATCTGGCTGGGAAACCAGAAGTTCATTGATGTCAACTCCCAGATTCTTTGCATACTCAGGGTCAAGTGCATGCTCAGCATCTATGAATGCGGCCTTTCCTCCTGTTTTTTGAGCTTCGGCTATGATATGAAGAGTCAGTGTTGTCTTGCCTGAAGACTCAGGTCCGTATATCTCTATAATCCTACCTCTTGGAACTCCTCCGATACCCGTTGCGACATCAAGGGTAATAGAGCCGGTTGATATTGCCTGTATATCAGTAAGCGCATTATCATCTCCAAGCTTCATAATAGCGCCTTTGCCAAATTGTTTTTGAATCTGCATCAATGCAGCATCCAAAGCTTTGTCTTTCTCTGTATTTGAAACTGCCATATTATAATCCTCCATATTCCGAACAAACTGTGAACATTTGTTCTTAAACATATAATATAATAATATTTGAGAAAGGTCAAGTATATTTTTGAAAAATGTGTTGTAACTATTTTACAATAATATGAAATTATTTGCAAGCAGTAATTTTGTTAATCATATCAAACATATTGAGCACAGCTGTGTTTCTTACAAGACTTCTGAGTGGTCTGAACGCATGAATTTTTCTGACTTCGATTTTGTCATCAAATACAAGTCCTATATATACAAGCCCAACCGGTTTTTCGGGAGTTCCTCCTCCCGGGCCTGCAATACCTGTAACAGATATACAAAGTCTGCTACCTGTAACCTTTTGAAGTCCAAGTGCCATTTCTCTTGCGGTCTCTTCACTTACTGCACCATATTTGTCAAGGGTTTCGGGATTTACGCCAAGTTCTTCAATTTTGGCTTTGTTGCTGTATGTTACAATGCCTCTGTCAAATACTGCTGATATGCCTTCAATGTCTGTAAGCATCTTGGCAAACAAGCCTCCGGTACAGCTTTCGGCACATGAAATTGAAATGTTGTTTTCAAGAAGTTTGCGTCCTGAAACCTGATACAGCTCTTCATCATCGACACTGTATATGTATTTCCCTATGATTCCCTGTATTTTTGATGTCATATTATCAACGGCATCCACAGCTTCCTGTTTTGTTTTTCGTTTGGACGCAACTCTTACACATGCCTCTCCTTCTTTGGCATATGTTGCTATTGTAGGGTCTGTTTGTGCATCAATCAGCTCGAGCAGCTCTGTCTCAAGCTGGGATTCACCTATTCCAAATGTTCTTATCTGTCTATAGTATATCGCTTCTTTTGATTTCGATTCGAGATAAGGCTTTACCTTTTTGATAAACATGTTGGTCATTTCTCTTGGAGGTCCTGGCATGCATATAGCTATCCGGGCACTCATTTCAAGCGCAAATCCTGGAGCTGTTCCCTGATCGTTGTCAAATACTACTGCTTTTGATGGGAGCCATGCCTGTTTGTAATTGTTTTCGGTCATCCGTGCTCCACGTTTTGTCATTACAGCCTCAAGTGCCTCAAGGCTTTTTTGATGCAGCACAAGCTCATCACCCATAGTTTCACAGACAATTTCTTTGGTAAGATCATCCTCTGTAGGCCCGAGGCCGCCTGTTGTGATTATAAGGTCACAATCTTTAAATGCAAGCTCAATAATTTCTCTGAGACGCCCTGGGTTATCACCCACTGTATAATGATACATGACATCAAAGCCCATTGTATTGAGCTGCTGTGAAAGGTATACCGCATTCGTATTTACAACCTGTCCGAAAAGTAATTCTGTTCCAACGCTTAAAACTGCTGCCCTCATATTGCCTCCCTACATTGAAAAAACCGATCTGTTCTTTGCTATATATTCTATTCCTGAGTAAACTGTCATCACAAGAGATGCCCACAGAAACACATTTCCTATCGTAAGTATTATACTGATTTCAGGAATTGTCACTGCAAGCAGCAGCACGGGTACTGCTATCATCTGAAGCACTGTTTTGATTTTACCGCTCATGCCGGCTGCAATTACAAGGCCCTCTGAGGCGGCGACAGTTCTCATTCCTGCTATTGCAAATTCTCTTGCCAATATGATTATAAGCATCCATGCAGGGATTATCCCGTCTTCTACCATAAGGCAAAAAGCTGAATAAACGAGTATCTTATCTGCAAGGGGATCCATTATTTTACCGAAGTTTGTCACAAGATTGTATTTTCTTGCTATTTTGCCGTCGAGCATATCTGTAAGGGATGCAAGTATAAAAATTATGAACGCGGGAAGATAGAGTCCGAATATATAACATACTACAAAAAAAGGCACTGCTATCATTCTTCCCATTGTGAGTTTGTTTGGCAAGTTCATGTTAAACCTCCGTTCCTGTCAGATCATAGTCAAAAGCGTCATCTATATGCACCATGACTATATCTCCTGGTTTGTGTTTGTTTTTACCTGTAAATATTACAGCATTATCGATTTCAGGTGCATCAAATCTGGTGCGCCCTATATAGCTTCCGTCATCATCTATTTCATCAACTATGACTTCCTGCACCGTATCTATTTTTGCACGGTTTGCTTCAAGAGATATCTCCATCTGAAGCCTCATAATGCTGTCCGCACGTTCTTCTTTAATTGTCTCTTCTATCTGATTTGGCATTTTCCCTGCAACAGTGCCTTCTTCCTGCGAATAAGCAAATACTCCGAGTCTTGCAAATTTCTGCTTTGCAACAAAATCATAAAGAGCATCAAAATCCTCTTCTGTTTCTCCCGGAAATCCTGTTATCAGAGTTGTCCTTATATGTATATCCGGTATCTGTTCTTTGAGCTTTGCCAGCTTGTCAGTAATCGATTTATTTGTCGATCTTCGCTTCATTGCTTTCAGGATGTTATCTGATGCATGCTGTATGGGAATATCAAGGTAATTACATATCTTCTCTTCTTCTCTAATGGTTTCAATCAGTTCATCAGTAATCCGGTCCTCATAGCAATACATCAGCCTTATCCATCTGATGCCTTCTATTTTGCAAAGCTGTCTGAGCAGCTGCGGGAGCATGTATTTGCCATAAAGGTCATATCCGTAATATGTTGTGTCCTGTGCTATCAGTATGAGCTCTTTGCAGCCTGCATTCACCAGCATTTTTGCTTCTTCAACAATCCTCTCCATCCTTTTGCTTCTGTAATTTCCACGTATAAATGGAATGATGCAGTATGCACATCTGTTGTTGCATCCTTCTGCTATTTTGAGAGTGGCACTGTACATATTGCCGTCCGGTCTGGCTTTTGTCTTTGGAAGCTCTGTTTCTGTGCACGGGTTAACAATAACCTGACGTTCGTCAAGACCGTCAAGGAGTGAAGGCAAAGCCTCGTAATCATTGACACCGAGGAAAGCATCAACTTCGGGCATTTCATCAAACAGCTCACGGCTGTATCTTTGGGAAAGGCATCCTGAAACTATGAGTTTTTTGTTATATTGCTTGTACTTAGCCATTTCAAATATGCGGTCTATGGATTCTTTTTTGGCGTCATTTATAAATCCGCACGTGTTTACTATAATAGCATCAGCTTCTGACGGGTCTGATACCAATGTATGTCCGCTGTCCTGCAATATTCCTGCTGCATTTTTGCTGTCATAAAAATTCTTGGGACAGCCTAATGTATCAATGTATATCTTCATTTGTAATTTCCTCTGGCAGATTTTCATTTATATTGTGGAGTTCTTCTTCTGTCATAAATACCTGTCTTGGTCTTGAACCGTCCTGAGGGCCTACAATACCCCGTTCCTCCATCATATCTATTATTCTCGCTGCCCTGTTGTATCCTATTCTGAATCGTCTCTGAAGCATGGATACTGAAGCCTGGCCGCTTTGCACTACAAGCTCTATACATTCAGGAAGAAGTTCATCGGCATCGTCCTGTTTGGCTTCCACAGGCAGGTCTGTTTTTTCGATTGTATTTATTACATCGCTTGAGTATTCAACGTCCTGTGCCTGGTCTTTTACGAAATTGATTATACTGTTGACCTCACTGTCTGATATGAAGCACCCCTGCACTCTCACAGGCTTTCCCATACCAAGAGGATTGTAAAGCATATCGCCCTTTCCGACCAGTTTTTCGGCTCCGCCCATATCTATGATTGTTTTGGAGTCGTGAACAGATGATACTGCAAAGGCTATTCTTGATGGAATATTTGCTTTGATTACGCCTGTGATTACATCGACCGACGGCCTCTGGGTTGCAACAATAAGATGCATTCCTGCAGCTCTTGCCATCTGTGCCAGTCTGCATATGGATTCTTCAACCTGTGAAGGTGCTGCCATCATAAGATCTGCAAGTTCATCGATAATTATTACTATCTGAGGCATTACCGCATCGAAATCTTTTTCGGATTTCTTTTTGTCGTTATATCCTTCAAGGTTCCTTTCGCCTTCTTCTGCAAATTTTTTGTATCGGTCATTCATTTCAGCGACAGCCCAGTTTAATGCTGCAGCAGCTTTGGTCGGTTCTGTCACAACAGGAATGAGAAGATGTGGTATTCCGTTATAATTGCCAAGTTCCACAACCTTTGGATCGACAAGAACAAGTTTAACTTCATCAGGCTTTGCTTTGTACAGTATGCTTGCTATAATGCTGTTGATGCATACACTTTTGCCTGAGCCTGTAGATCCTGCTATAAGCAGGTGCGGCATACCTTTGAGGTCACCGACTACAGGCTTGCCTGCTATGTTTTTGCCTACTGCAAAGCTTATTTTGGATTTGGCATTTTTGAATTCTTTTGAATCAATAATTTCTCTGATATTTACTGCATTTATTTTGTCATTTTCGATTTCTATGCCCACAGCGGCCTTGCCAGGTATAGGCGCTTCTATCCTGATGCTTTTGGCTTCAAGGTTAAGAGCAATGTCATTGGACAGTCCGACAATACTGCTCACCTTGACACCGGGACCAGGATGAATCTCATATCTTGTAACTGTAGGACCGGGAACTGCATCGACAACTTTGGCATCCACATTGAAACTTTCAAGAGTTTCTTCCAGTTTTTTTGTTTTTTGAGCCAGGTCTGTAAGATCTGCGCCTTTACTGGATGGCTTTTGAAGCAAATCAACAGGCGGCATTACATATTTGGGTGCAGTGCTTTTTTTGTTGAAATCTTTGGCATCAAGAGTTGCTGCAGCTGCCTGTGCATTTGATATTTTTTCGGGTTTTTTGGTTTCTTCTGCAAACCCTCTGCCTTCAACAAAGCTGGTGTTTTCATCAGGTACTTCTATTTCAGACTGATTGTTTTTGGAGATGTCACTATCCAGGTCACTGTAGTTTTCATATGTGCCTGTATATTGCGTTTCTTCATGTCCCATATCGCCTTCAGAATATCCTTCATTGAGTCCATATCCCTGTGAAGCAAGGCTTTCCTGGCTGCCATCAAGACCGAAACCGGTTGCTTTGCTTTCATTACCCTTGCCCCTTGCAATAGAGTCATCTATCATATATTCGAGTATTTTCTTTTGGCTGTCTGATACACGGGCTTTTTTGATTGCTTTGCTCATTTTTTTGTAGTCTGCGGGATGGTATACCGGAGCTGCCGGTCTGATACTCGCAGAGTCTACATGGTCTTTTGGAATGGCAAGTTCAAGTTGCTCCTCTGTCTTTACAGGCGGAAGCTGTTTTGTCTCCGTGTTTTGTTTTTTATCTTTTTGGGCCTGTCTTTTTTGAGCCCTTTCTTCGGATTTTTCCTGCCAGTTGACCATGCCTGCATACGGCCTGTCGGCTATCATGATGATGGATATAAGGGCTAATACTCCTGCAAAGATGTAAGCACCTGCCACGCCTATGAATTTCACAAGAAGAGTTGCAAAAATCATACCCAGAATACCGCCGTTCTGAAGCTTTGTGCCGGCTATATACATATCTCCTATTCCAAGTATCGGGATTGAAGGATCCTTCGCATCTACAAATCGTATTGAATTTCCTATCGCTATATCAAAGAAAAGCACTATAAAAAACACAGTCGATAATGTGCTCAGAATCTTGGTTCTGCCTGCAAGCATAAGTCCGCCGTAAAGCAAAAGATAAAATGGCAATGCAAATGCAATCATGCCAAAGCAGCCTTTGAAAAATTTGCCAAGGGCATCTCCTACCACTCCTGTCACATTGAAAAACATTGCAATTGCAAGGAATATTCCTGCTGCAATTATTATCAGTGCCTGTATTTCTCTAAGTTTGCGAAGACGGTTTGCGTCAGCTTCCGAGAGAGTCTTTTTTTTGTTTTTTGTTCCCGCAGGTTTTTCGGGTTTCTTTTTTTTCTGTGCCATAAATTATCCTCTAAGATAAAACTGCATATATTACCATCGCTATTCCAAGTGCCCACGTATAAAAAGAAAAATACGTAAGTTTTTTGTTTGAAACTATTTTAATCATGCCTTTGATTGCAAAAAAACCTGAAACAGCAGAAACAGCAACTCCAACTACAACAGGAATAATAAGGCTTGAGTCCATCCCTGCCTCAAATGCCGCCGGAGCCTCAAGTATAGCTGATCCAAGGATTGGAGGTATGGATATGAGAAATGCAAATCTTACAGCCCACTCTCTTTTGAGTCCGCATGCAAGACCTCCTACAAGTGTTGATCCTGATCTTGATATTCCGGGAGCAATGGCAACTCCCTGTAAAAGTCCGACTATAAGGGCATGTTTGAATTTTGTATTTTTGATGTTGTTGATCCCCTTACCGTATTTTTCGGCTGCCCAGAGCATTGTGCCTGTAATCATCAATGCTATTCCTATTGCAAGCACTGAAGTATACAAAGCTGCAAACAAATCATTAAACAAAACTCCGATAATGCCTGTAGGTATTGTCGCTACAATGATAAGCCAGCACATTCTTCTGGTGGCATTTTTGTTAACATTAAGGCTTCTGGTCGTAACAAGATCTTTGATGCTTGCAAAGAACTCATAAATAAGGCCGAGGATGTCGCGCCAGTATACTATGCATACTGAAATCAGCGTCCCTATGTGCAAAAGGACTGCAAAAGGCAAAACGCTGTCTGGATTCATACCAAAAAAATGCTGTGCAAGAGCAAGATGCCCTGAGCTGCTGACAGGTAAAAATTCTGCCAGCCCCTGAATAAGTCCCAATATTATTGCCTGAATCAAGTTCAAAATCTGTACCTCCTAATAGTTATATTTATTGTTTCCTGTAGCATATCCAATATGCAAGTGCTACAAAGATGCAACCTCCTGCAATATTCCCAAGTGTCACAGGTATCAGATTGTTAACAAAAAATCCGTACCAGTCAAGGGAACCAAGTGCTTCAGTTCCAAGTCCAATATCAATCGCAGCCTGTGTGAAATCAGCCTTTGCAAATATTGCCGCAGGAATATAGTACATATTTGCAATACTGTGTTCAAATCCTGATGTTACAAACAATGCTATAGGAAACAGTATTCCAAGTATCTTGCCTGCAGTGCTGTCTGTACCGAATGAAATCCATACGGCAAGGCATACAAGCCAATTGCACAGTATGCCAAGAATAAACGCTTTGCCAAAAGAAAGAGATGTTTTGCCAGCTCCTATTTTTACTGTCATTGCACCAAGCATATCTCCACATGAAGAAAACAGCCCTGTCTGGCTCATCAGCCATGCAACAAGAATTGCACCGACAAAGTTTCCTGCATATACTATAATCCAGTTTCGAAGCATTGATGATACTCTTATCTTCTTTTCAAGGACGCCGCAAAGCATAAGTGCATTGCCTGTAAAAAGCTCTGCTCCGGCAAGAACCACCATTATAAGGCCTGTTGCAAAAATCACACCTGACAGTACTCTGCCAATTCCGTATGTGGATGACGAGGCAAGCAATGTGCATGTTGCCATATTTGACCCTTCTGCACCAAATGATATAAATGCTCCTGCAAGTATACCAAGTACAAAAAGCTTTGTAAAGGCTCCATTTGCTTTGGTCTGTGCGGCTTCAACCGTTTTGTTTAAAATCTGTGTTGGATTCATACCTTTTCTCTCAGTAAAATACAAATCAGCATCTTACAGTCTATATATAATTGCTGATAATTTCATTCATGGCAATCTCCCATTCATATGAATCATCGATAGCCTCTGTCATATTTTTGAGTCTGTTCATATCGTTTTCAGAGAGATGTTTCATACTTTCCGGAGACAAGATGCCTATAGTTCTTCTTGCTGCCTGGTACAGCCTTTTTTCTTCAGGTGACATAGCAAGATACCTGTCTATGATTTCAAGCATATATTCTCTGTCAGTTTTGAGGCTCCCTTCAACTGTCTGCAGCAGATTGGTTATATGATCACTGACAAGGTTTGTATCAATGTCTTGTGATTTCTCAATCACAGTCCTTATTTCACGTACTTTGTCATCTTCTGCACATAAAACAAAATCTCCGTTAAGGTAATCCTCATACAGTCCCGTATGGGGTTTGATGGCTGCAGTTCTTATACGTATAAAGTCAGGGTTAATCTCATTTATTACTTCTGCCATGCCTGCCGCATTTGCATCTGTAAGTGCTCTACCGCCTACTCCGGGCATGAAATATACTGAAAATTCTATGCCTCCCGCTTTGACATTTTTGCCTGCAATAATCTCCTCTGCCGCTGTAACACCTTTGTTTATGAGCTTCAGCACTTCATCTGAACCTGATTCAAAACCCGAATGAATCCTGTCAAGTCCGGCTGATTTAAGCTCTGCAAATTCTTCTGCACTTACTTTGGCAAGATTTTGTGCTCTGCCATACGATGTGATTCTTGTAATCTGCGGAAATGCCTGTTTGAGATATATAAGCACATCACTTAATCTTCCTGAGCTCAAGGCTGTCGTATTACCATCCTGAAGGAATACACTGCCGTCTCCATTAATAAGCCAGTTTGCAATCATATAAAAACTTTCTCTTTCACTTGCCTGTGCCTGTGAAAGTTCTCTGTTTATTCCTGCAATATCCCAGCCACCACCAGCAAGTCTGTAGCTTTCGATTCGGTCTGCTATATATACCATATTGTCAATATCCGCCTTGATACTGTCTGCACTGTAGGCTTTGAATTTCGTATGTCTGTAAAGCTGACAGAATTTGCATTTGTTCCAGGTGCACCCTTGTGTCACCTGAAGCAGCAGGCTGTTTGCTTCGCTTGGCGGTCTTATGGGGCCTATTCTGAATGATCTGTTTTGGTTTGAGTCTGTTGTTTTATTCATAGTCAATTAATTTTCTGAAAATATATACGTATCCTTTCCTCTGTTTTTGGAAGCATATAATGCTTTATCAGCTTTTTTGAGGAGCATGTCAAAGCTGTAACTGTCATTGCTTCTTGCCATGCACACACCTGCACTGATACTTATAACTATATTATGAGATGCGGCTTCTTTTTTGATGGTATTACTGATCATCTCCATTTTGGCAGTCACGCCAACTTTATCTGTATTACGATACATGATAAGAAATTCATCTCCGCCAAAACGCAATGCGATATCTGTATTATCCAGTGATACCTTGATAATGTCTGCACATTTTTGAATCCAGAAATCGCCTTCACTGTGGCCATATTCATCATTTACATTTTTGAAATTATCTATGTCCATGATAACAATGCCGCATATTTCATCAGCTTCAAGTTCCTGTTCAAAGCATTTCCTGATAATATGCTCACCGGTTTTTTTGTTATAAAGTCCTGTAAGTCCGTCTGTCATGCTCAGCCTGCGATATCTCTCACTTATATCTGTGCTATAACTTCTCATTGTAAGCATTATCAATGCAACTACTGTTGAAAGAATGTATGAAACGATGGCTTCAAACAGTTCGTGATCCCATACAAATGATGGCTTGAAAAGAAATACCATCACAAAAAAGACAGCAGTAAAAAAAGTATTGATGCATAGAGAATAAAGAATAGGCAGATAAAAAATTACAGGTGCTGCGATAAGCACAAGTGCAAAATATACAGATGGCCTGTCAGGCATGGGAAATATACTTATTTCAACACTGTATACCATGCATACGACATAATTTACTATTGTAAGACAGATTGATTCTTTTCGGGTTATTTCTTTTTTGCCGATGTATCTCAAACATATATACATCACAAGATAAAATACGCATGGGGCTGTATAAAACGGATTAAATACTAATCTCCCCCATGCTATGAGAGTTATAATCTCAATAGCACAAAAAACAAACAGCACGCAAAGGCATATGATTTTTAAAAGCTGCAGATTATATCTTGTATAATTTCTTTCGCTAAAATACGCCTTCTGTTGTTTTAGCAGAAATTTTAGTTTTGCAATTGTTTTTGTCAGCATATTGTACCCCTGTCTGATATATATAATCTCCCTGCTCTATGAACAGGTGATAAATATACTACTATGATAACACATCACCCGACTAAAAACCATCATTTACGCCAAAAAAATTCCAGCCACAAAATGCTGGAATTTTAATTCCCAAAATGCCGTCAGGTTGTAATTCACGCCCTATCGATGATAGGTGGGTATTCTGTTTCATACTTCTGTCTTCCATTCAAAAGATGGCCCGACATAATTACAAAAACCCGAATTCCCAATGTGAAACTGTAGGTTGAATTAAAACCGTTAACGCACATCCCAGGATATTTTTAAATATATATATATCTAAACAAAAATCACTGCATACCTGTTAGAACTCATATTCATCTAGGTTAAGCGAACAGTTATGATGTACTTTTTGAACATCGTCGTTTTCTTCTAACAGATCAATCATTTTCTTTAATTTTTTGATATCTTCTTCCTTTGGAGTCGCTTCCATTGATGGAACATATTCAACTTCTGATTCGAGAATTTCATATCCTGCTTCTATCAAAGCATTGTGGACATCATGATATGCGGATGGTTCCGTCAGGATTTCGAAGCTGTCTTCTTCGGTAGTCATATCTTCTGCACCTGCTTCAAGTGCTGTCTCCATAAGTGCATCCTCATCTATTTCGTCTGTTTTTTCGATAAGTATAACGCCTTTGCGTGAAAACATATATGATACGCATCCCTGTGTTCCAAGGTTGCCGCCATATTTGTCAAAAGTAGATCTTACGGATGATGTTGTTCTGTTTTTGTTGTCTGTAAGTGCTTCGACGATAACAGCCACGCCACCGAGTCCATATCCTTCAAATGAAAGTTCTTCGTAAGTTTCGCCAGCCAGTTCTCCCGTACCTTTTTTGATGGCTCTGTTAATGTTATCATTAGGCATACTGATAGCTTTTGCCTTGTCTATTGCAACTCTCAATCCAGGATTGTAGTCAGGATCTCCTCCTGCCTTTGCAGCTACTGTGATAGCTCTGGCATACTTAGTAAACATTGCAGCTCTTTTGGAATCCTGTGCTGCTTTTCTTCCTGCGATTGTACCATGTCTTCCCATGAAGACACCTCCTTATTTCTTTATTTTACGTAAGAATTATATCACAAAGTACATGTACTGTAAATTGTCTGTATTAAATTTCCCTGATAAACACCTTGACTCAGTTGTTTTCAATCAGAAATCCTAAAAGCTCATAGCATTTTGAATCTGCTCCTGACTCATAGCTATACCGTATTCCTTAACATGCTTGAGAGCAGCTTTTAATCCCCTGGTGTTTTCACCCTTCAAGCCTTCAAGTGCCACTTTTACATCTATCATAAAACAGTATTCTAAAAACCTTTTGAGTGTTTTTTCTCTTATGCTGTTTTTATACAGCAGGTCTCTAACTGCGTACATTTCTTCATGATAAAGAAGCACAACAATATCACCGTATCTGACTGCAAAATATTTATCGTTCATTATATCCACCTCCATGACCAGGCATATCGTCATTTTGCCGATATTTTTGTGAAAACTCTACTTCTTATTTCGTACTACGATTATAAAAATCATCAATATACTTTAA
>CAZDQV010000019.1:0-26230 GCA_964507795.1 uncultured Oscillospiraceae bacterium | reverse complement strand
GTATACGATGCAGATGGAAACGTAGTTTGTATATTAGGTATAGATTATCCTTGCACTGATGCTGTGGCTGATTACCCTGAATGGAACAGAGATGATGCTTCATGGAATGGCTTTGAAGATGAAATCACAGGAGATGTGCCGGAAACAATTCAGGCTGTGATAGATGACACAACTGCAATTGCTGACAAATATGCAAAGCAACTTAGTCATGAATAAATAATCTGAACAATGTAAAAGGACTGTTGACTTTTTTCGCAGTCCTTTTTTTGTGCAATAAAAAGCGATGGTTTCGTTAAAAAAATATCTATTACTTTATTACAATAAAGTAATAACTGACGGGTTTTATTGCGTTTTGAAAATAAAAATGCCTTAGAAGACAAGATCGTTTCTTTTGAAGACGTCAAAAAAACAGCAAACAAGTACAGAAAAAAATGTGGACAAGGCAAAAAAAGCAATATATAATTTAAAAAAGAAAAAACATATTTATAAGTGAATCTACACGAATCTGTGTTAAAAAATTAACACATAGGAATTGGAGGGTTTTATGACAAACAACGAACTGTATCGGAAAATCGATGAGATAGTTGCAAGCTACAAAGACAATAAACCAATAGTGGCTATTTTGCAGGAGGTTCAGGAGGAATACAGATATATCCCAAGAGAAGCTTTTGATTATCTTGCCAAAACGCTTGATGTAAGTCTTGCAAAGCTTTACAGCATTGCGACATTCTATGAAAACTTTTCTCTTACGCCAAAAGGAGAATATGTAATCAAAATCTGTGACGGCACAGCCTGTCATGTCAGAAAATCCATTCCGATTTTAAATGCACTCAAAAATGAGCTTAACCTGACAGATGGAAAGAAAACAACGGAAGATCTCAAGTTTACACTTGAAACAGTGTCATGTCTTGGAGCATGCGGACTGGCACCTGTTCTGACAGTTAATGACAAGGTTTACCCGGCAATGACACCGGAAAAAGCCATTGAACTTTTACATGAGTTAAAATAAGGAGGCAAAATGAAAATAAAAGATAGAGCACAGCTGCAGCAGCTGAGAGAAAGCTTTCTCTGTCAGATTGAAAAGCAGGTCAAAAAAATATACGTATGTGGAGGAACAGGATGCGTTGCAGGCGGTTCGCTTGAGATTTATGCAAGGCTCAAACACCTTATAGAGCAAAAGGGCATACTCTGTCAGGTGGAGCTGGCTGAAGAAGTGGAAGGTGAATGCATCAGCATGAAAAAAAGCGGGTGCCATGGATTTTGTGAAATGGGACCATTGCTCAGAATTGAACCTGCAAAGCTTCTTTATCTCAAAGTAAGCATAGATGACTGTGAAGAAATACTCGAGAAATCAATAATCGGAGATGAAGTCATTGACCGCCTGATATACAAAAAAGACGGCATCAGTTATCCCGTTCAGGAAAAAATACCGTTTTACAACAATCAGACAAGAATCGTACTTGAGGATTGCGGTCAGATAGATGCTGAGTCAATAGAAGAATATATAGCTTACGGGGGATATTCATCACTTGAAAAATGTCTGTTTGATATCACAGAAGATGATGTCATAAAAATCATAACAGAATCAGGACTCAGAGGCAGAGGCGGCGCAGGATTTCCTGCAGGACGCAAATGGGTACAGGTAAAACAGCAGAAGTCACCTGTCAAATACGTTGTATGTAATGGTGATGAGGGTGACCCCGGTGCATTCATGGACAGAAGCATTATGGAGGGAGACCCTCACAAAATGCTTGAAGGCATGATAATTGCAGGGCATACAGCAGGAGCAGAGAAAGGATACATATATGTAAGAGCAGAGTATCCTCTTGCAGTTCAAAGACTTGACAATGCCATTAAGGGTGCCAGAAAATATGGCATTCTTGGAGAAAACATATTAGGTACAGGTTTTAGTTTCGATATAGATATAGTTAAGGGAGCCGGAGCATTTGTATGCGGCGAGGGAAGTGCCCTTACAACATCAATTGAAGGCGACAGAGGCATGCCGAGAGTAAAACCTCCAAGAACAGTTGAAAAAGGTTTGTTTGGTAAACCTACACTTCTGAATAATGTTGAGACATTTGCAAACGTGCCTATCATTATCGAAAAGGGAGCAGAATGGTATTGCAGCATAGGAACCGAAAAAAGCCCCGGAACCAAAGCATTTGCCCTTACAGGAAATATTGTAAACACAGGACTTATAGAGATACCTATGGGAACTCCGCTTCGCAAAATCATTTTTGATATAGGTGGCGGCATAAGAGGGGGCAAAAGCTTTAAGGCAGTACAGATTGGAGGACCGTCAGGCGCTTGCCTCACAAATGAACATCTCAATCTGCCTTTAGACTTTGACAGCCTCAAAAAAGCAGGAGCCATGATAGGTTCAGGAGGCCTTGTGGTAATGGATGAGGATACATGCATGGTTGAAGTTGCAAGATTCTTTATGAACTTTACACAGAACGAATCATGCGGCAAATGCGTACCTTGCAGAGAAGGTACAAGGCGCATGCTTGAAATCCTCGAAAAGATAGTAGCAGGCAAAGGTGAACTCTCAGATCTTGATATGCTGGAGGAACTTGCTGATACAATTACATCGACAGCACTTTGCGGACTTGGAAAAACTGCAGCAAACCCAGTGGTTTCAACACTCAAATATTTCAGAGATGAATATATAGAGCACATAGTCGACAAAAAATGCAGGACAAAAACATGCCAGGCACTCAGACAGATTGTAATCGACAAAGATATGTGTAAAGGGTGCAGCCTGTGCGCAAGATCCTGCCCGGTAAGTGCAATAGAGGGCAAGGTGAAAGAACCGTTTGAAATAAATCAGAACAAGTGTATCAAATGTGGAGCATGTATAAACACATGCAAATTCAATGCAATCAAGGAGGACTGATTATATGAATACGATGAATGGGAAAAAATATATGACAATTGATGGTCTGCCTGTTGCAATTGAAGGCGAAAAAAATATACTGAGCCTTGTAAGAAAAGCAGGAATAGAGCTCCCTACGCTCTGTTATTACTCAGAACTTTCAACATACGGTGCATGCAGAATGTGTGTTGTGGAGGGAAAACACGGAGAAATAATGGCATCATGCTCGACACCGCCGCGTTCCGGAATGGAAATAAAGACAAATACACCAAGACTTCGTAAATATCGCAGAATGATATTGGAACTTATGCTTGCTGATCATTGCAGAGACTGTACAACATGCGAAATCAATTTCAACTGCGACCTGCAGGATCTTGCTTGTAAATTCGGATTGAAGGAAGTAAGATTTGAGCCATACAGTATATGGGACAACAAAGACTGCTCATCACCTGCTATAATCAGAAATCCAAACAAGTGTATATTGTGTGGAGACTGTGTGCGCATGTGCTCTGAAATACAGAATGTGGGTGCTATAGATTTCGCCCACAGAGGTTCCAGAATGGAAGTTACAACAGCCTTCAACATGCCTCTTTCAGAGACAAACTGTGTGAATTGCGGACAGTGCAGAGCTGTATGTCCTACAGGTGCAATTACAATCAAACTTGATACAGAAGAACTCTGGGAGGATTTGAATGACAAAGATGTAATCGTAGAGGCACAGATTGCACCGGCAGTGAGAGTGGCTCTCGGCGATGAATTCGGGCTTCCTCTCGGCACAAATGTGATGGGCAAAACAGTAAGCATCCTGAAACGCATGGGCTTTGATAAAGTTTATGACACGGCTACAGGGGCCGATCTGACAGTTATTGAAGAAGGCAAAGAGCTTATAGATAGGATAAAAAAAGGAGACAGATTGCCGCTGTTTACTTCATGCTGCCCTGCATGGTTCCGATATGCAGAAATCAAGCATCCTGAACTTAAAGATAATATTTCAAGCTGTAAATCACCTATGGAAATGCTCGGAGCAGTATTAAAAGAAAAAGCAAGATTGAGTGAAACGGGCAGGAAGCCAAAAAAAACCAAGGTGGTTGCAATAATGCCTTGTACTGCAAAAAAATATGAGATAAAAAGAGATGATCTGAAAGTCGATGGATTGCAGGCGGTTGATTATTCAATTACTACAGTAGAGCTTGCAAAAATGATAAGAGAATCAGGAATTGACTTCGACAAGGTTCTTCCTGAAGCTGTTGATATGCCTATGGGTATTGCCAGTGGCGCCGGCGTTATTTTCGGTGTTACAGGAGGAGTTACAGAAGCTGTGATCCGTTATATTATGGGTGAAGATGCCAAGGATCATCTTGCTGATATTTCATTTACAGGAGTCAGAGGTTTTGAAGGACTCAAGGAAGTAGTGGTTCCTTACAGGGATACAGAACTTAGAATTGCCATTGTAAGCGGCCTTCGAAATGCCGAAAATCTGATTAAAAAACTTGAATCCGGTGAAATTCATTATGATTTCATAGAGGTAATGGCATGTGAAGGAGGTTGCATAGCAGGCGCAGGACAGCCTTACGCTCTTGGTGGAGCAAAACAGGAAAGATCGCATGGAATGTATGAGGCTGACCGCATGTCAACTGTCAAACTTTCAGCAGAAAACCCTATAACAGACGGAATATATGACAAGCTTCTTACAGGCGACAAAGCACATCATCTGTTGCATTACAAATAATTTCTTTGAGAATCATTAATTGTTTTCAACAGATTCAAAAAGGAGTGATATACGTAATGGTAATAACGATATGTGTGGGAAGTGCATGTCATCTCAAAGGCTCACAACAGGTGATAGAAACGCTGCAACGTCTTGTTGCAGAGAGAAAACTCGAAGAAAAAGTTGAACTTAAAGCAGGATTCTGTCTTGGAAAATGTGCGGAAGGTGTTACAATTAAAGCAGATGATGAACTTATATGCAATGTGACAGCAGCAAATATAACTGATATATTTGATAGACTCATTGCAAAGCAATGAACTTCAGGGTGATAAAACATGCTAAATAATTATGTAAATGCAATGGAATACTGGACAGGAAGAGTGGACAGTACAGAGGATTATGATACTTTCAGATGGCATCAGTGGGTACAGCCTGTTGATCTCAATGAATATAATCAGAAATTTGAAGGAACACTGGGATTTGCCTTTGTAGGATTTTGCAGCGAACAGGGAGTTAAAAGAAACAAGGGTCGTACAGGTACGGCTCTTGCTCCTGACTTCATACGAAAACAAATGTCAAATCTTCCGTGCTGTTTCTCACAGGAAGTCAAGCTGTTTGATGCAGGCAATATACTATGTGATGAAATTCCCATGGAAGAAGGCCAGAAGCTGCTTGCAGAAGCAGTAGCAAAAATACTTGATCTCAATTTGTTTCCGATAGTGCTTGGTGGAGGTCACGAAACAACTTTCGGGCATTTCACGGGACAGATGGCACATTGCATCAAAGAAGAAGCAGGCGATATGGGAATAATCAATTTTGATGCTCACTTTGATTTGAGACCTTATGATAACGGCTCTTCATCAGGCTCTATGTTCAGACAGATTGCTGATATATGCAAACAAAGAGGCATTGCATATAACTATATGCCTCTTGGCATACAGCAGCACAGTAATACAGTAAGCCTTTTCAGGACGGCAGAAGAACTTGGTGTGGATTATGTGCTGGCCAAAGATATAACTTCAGCATCTTATGCTGATTTGATAGAAAAGATTGATTCGTTTCTCTACAAATGCAACAATGCATATATCACTATTTGCACAGATGTGTTTTCTTCGGCTTTCGCGCCGGGAGTAAGCGCAACGCAATCATTTGGTCTTGACCCGGAGGTTGTGATGCCTGTTATCAAACATATTTTGAGGACCAAAAAGATAAGAGGTTTTGATATATGTGAAATATCGCCGAGATTTGACCAGGACAATACTACAGCCAACCTTGGAGCTGTGATAATATTTGCAGTAGTAAACACATTGTGCAAGCTGAACGGGCTTCAGACTATGGATTTTGACTAAAGATAAAAACGCAACGAATATATGAGGTTAACAGATGACAGTATATCTTGATTTTAAAAGCGCCAGATGCAAAAACTGCTATAAATGTTTGAAGGAATGCCCTGTCAAGGCAATCAGAATAGTTGACAATCAGGCCAGAATAATCAAAGAAAGATGCATACTTTGCGGCAAATGCACACTTGTGTGCCCGCAAAATGCTAAAGAAGTTCACAGTGAGCTTGACGAGGTGAAGGAGCTGCTCAGATCCAAAAGAATTATAGCCAGTGTCGCTCCGTCATTTATATCCAATTTTGATGTATCAGGATTTTCAACAATAAGAAATATGCTCAAACAGGCAGGGTTTTTTGATGCAGAAGAAACTGCAAGAGGAGCTGCAGCTGTGGCAGATGAATATGAGAGATTGCTTGCACAGGGAAAATACAAAAACCTTATATCGTCATGCTGCCCTGCGGTAAACAGAGCAATTTCTCTGTATTATCAGGACGCACTTGAATATCTTGCACCTGTTGAATCTCCGGCAATCGTCCATGCCAGACTTCTCAAAGCTGAAAACCCTGACTGTGGTATAGTATTTATAGGTCCATGTATTGCCAAGAAGAAAGAATGCAGAGAGTCAGGGCTCTTTGATGGTGTGTTGACCTTTGAGGAGCTTGTTGAGTTGTTTGAAGAACTTGGCCTGCAGCCGGAGGATACCGGAGAAGCAGAAAACCGGCACTGGAACAGAGCAAGAGTATTTCCGGTAAGCACAGGTGTAATCAGATCTCTCAGAAACCAGCCAAGCGGTTACGAATATATAGCAATTGACGGAGCTTCAAGATGCAAAGAAGTGCTTGAGGAAATCGATAGGCTCGAGGGTGTTTTTGTGGAACTTAACACCTGTCAGGGAGCGTGTGTCAATGGCCCTTGCAGCATAAACAGAGAAAACAGCTCAATAATTTCAAATGCAAAAGTGCGCAAATATACAGCCGAAAACAACTGGGGAGATTTGCTGCCGGTGCCGGTAAAACATGAAAACATAGATGTTTTTTGTAAACACGACAGAATCAGTACCAATGACAGACAGCCATCAGAGGATGAAATAAGCAGAATACTTGAAAAGACCGGCAAGTTCAGCAGTGAAGATGAGCTTGACTGTGGAGCCTGCGGATATTCAAGCTGCAGAGAAAAAGCATGGGCAGTTGCAAACGGATATGCGGATATTGAGATGTGCCTGCCATATATGAGGGAGCGAGCGGAGAATCTGTCAGTAGAAATAATCGAAAACAGCCCTAACGGTATAGTGGTTATAGACAGTGATTTTACAGTTGCTGATATTAATGATAAGGCAGGGCATCTTCTTGGAATAGATAAATCCGGAGAAAAAGCAGATTCTATAATCGACCTTACAGGAAATAATCCTGATATTATAGCGGCCCTCGCCGAAAAAAGAAATATCAAACTGGAAGAGCTTCTGATACCGGCAACCGGTGCTTATGTTGAATTTTCACTGAATCATATGAAAAATCATAGCATGATGTTTGCAACAATGAAGGATATCACAGAAGACGTTCACTACAATGACAGACTTGACAAGCTGACAGAAGAAACTGTTGCGGCAGCTGATGCTGTCATCAAGAAACAGATGAGAACAGCTCAGGAAATCGCCTCTCTTCTCGGTGAGACTACAGCAGAAAGCAAGATAGCTCTCATGAAGCTCAAAAATATTCTTCTGATTGATGAGGAGGATGAAATGTAATGAGCCTGTTTCTCGAATACGGATATACTTCATTTAACAAAAAAGGCGAAGAGCTGTGTGGAGACATGGTCTCCGTAGCCAGAAAAAACGGATATACCACACTGGTACTTGCAGACGGCATGGGCAGCGGAGTAAAAGCCAATATACTTGCAACACTTACATCTACAATATTAAGCACTATGGTGTCAGAAAACATACCGCTTGATGACTGTGTTGAAACAATAATTGAAACTCTGCCTGTGTGTAAGGTCAGAGGTGTAGCTTATTCTACGTTTTCTGTAATACATCTCAATAACGAAGGCAAAGGCTTTATGTTTGAATTTGACAGCCCTGAGTGCCTTTTTTTTAGAAACGGATACCCTTGGGTTATGGAAAGAGAAGAGCTTGTTGTCTGTGGCAAAAAAATATACAAATCAGAATTGGAACTTGAAGACCAGGATGTCATAATCGTGATGTCTGATGGCGTGCCTCATGCAGGAATAGGCAAGCTGCTTAACTTCGGCTGGTGCAGAGATGACATCATTGACTATATGCATCAGAATATCCAGCCTGATATGTCAGCAAGGTGCATAGCGGCAGTTCTTGCTGATGCCAGTTTTGGACTTTATCAGGGAGAGCCGGGTGATGACACTACTGTTGCGGCAGTTAAAATAAGGCAGGAACAACAGGTAAACATACTTATCGGGCCTCCGTCCCGAAAAGAATATTGCAAGAAATATGTATCTGATTTTCTTGCAGAAGAAGGCATCAGAATAGTATGTGGCGGAACAACATCGCAGATAGTCGCCGAATTTATGGGACAGGAAGTAAAAGCAGAGCTTGATTATTGTGACAGTGAAATACCACCAATAGGATATATCAGAGGCATTGATCTTGTTACAGAAGGAGTCATAACTCTCAAAAAACTCATAGAGCTTTCAGAAATATATATGGATGCTCACAGCGATGCACCCAAAAAATTTCTAAAAAAAGACGGAGCATCACGCCTTGCAGAGTTTCTGTTTGAAATAGCAACAGACATAAATTTCTTTGTGGGACAGGCTGTAAACGAAGCTCATGAAGGAATTATAGACAGCACTCTCAAATTCAAGCTGGTTGAAACTCTGTCGGAAAATCTCAAAAAAGCAGGCAAGAGAATAACAGTGAGATACTATTAGCAGCAGCTAAGAGGATTTTTATTGTTATCCTCTTGCTTTTTTGCTTTTTACAGCGGAGCACAACATGTAAATACAAAAAAGTAAACGGTTTTGCGCCTAAAATCCTGTATTTCTCTTGTACCGCAAACGAAAAAGTAGTAAAATATTATGAGTTATGTTTAAGTTGGTGTAATTTTATGCCAAACACAAATACATAAGAGAAAGCAGGTAATAATATGAGTCAAAATTTTAGAAGGGTACTGTCAATTATACTCATCGTATTTACAGTATTCGCATGGTATGTCACCATTTTCGGAATCGGTAAAATCGAACCGATTAAAGACAAACTTAATTTGGGACTGGACATCAAAGGCGGTGTATACGTTGTAATGGAAGCCGAGACTGATTATACAGGCGAAGAGCTTTCAGAGCTGATGGAACAGACCAAAACTGTAATGGAAAACCGTGTATATGAAATGGGATTTTCAGAAGCAGTTGTAACTATAGAGGGAAGCAAAAGACTTAGAATAGAACTTCCTGGTGCAGACAATGCAGAAGAAGCTATTGAACAAATCGGGCAGGTTGCACAGCTTCAGTTCCTGCTTGCAGACGGAACTGTTGTAGTTGATGGCGGCAATGTCAAAGATGCAACAGCTGGCACAAGCCAGGATTCAACAGGTTATGTTGTAAATATTCAGTTTGACAGTGAAGGATCAAGCAAATTCGAAGAAGGTTCCCGCAAAGCTTATTACGGTGAAGTTGAAAACAAAATGGAAGATCAGGGCGTATCAAGCAACAAATGTATCGCCATCGTCCTTGACGGCAGCATTATAACTGCACCTGAAGTACAGACTGTAATCAGCGGCGGCAGCTGTCAGATAACAGGTAACTATACAAGTGAGTCAGCATCAAACCTTGCTGCACTTATCAGAGGTGGTTCGCTTCCTGTAACTCTCACAGAAGTAACATCCTCAACTCAGTCAGCATCAATAGGATACAACGCACTCGAAAAGAGTGTCATTGCAGGAATTATAGGCTTTGGACTGATTTTCATACTTATGATTGCAGCATACAGATTCCTCGGAGTTATCGCCAACGTGGCATTGCTGCTTTATATAATTATGGTACTGTGGGCAATGGCTTTCTCAGGAAGCACACTGACACTGCCGGGTATTGCAGGTATCATACTGGGTATCGGTATGGCGGTTGACGCCAATGTAATTATATTCTCAAGAATACGAGAGGAATTAAGTCAGGGCAAATCGGTAAGAATTTCATGCGAGTCAGGCTTCCACAATGCACTTTCAGCTATTATGGACGGCCAGATAACAACTCTTATCGCAGGTGTTGTACTGTACGAAGTGGGTTCCGCTACAGTTAAAGGCTTCGCAGTAACATTGATGCTGGGTGTTATATTCAGTATTATATCAGGCGTACTTATTTCAAGACTTTATCTTGAAACTTTCATAGGCCTCAAAAAAGAAGAGCCTAAGAAATCACTGTTTGGTATCAGAGAAGACGGAAGCGCAAGTTTCCATATCAAGAAATTCTTCCATGTGCTCAAGCACAGAAAAATATATTATATTGTCAGCATTATCATAATTCTATGCGGATTTGTGGTAGGAGGAATCAGAGGATTTAACTATGGTATTGACTTTACAGGTGGTACCACAATGACTATAGATATGGGCAAACAAGTTGAGTTTTCAGAAGTGGAAGACGTACTCAGTGAGTTTGACGCAGAGAATATAAATCTTGTTTATGGTGGAGATAACAATTCGCAGGTTATAGTCAAGACAACCACATTCTATGACAATGATGCAAGAAGCGAAATATTTGATGCTATGCAGGAAAAATTCGGATGTGAAGATGACGGTCTCATAGCATCTGAACAGTTTGGACCTGCAGTGGGTGACGAGCTCAAGGCAAATGCTGTCAAGGCAGTCCTTATAGCTGCACTGTGCATGCTCATATATATCGTAGTGAGATTCAGAAGAATACCGTTTGGAGTGGCATCTTTAGCAGGTGTATTCCATGACGTACTGATTGTAATCGCATTTTACGGAATATTCCACGTTACCATCAACAATCCGTTTATAGCAGGTATACTTACAGTTGTAGGTTATTCCATAAACGATACTATAGTAATATTCGACAGAATAAGAGAGAACCTTGGACTTACCAAAAAACGCGACCTTATGGAGCTTACGGACACAAGTGTAAATCAGGTACTTGGAAGATCACTCATGACATCGGCAACAACACTGATTGTAATGATTCCTATGTATATCATGGTTTCAGAATCAATCAGACAGTTCATACTGCCTCTGATGGTAGGCGTAATCGTAGGTGCCGCATCATCAATATTTGTATGCTCACCTCTTTACTATGATCTCACAAAGCTTACTGAAAAAAGAAAAAACAGCGGTAACGGTGGAGGCAAAAAGAAATATCAGGGTGCACCCAAAAAAGAAAAAGAAAAACCAAAAGATTATGGTGAAGGTGCAGTAGTTTAACTTTTGAGAATTTGAAGGAACAAAGATGAATCGCAGGCAGCAGTTTTTGGATGACATTTTGAATATAAATCCCAACTATAATGTTGACCTTATCAATAGAGCATACTCCATAGCAGAGGATATGCACAACGGTCAGCTTAGAAAATCCGGTGAACCATATATAATTCACCCGGTTGAGGTTGCACGTATACTTGCAGGGCTTGGCATGGATGATGAAACCCTCGTTGCAGGTCTGCTTCATGATGTCATCGAAGACACCTCATATACCAAAGAACAGCTCAAAGATGAATTTGGTGAGGAAGTGCTGCTTTTGGTTGACGGAGTTACCAAACTGGGCTCAATTGTATTTGAAAACAAAGAAGAAAAACAGGCTGAAAATTTAAGAAAAATGTTTCTTGCCATGTCAAAAGACATCAGAGTTCTGATTATAAAATTGGCTGACAGGCTTCATAATCTCAGAACAATCAACTACATGACAGAGGAGAAGATCAAAGAGAAATGCAGAGAAACACTTGAAATCTATGCTCCTCTTGCCAGCAGGCTTGGAATATATACTATGAAGTTTGAGATGGAAGATATTGCACTGAAATATCTGGAGCCTGAAGCCTATTATGAACTTGCCGAAAAAGTAAGTGCCAAAAAAGACGAGAGAGAAGAAGTCATAAATCAGGTTATAGGTGAAGTCAAAAAAGCTCTTGACGACTTTAATATCAAATGTGAAATCATGGGGCGGTCAAAGCATTTTTACAGCATCTATCGCAAGATGAAATATCAGAACAAACAGCTTGACGAAATCTTTGATCTTACTGCAATCAGAGTGATTGTTGAATCAGTCAAGGATTGTTATGCAGTGCTTGGCATAGTTCATACAATGTGGAAGCCCATACCGGGTAAATTCAAAGACTATATAGCTATGCCCAAGCCTAATATGTACCAGTCGCTTCATACCACAGTAATAGGTGACAACGGAGATCCGTTTGAAATTCAAATCAGAACCTATGAAATGCACAAAATTGCTGAGTATGGTATTGCGGCACACTGGAAATACAAAGAAGGAATTAAATCAGACAAAGAAGAAGTAAAACTTGCATGGCTCAGACAGACACTGGAGCTTCAAAAGGATATGGAGGATCCAAGAGAGTTCATGGAAACACTCAAAGTGGATCTGTTTGCAAGTCAGGTTTATGTATTTACCCCAAGAGGTGATGTGCTGGAGCTGCCTGCTGGCTCCACGCCTCTTGATTTTGCATTTAAGATACATTCAGACATAGGGTGCAAATGTGTGGGCGCCAAAATCAATGGTAAAATAGTTACCATCAATCATACCCTGCAAAACGGAGATATTGTGGAAATACTCACAAATCCAAACTCATCGGGACCTAATATAGACTGGCTGAGAATTGCCAAGAGCAGTACTGCAAGAACCAAGATAAGACAGTATCTCAAAAAAGAAAACCGCTCAGGTGCTATTGACAAAGGCAAGGATGCCATTGACAAATACATGCGCAAAAAAGGATATGATCCCAATGAGGTATTGAAATCCACATATATCAACAAAGCAATCAAAGAATTAAAATATCATTCGCTTGATGATTTTTATACACAGATAAGTCAGGGCGGTACTACCCTTGGTAAAGCTGCAACCCTTATCATTGGGTTTTTCAAAGAACAGCGAAAAGTTGAAGAAGACAAATCGAAAAACAAAATATCCGGAATTGAAACAAAAGCTGTCAGCAAAAATACGAGAGCAAGATATAACGATGCGGGAGTCAGAGTCAAAGGTATTGACAATCTGCTTGTCAGAGTATCCAAATGTTGCAGCCCGGTTCCGGGAGATCAGATTATAGGATATATAACCAAAGGCAGAGGTGTTTCAGTTCACAGGGTTGACTGTCCTAATATAATAAACCTTCCTGAATCCGAAAAAGCCAGATTTATAGAGGTTGAATGGAGTAGCGGCGAAAATGCAATTTCATACAATACTGATATATCCGTAATTGCTGAAGACCGAAAAGGTATGTTTGCAGATATTTCAAGGACATGTGAAGACATGGATGTTCATATCACAGGAGTAAATGCAAGATCTGACAAAGATAATATTGTTCATATGACAATGACGCTCGCACTTTCTGATACAGGAGAAATACAAAAGGTATTGAGAAATCTCAAAAGCATAAGTGGCGTCATAGACGTATACAGGAGTAATTGAATTCAGATGAGAGCAGTAGTGCAAAGAGTGATAAAATCAGATGTGAGCGTAGACGGACAGATTACAGGATCAACAAATGAAGGCCTTGTTGTTCTGATAGGAGTCGAAAAGGGCGATACAGACAAGGATGCAAAATATATTGCAGACAAAGTTTCAGGACTTCGCATTTTTGAAGATGACAATGAAAAAATGAATCTGTCAGTCAAAGATGTTGGAGGCAGCATCCTTGCAATATCACAGTTTACATTGCTTGGAGATGTTCGTAAAGGCAAACGCCCAAGCTTCATAACAGCAGAAGACCCCGAGGCTGCAAACAGGCTTTATCAGATGGTCTGCGAAATCATAAGGGGCGAAGGAATCAAAGTTGAAACAGGAATATTTCAGGCACATATGCTTGTTAAGATACACAACAACGGCCCGGTAACTATACTGTTAGACAGCCGTAAAACTTTTTAAGAGGTGAAAGTATGAAAATAGTTAATATACCGACAGGAATGCTGCAGGCAAATACATATCTTGTATGCGACGAAGAAACCAGGCTCGGATTTATAGTTGACCTTGGCGGATACAGCCCGGAACTCAAAAAAATAATCGAGAAAAACAATATACAGATACAATATATTGTCCTGACTCACGGACATGGAGATCATATAGGCGGAGTGCAGGCACATCTCAAAGATTTTCCTGATGCAAAGGTTGTATGCTCCAAAGCAGAGGAAAAAATGCTTGAAGATCCGGAATTAAATGTGGCTCATCATTATGGAACTGAAAAAGTCTCTTTTAAGGCAGATATACTCGTTGACGAGGGGGACACGTTGACAGTAGGCAACATGACTATGAAGTTCATAATGACTCCGGGACATACAGAAGGTGGCATGTGCATACTTGTTGATGATGTGCTTTTCAGCGGCGATACGTTGTTTTGCAGATCGATAGGAAGGACAGATTTTGCTGGTGGTGATTTCAAGACAATAATGGAATCAATCAAAAACAAGCTGTTCCTGTTGCCTGATGAAACACAGGTGCTCCCTGGCCACATGGGGCCTACAACAATAGGATTTGAAAAGGAGAACAATCCTTTTGTATAATATCGTCTTAAACAATGTAACCAAAAGATATGAATATGAAGAGCTTATCAAAATATTCCTTCCTGAAGACGAGTTTGAAATCTATGCCTTAGAGCAGCACAAACAGGGAAAATATATAACAGAGGATGAGCTTACCAGGCAAACTGAGAATCTCAAGAATAAGCTGGAATTCACTCTTGAGGGCGATACAAAAAACGATAAGAATCTGTTAAAAGCCAGAATTTATGATAGACTTTCTGCTTTGACAGGACAAAAACCACCATGGGGCACTCTTACAGGTGTAAGACCTGTCAAACTTGCAGGAATGCTGTCCGACCCCTACAGAGAATTTACGGAAGACTATAGAGTAAGCAGCGAGAAGGCAAAAGAACTCGTGGATATATACAGTTACCAGCAGGAGAATCTGGGCAAACCGTCTTTGAACTCGGCAGGAATATATATTGGCATACCGTTTTGTCCGACAAGGTGCCTTTATTGCTCTTTTACTTCAAATCAGGCAGATAGAGAAGCTGTAAATGTATATCTTGGTGCATTGTGCAGGGAAATTGAAGCAGTCGGCAAAGGCATGAAAGCTTCCGGCATAATACCGGAGAGCGTCTATATAGGAGGAGGCACTCCGACAACTCTTGATGAATACCAGCTTGAAAAACTTTTTTTATATATTTATAAGCATATAAATCTTGAGAATATTAAAGAGTTCACAATAGAAGCGGGCAGGCCTGACACCATTACAGAGGAGAAAATCAGACTGATTTCTGATTACAATATAAACAGAATAAGTATTAATCCTCAGACAATGAAAGAAGAGACTCTGCACATAATCGGCAGGAATCATACAAACCGTCAATTTTATGATGCATTCAGATTTGCACGCAAATTTGAAATTCCCATTATCAATTGTGACCTCATAGCAGGACTTCCCGGGGAAACCCCTGATGACTTTTGCGATACGGTAAGTAAAGTCACAGAGCTTGGAGCCGAAAACGTAACAGTTCATACCCTTGCAGTCAAAAGAGCTTCAAAGCTCAAAGATATAGACAGCAACTTTCATTTCAGGCAGGCCGAAACAGTTTCACAGATGCTTGCAGCGGGAAGAAAAATTTTAGATGACAAATGCTACAGGCCATACTATCTTTACAGGCAAAAGCATATGGCAGGCAGCCTCGAAAACACGGGATATTGCAAAAATGACACATTGAGCGTATATAATATACGGATTATGGAAGAGGCACAGAGCATTATAGCTATGGGAGCAGGCGGTATCAGCAAGGTATACTATCCTGAAGAAAACAGGCTTGAACGTGTACCCAATGTATCAAATTACGAAATATACATTTCACGCATAGATGAAATGATTGATAGAAAAAACAGACATATATTTAACAGGAGGTGAAATGATGCTTACAAATGCACCAAAGGGGACAAAAGACATGCTTCCCCAGGACGCATACAAATGGAAATATGTACGGAATGCTTTTGCAGATATATGTGCAAAATACGGCTTCAGGCAGATTGCAACACCTGTATTTGAACATACAGAGCTGTTCAAACGAGGCGTAGGCGATACTACAGATATCGTACAAAAGGAGATGTATACATTTACTGACTTTGCAAACAGAAGTATTACATTGAGACCGGAGGGGACTTCCCCTGTAGTGAGATCTTTTGTAGAGCATAAATCTTATGCAGACCCACAGCCAACCAAATATTTTTATGATATATCATGCTTCAGATATGAGAAGCCTCAGTCAGGCAGATTGAGACAGTTCCACCAGTTTGGAATAGAAACTTTCGGAACCGGCAATATGCTGGCGGACGCCGAAGTTATATCACTTGGATATGAATTCTTAAACTCAATGGGGATCAAAGACATAGAGCTGAGAATCAACAGCATAGGATGCCCTTCATGCAGAGAAAAACACAGAGCGGCACTCAGAGAATTTCTTGCAGACAGATATGATGATCTTTGCGACACATGCAAGGACAGATACGAGAGAAACCCTCTCAGGATATTGGATTGCAAATCGCCTGTATGTCAGGAGCTGGTGCAGGGAGCACCTGTAATGCTTGACTACCTGTGCGATGAGTGCAAAGATGCGTTTGAAGAGCTCAAACAGAATCTTGAAGCCATGAATATTGAATATGTTGTAGATCCGGGAATTGTAAGAGGGCTTGACTATTATACCAAGACAGCTTTTGAATTTGTAACAACCAGCATTGGTGCACAGGGTACAGTATGCGGCGGTGGCAGATACGACAATCTGATTGAAGAAGTAGGAGGCCCTGCAACACCCGGTGTGGGATTTGGTCTTGGCATCGAAAGACTGCTGCTTACAATGGAGGCAAACGGTGTGGAAATACCGAAGCCACATGGAACAGAAGTGTTCATAGTAATTATGGGAGATAAGGCAAAAAAATACGGTCTCAAACTGGCAGGAGAGCTCAGAGCACATGGTATAAACACAGAAATTGATTTACTTGAGAGAAATATCAAGGGACAGTTTAAAGCAGCAGACAGATCAGGAGCTTCTTATGCAGTAGTAATCGGTGACAATGAAATTGAAACAGGAATATTGCAACTCAAGATTCTTGATAAATCAGAGCAGATAGAAGTTCCGGCAGACAGCATAGTAAAAACTTTATATGAAAAACTGGAGAAATAACTGATGACCAGAATTGGAATATTTGGAGGGAGTTTTGACCCGATACATTTTGGACACATATATCTTGCAATACAGGCAAAGGATGAGGCAGAGCTTGACAGAATAATATTTGTTCCGGCCAATCTGCAGCCCTTCAAACTTGACAGAAAAGCCACAGACGGCAGACACAGAGCTGAGATGATAGAGCTTTCACTTCAGAATTATGATGGAGCTATAGTTTCGGCATATGAATTAAACAAAGATGAAGTTTCATATACAATAAATACACTGAATCATTTCAGAGATGAATTTGGAAACAATGCAGAAATCTACTTCATCACAGGTACAGATGCTTTTCTCAAAATTGATACATGGAAAAATGCAGATGAAATACTTTCGGGCTATTCATTTATCATAGGCTCAAGACCCGGTTACAAAGATGATGAACTTGAAATGAAGATAAAAGAAATAAAAGCAGAATACGGATGCGATATAATTGTTGTACATAATACTCAGATTGATATTTCATCTACTGAGCTCAGAAAAAAGCTCAAAAACGGGGAATCTGTCAAGGACTATATAAATCCTAAGGTTGAAAGGTATATACAGGAAAATGGATTATATAAATAAATGTCTTGAATATATAGATAAAAACCTCAAGGAATCAAGAAAAAAGCATACTTTTGGAGTTGTTGAAACAGCAGAGCAGCTTGCAGCGGCACACAATCAGGATATTTCAAAAGCACGGACTGCTGCGCTGTTTCACGATATAGCAAAGCCTCTTTCAGTAGCAGAGTCTGATGAGGAAGTCAAAAAGTTTAATATAGGTCGGGAATTTATCGGAAATACCAATCTTGCACATGGCCGGATAGCAGCATGTTGGGCAAAAGAATATTATGGCATAGATGATGAAGATATTCTGAATGCAATCAGGTACCATACAAGCGCAAGAGCAGGAATGTCCATGCTTGAAAAAATAATATTTGTGGCGGATGCTGTAGAGCCGGGAAGGACTTATCCTGAAGCCGCAAAGCTTCGCAGGGAGGCAATTTCTGATATAGAAAGCGTGTACAGATTTATTTTGGAATGGACGGTCAAAGACCTTGAAGCAAAAGGAATCAATCCCGGAAGGGATACTATAGAAGCATTAAAGGAGTGTATTGATGAACAGTAAGGAAATGGCGCTGTTTGCAGCTAAAGCATTAGATGCAAAAAAAGGCGGAGATGTAATGATTATCGATATTGCTGAGAAATCTTCATTTGCAGATTACTTCGTACTTGTAACTGCAGGAAGCGAAAGACAGCTTGGCGCATTTGTCGATGAAATGGAATTTGTTTTTGAAAAAGAAGGGATATTTGTAAAGAGCATAGAAGGGAAACCTTCATCCGGATGGATGCTTATGGATTATGGTGATATCATAATCAATGTTCTTACAGAGCAGATGCGTGAGAAATATAATATTGAAAAAATCTGGGGAGACTGCGATACGCTGGATTTTAATTAATACCGGAGGATATGGAAATGAACGAAAGATACAATTTCACAGAAATAGAAAAGAAATGGCAAAAATACTGGGCTGACAACAATACTTTCAAAATGGAAGAAAAACCGGATAAGGAAAAATACTATGTGCTTGAAATGTTCCCTTATCCGTCAGGCAAACTCCATATGGGTCATGTAAGAAACTATTCAATAGGTGATGTAGTGGCAAGATTCAAAAATATGCAGGGCTACAACGTGCTTCACCCAATGGGATTTGACTCTTTTGGTCTACCTGCAGAAAACGCGGCTATCAAGCATGGCGTTGCCCCTGATGTGTGGACCTGGGATAATATACATGAAATGGAGGAACAGCTTTCAGAGCTTGGTCTTGCATATGACTGGGACAGAGAAGTATGCACATGTCACCCTGACTATTACAAATGGATGCAGTGGATTTTTATTCAGTTTTACAAAAAAGGACTGGCATACAAAAAAGAAAATCCTGTAAACTGGTGTCCTGATTGCCAGACAGTTTTGGCAAATGAACAGGTTGTTGATGGGGCATGCGAAAGATGCGGCGCACCTGTAGGCAAAAAAAATCTTTCACAGTGGTATTTCAAGATTACAGATTATGCTGAAAGACTTCTGAGTAACCTCGATATACTTGATGGCTGGCCAAACAAAGTTAAAGTTATGCAAAAAAACTGGATAGGCAAATCCGTAGGTGCTGAGGTTGATTTCGCAATCAAGGATGATGAAAGAAAGCTCAAAATATTTACAACAAGAGTTGATACACTCTTTGGTGTAACGTATATGGTACTTGCACCTGAACATCCGTATGTAAACAGCCTTGTAGCGGGTACAGAATATGAACAGCCTGTAAATGAATATATCGACAGATGCCAGCATATGAGTGACATCGAGAGAACATCAACAAGCAATGAAAAAACAGGTGTATTTATAGGTAAATATGCCATCAACCCTGTAAACGGCAAGGAAGTGCCTATCTATATTTCAGATTATGTACTTATGGGCTATGGTACAGGAGCTATTATGGCAGTACCTGCACATGATGAGAGAGACTTTGAATTTGCTGTTAAATTCGGCCTTGACATTATACCTGTAGTAGATCCCGGAAATCCTGATATTGATGTAAATAACCTCAAAGAAGCTTTTGTTGCAGAAGGAACAATGATAAACTCAGGCAAGTTTGACGGACTTAACAATCGCGAGGCTATCAAAAAGGTTATCGAATGGGTTGAAGCAGAGGGCATAGGCAAGGCTACTGTCAACTACAGATTGAGAGACTGGCTCATATCAAGACAGAGATATTGGGGTACTCCGATTCCTATGATTCATTGCGAGCATTGTGGCTGGGTTCCTGAAAAAGAAGAGAATCTGCCTGTATTGCTCCCTACAGATATTGAATTTACAGGTAAGGGAGAATCTCCAATAGCTACGAGCAAGACATTTGTTGATACAGTATGCCCTGTATGTGGAGCTCCTGCGAAGAGAGAAATTGACACTATGGATACGTTTCTTGATTCTTCATGGTATTTCCTGAGATATTGTGATCCGAAGAATGAAAACGAAGTATTTGACAAAGAAAAAGTAAACTACTGGATGAGTGTTGACCAGTATATCGGTGGAGTAGAGCATGCTATCTTGCACCTGATGTATGCGAGGTTTTTCCAGATGGCTTTATATGATCTGGGACTTGTGGCAGATGAAGAACCGTTCAAAAACCTGCTTACACAGGGTATGGTAAACAAAGACGGCAAAAAAATGAGCAAATCACTGGGCAACGTGGTAAGCCCTGCTGAAATACTCGAAAAATATGGTGCAGACACGGCACGCCTTTTCATACTGTTTGCTGCACCTCCTGAAAAAGAGCTTGACTGGTCTGATGCGGGAGTTGAGGGGAGCTTCAGATTCCTCAACAGAGTATACAGACTCGTATATGAGACAGTGCAGAAATACGGATTCAAAACTACTGATTTTGAAATCAGAAACGACAATGACAAACAGCTTAATTACATGGCTAACTATGCAATCAAAAAAGTTTCAGACGATGCGGCAGGAAGATTTCAGTTCAATACTGCAATAAGTACAATTATGGAATTTGTAAATGAACTTTACCGCTATAAAGAGCTGCCTGATGTAAATGAAGGTTTGATTAATTCGTGCATAGAAAAACTGGTGTTGATTCTTTCACCGTTCACACCGCATATCTGTGAAGAAATGTGGGAACACCTCGGACATACAGGCTCCCTGTATAATGTTGGCTGGCCGGTATATGATGAAAGTGCACTGGTTAAAACAAGCGTTGAAATAGTAATTCAGATTAATGGCAAGGTTAAAGAAAAAATGAATGTTGCCAGCGGATTAAACAGAGAAGAACTTCAGAAGACTGTTATGGAAAGCGAAGCTGCGGTAAGAGCAGTGGATGGGAGAAACATTGTAAAAGTAATTGCAGTACCTGACAAACTGGTAAATATCGTTGTTAAATAATAGCCATCTGAAGACAAATAGATGGAGAGATATTTTATGAAACAAAACACAAACAAAAAGGAAAGTCAGGGAGTCAGAGTCATCCCCATAGGAGGACTTAACGGCATTGGCAAAAATATGACACTCCTGGAATATCAGGATCAGATACTGATTATAGATTGTGGTATGACTTTCCCTGAAGATGAGATGTACGGAATAGATATTGTACTTCCTGATTTTTCGTATTTGCAGAATTCAAACAAAAAAATCAAAGGAATAATTCTGACACACGGACATGAGGATCACATCGGAGCAATACCGTATTTTCTCAAGGTGCTGAATGCACCGATATATGGAACAAGGCTTACACTTGGCCTTGTCAAAAGCAAGCTTGAAGAACATGGCCTCAAAGCAAGGCTTAATACAATCAAACCCGGTGATAAATTTAAATTGGGAGTTTTCGGAGTTGAAACCATAAGGACAACTCACTCTATTGCAGATGCTGTGTGCTATTGTATAGACACTCCTGCAGGCAGAATTTTCCACACTGGAGATTTCAAGATAGACTATACCCCTGTGGACGGTGAACCGATAAACTTTACGAAGCTTGCCGAAATAGGAGCCAAGGGCGTGACCCTCATGATGGCTGACAGCACCAATGCATTAAGACCGGGATTTACAGCTTCCGAAAAAGTGGTGGGTGAAACCCTTGCCAATATATTTGAGGATGTGAATCAGAGAATTATAATTGCGACATTTTCGTCTAATGTTCACCGAGTACAAAAGATAATAGACAATGCAGTCAAATGCAAAAGAAAAGTTGCTATTTCCGGCAGAAGCATGGAAAACGTGGTTAATATAGCGATGGAGCTTGGATATCTGACAGTGCCGGCAGGAACTCTTGTTGATATCAAAAAAATAAACTCCATACCTGACAAACAGCTTCTGATTATAACTACGGGGAGTCAGGGCGAGCCTATGTCTGCTCTTTCAAGAATGGCATCAAATGAACATAAATCGGTACAGATCAAAAAAGGAGATGTAGTAATACTGTCATCAACTCCTGTGCCGGGTAATGAAAAGATGGTGTCAAATGTAGTAAACAAACTTATTGAAAAAGAAGCAACAGTAATATACTCGGATATTGCAGACACTCATGTTTCAGGACATGCATGCGAGGAAGAACTCAAGATAATGCATTCCCTTATCAAGCCTAAATTCTTCATGCCTGTTCATGGAGAGGCAAGACATCTGATGGCCCACAAGGAGATAGCAAAGAATCTGGGAATGAAAAACAATTCGATTTTTATTCTTGAAAACGGACAGATACTCAATCTTACCAGGAGACGTGCTGAAATTCTGAAAGAAACAGTACCTGCAGAAGATATTCTCGTAGACGGACTTGGTGTAGGTGATGTAGGCAATATAGTATTGCGTGACAGAAGACTTCTGTCAGAATCAGGCCTCATAATAGTAGTTGCTGCATTAGACAGATCACGCAATGTAATATCAGGACCTGACATCATATCAAGAGGATTTGTATATGTAAGAGAAAACGAAGACCTTATAGAAGATGCACGACTTGTAGTTGAAAAAGCACTTCTTAATTGTTGCAAAAAAAATAACAGAGACTGGAATGCGATGAAATCAACAGTAAAAGATGCACTTCGCACATTTATATACGAAAAAACCAAGAGAAGTCCGGTGATATTGCCTATATTCTTGGAGGTTTAGTCACGAAAGGAGATATTTAGATGAATGTTTATGACCAGGCTCACACTCTGGCAAAAGCCATAAAAGAATGTGAAGAATACAAACAATATATGAATGCAAAGGACATGATTGCAAAGAATCCTGATCTTGAAAAAATGATACAGGATTTCCAGGCAAAGCAGCTTGAACTCCAGGCAAAGCAAATTGCAGGAGAAGAAGCGGATGCGGATGCTGTTGCAAAGATGCAGGAGCTTATGGGTATTATGATGCAGGATCCTGCAGCAGCACAATATGTACAGTGTGAAATGAGATTTGCACTTATGATGCAGGATGTTTATCAGATATTAAATGAAACAATAATGCCTGCAGGCAGTAGCCAAAATGCAAACTAGCACTTGAAATAACAGGTATATTTGATATAATAGTTGTTGACAGAAAAGACGATTTTTTTGATGAATGGAGAGATATTTATGATTTATGCAAGCGATTTCAGAAAAGGTATTACATTTGAAATTAACGGTGAACCTCACGTTGTTTTAGATTTCCAGCATGTTAAGCCGGGTAAGGGTGCTGCATTTGTAAGAACTAAATACAAAAACATACTTACAGGAGCTACAAGAGAAGAAGCTTTTAACCCTGATGACAAATTCCCCAAGGCTCATATAGAGACTAAGGTTATGCAATATCTGTACAATGATGGAGAGCTTTACTACTTCATGGATCCTGAAACATACGATCAGGTTCCTTTGATGGAAGAGCAGGTTGAAGAAGCCATGAAATACCTTAGAGAAAACGACGAAGCTACTATCAAATTCTACAAAGGCAATGCATTCATGGTTGAAGCTCCTAATTTTGTTGACCTCAAGGTTATCGAAACAGAGCCGGGAGTTAAAGGCAATACAGCCACAAACGTTACCAAGGCTGCAGTAGTTGAAACAGGTGCCACAATTCACGTTCCTATCTTCATCGAAGAAGGCGAGATTATTCAGATTGACACAAGAACAGGGGAATACCTGGGAAGATCAAAGAAATAAAAATTGGGAACTCAAACGGGGCGTAAATTTTACGTCCCTTTCCAAATATATGGCAAAATAGAGGAATATATATGAAAAAAATAATAATCGCAGTTATAGTTGCTGTAGCAGTTGCAATTGCTGTTGTATTTGCTGTGCTTCTGTCAGAAGGGCGTCCTGTTGACAAGACTTCCGAAGATATTATCACAACAACCATAACCGAGGGTAGTGGGACTGCTGCAATTGCATCAATACTTGAAGAAAACAGCCTTATCGAAAAACCGAAAGTATTTCGAATTCTGTCAAAACTGTATGGTTACGATGGCACTTACAAGGCGGGCAGCTATGGATTTTCCCGGTCAATGAGTATGAAACAGATAATGCGGATGATAAGTGATGGTGAGACATTATCACACAGTTTCACTGTCATAGAAGGTCAGACTGTCGAAAAAATAGCCCAAAACCTTGATGAGGCAGGCGTGGTTTCCTATGATGAATTCATGCATGAAGCTCAATATGGGGATTTCAGCACGTATGATTTTCTATCTGGCAATGAACGCTCCATGTACAGGCTTGAAGGATTCCTTTACCCTGATACATATTCTTTTGAAGAAGGAACAGATGCCAGAACTGTGATTGAATCAATGCTTGACCATTTCAAGGAAGTTATGACTGCAGATATAATTGAGCAGGTAAAAGCTTCAGGCCATTCTCTCAGGGATATAATAACAACAGCCTCTATCATAGAAAGAGAAGCCGGAATTGCAAGTGATATGCCCCTTGTCTCAAGCGTGATATATAACAGACTTGACAAAGGCATGGCGCTGCAGATGGACTCAGTCATATCATATATATTGCAGGAGGACAAAGTTAACCTTACTTATTCTGATATAGCTGTTGAATCAGACTACAACCCTTACAAAAATACAGGACTGCCTCCGGGACCTATTTGCAGCCCTGGAATAGATGCAATCAAAGCGGCCATATCTCCTGCAGATACAGATTATCTTTATTTTGTTGTAAGCGAGAAGCTTGACGGAAGTGCAGCTTTTTCAAGTGATTATAATCAATTTCTCAAAGACAAGGAAGCCTACTACAAAGCTTATGAACAAGCAGACAAGGAAAATTGAAATTAAATGAGCAATTATAAAAATATAATTAATCCGGAAGTAACAGAATACATTACATCCTTTTACAGACCAGTGAACGGGGTTCTTGGCAGTTTGAGAGAAGAAGCAGAAGCAAACAATGTTCCTGTAATACTTCCTGATACCGAAACTCTCATATTAAACCTGCTTAGAATTATAAACCCGCAAAGAATACTTGAGATAGGTACGGCTATAGGATATTCGGCAAGCTGCTTTGCAACCGTATGTGATGCTAAGATTACAACAGTTGAGGTTAAAAAAGAAACTGCCAAAATTGCAGAAGCAAACATTGATCGCCTTGGGTTTTCAGACCGGATACAGGTGTTTTGTGGTGACGGAGAGGAAGTCATAAACAATCTTGATGAGCAATATGATTTTGTATTTATAGATGCTGCCAAAAGTCACTACAGGCGCTTTTGGGATGCCGCATTGAAACATTGTACAGATGGTGCAGTGATAGTTTCGGACAATGTGCTTTTTAAAGCACGTGTGGTTTCTGATAAATACGATGAAACAGGCAAATACAGGACAAGCATCAGAAGAATGAGAGAGTTTGTTGAATATATTACCGGTGTTGATTATGCAGACACTTCAATTCTTCCGGTAGGTGATGGAATTGCAATCAGCAAATTAAAATAGAAAGAGTTATTGTTTTATGAAAAAAATAGAGTTACTGGCTCCTGCGGGAGACCTGGAAAAATTGAGATTTGCAGTTGATTACGGTGCAGATGCCGTATATTTTGGCGGTGAAATGTTCAGCCTGAGAGCAGGAGCAGGAAATCTGTCAATAGACGAAATCAGAGAGGGAGTAGCATATTGCCACAAAAACAATGCAAAAGCATATCTTGCACTTAATATATATGCCCACAACGAAGATCTTGAGCCACTGAGAGAATATCTCAATAAAATAAAGGATATTGATATAGACGCATTTATCGTCTCAGATCCCGGCGTGATAGAGATTTTGAAAGAAATAATACCAAAGGCGGAGCTCCATCTCAGCACGCAGGCAAATACCACAAATTATGCTACAGCATCATTTTGGTATAGACAGGGAATCAAGCGTGTGGTGCTTGCAAGAGAGCTTACATTCAAAGAAATTATAGAGATGAGAAAAAACATACC
>CAZDQV010000018.1:0-27246 GCA_964507795.1 uncultured Oscillospiraceae bacterium | reverse complement strand
ACGCAGTAGTGATTGAAACAGGAAGCTCCGACTTCTATAAGTCGGAGTGGTTCACGCAATTGGTACAAGTCGGACTTTGTGGTGGAGGAAATTAAGTTTTCATCGATGGAGCAGTTTATGATGTATCAGAAAGCTGTGCATTTCAATGACCTTGCATCTGCTAAGCAGATACTTGAAACTGATGATGTTGCAGAGATAAAAGCACTTGGCAGAGGTGTGACAGGATATGAAGAAAGCTGCTGGAACGGAATAAGGCAGATTATTGTCTATGAGGGGCTTATTGCAAAGTTCTCACAGAACGAAGAATTGAAAAAACTGCTTGTCGGAACCGGAAACGATATTCTGGCTGAGTGTGCGGTAAAAGACGGAATATGGGGAATAGGGATATCGATGAAAAACCCGGATAGATTTGATAAAACCAAGTGGAAAGGACAGAACCTGCTGGGATATGCGCTTATGATGGTAAGGAGCAGATTAAGATGAGCTTAAAGCCTTGAAAGTAAATTTGTGAGGCAGATAAACATAAAAGAGATTAGAGATGCTTTTTAGAGAGGGGAAGCTATGAAATCAGGAAAATATTTGAGAGTGCCCGTTATTGCTTTAATAATCATATCCCTTGTATTGGGGACAACTTCATTTGCGGCTGCTGCGGCCAAACCGAAACTGTCAGCGCAGAAGCTGAGCATTCGGGTAGGCAGCACAAGTGAACTTAGAGTAAAGAATACAGATAAAAAAATCAGATGGTCCACATCTGACAAAAAAATTGCCACTGTGAAGTCTGCAGGTAAGACTAAGGCGAAGATAAGCGCAAAAAAGACCGGAACCTGCATTATTACAGCAAAGGTTTCAAAGAAATGCACATTAAAATGCAGGATTAAGGTTCTGGCAAAGAAGCAGAGTAATTCACAGCCTGTGCTTAAGAATATAGAATACTCCAATCTGACAGATGAGTATTCACGCGGTATTTTGTCTGATTTGCTTGCCCAAAATGATATTGAAGCATCGCGCATTGACGCTATAATGACCCGTATTGATGAGTTTAACGGCAGCGTCAGAAGCGAGTGGCTGACTGACGGATTTGAAATCATATCACCGGACAAAACTAAGTATGATGTTTATGATATGCAGGATGAATATACGGCAAAAAACGGCACTTTTCCGGGATACAACTGTCGTATCACCGCGTTTGGACTGATGAGCCCATATATTGAAACCACCGGAGAGCTTCCTGAAAAACAGGGAGAAGATTTTCTGTTTATTGATTTAGAGACAATTGCTGCAGATACAAAAGTCCTCTGCGGCGACAGTATTGACAGGTTTTGCGCCCTGTTTGCACCTGTAGCTGCAGCGCAAAGCACTAAGGTTGAAACGCAGGTCAAGGCACTGCAGCGCGGCTGGGCAGAACGTGGGATTACTTTTTCAGGCAGCAAAGCGCGTTTGATTTCCGTAATTTTTCACGATAAATTTTCAGATGATGAGAACACGCTGTCTGTCGGTCATGCCGGAGTATTGCTGACTTCAAAAGACGGCAAACTGTATTTTGTTGAAAAAGTCGCTTTTCAGGAGCCTTACCGTCTTATTAAATTCAATAACAGAACAGAATTAAGCGATTACCTGATGAAAAAATATGACACCTCGTGGGGACAGGATACCACGCGCCCGTTTATTATGGAGAATAATGCTTTAATGCGAGGTTATAGATAGTAATAGCGGAGTTTTTAGATTGAATTCGTATGAATACCAAAGAGAGTCGGAGCAGTCCAGGCTCTTTTTAATTGGGAAATTTTAATTATGATAAAAAACAAGAAATTAAAGCAGCAGACATATTGAAATTATGTTTTATAGTAGTATAATAGTGTTGTGAATGATTGTTCACGAGAGAGGGATTATGTACAAAAAATTAGACGATGAAATTTTGAATAATATACTTGAGTCCGGCATTGATGAGTTTGTAGACAAGGGGCTTGGCGGTGCAAACATGAGAAACATTGCCCGGCGTGCAAGTGTTAGTGTCGGAGTGATATACAAATATTACAGCGACAAGGACAGTTTTTTCAGAGCATGCCTTGCTCACAGTCTGCAGCTTTTAGACAGCGTGCTTGCAGAGGCGGTAAGCGAAGATGATGATATTGATTCATGCATCAGAAAAATAGTATATGCACTTGTCAGAAATTCAGAGCAGCATTCAAACTACAATGCCATGTACAACGAAATAACATCGGGAGGCTGCAGGGTATATGCTGCAGAGTTTGCAAGAGAGATAGAGTCAAGATCTGCGAAGGTATATAAACATCTCATTGCTAAAGCGCAGGAGCAGGGAAAAATTTCAAAAGATACAGACAGCAGCTCTCTGGCTTTTTTCTTTGATAACCTGCTTATGATGCTGCAATTTTCATTAAGCTGCGAATACTATAGAGAGCGAATGAAAATATTCTGTGGAGAGAGTATGGACAAAAACGATATTGCCGAATATATGATTTCATTTATACAAAAAGCACTTATTAAGGAGGCATAGTATGTATGTAATTGCTTATGACATAGGCACGACGGGGCTCAAAACCTGCCTGTATTCCATAGAGGACAGGGTAAGCCTTGTGGCAGGCACTTACAAGGACTACGATTTATATATCCTTGAAGGGGGCGGTGCGGAGCAGGATGCAGACCAGTGGTGGGATGCCATGTGCACTACCACCAGGAAGTTGATAGAAGAAACAGGGATTGCTTCGAATCAGATAAAGGGATTGTCATTCTGCTCCCAAATGCAGGGGCTTGTGCTTGTAGATGACAAGGCAAATGCACTGAGGAGACCTATGAGCTATATGGATCAGAGGGCTTCAAGTGTCATGAAATCTGTGCAGGGAAAAGGTATTACTGTATCGGGTGTGAACATTGTGAAGCTGATTAAATCCCTTGCGGCGACACATGCAGCTTCTACAAGCGTCAAAGACCCACTGTGGAAATACAAATGGGTTGAAGTAAACGAACCTGACATTTTTAACAGAGTTCACAAATGGCTTGATGTCAAAGAATACCTCATAGCAAGATGTACAGGCAACTTTGTGATGACAAAGGATTCAGCGTATTCAACATTTCTTTATGACACACGCAAAGGCAGAGAGGGCTGGAGTAAATCGCTTTGCAGGGCATACGGCGTTGACATGAAGCATCTGCCCAAAGTCATATCATCTACCGATGTTGCGGGAACTCTTACAGACAAAGCTGCTGATCAGCTTGGCCTTGCCGCGGGCACTGCTGTATACGGTGGAGGCGGTGACGCCACTCTGATAGGCCTTGGTGCGGGCTGCACCCGGGCAGGACAGACACATATATACTGGGGAACATCAGGCTGGGTTGAAACAATCACAGACAGGCAGTATGTAGATATAGTTTCAATGATAGCAGCCATTATGAATGCAGAGGACGGCAAATACAATTACTTTGCCGAGATGGAGACTGCAGGCAAATGCTTTGAATGGGTCAAAAATCATCTGGCCCTTGATGAGATTGGAATATACCTTGCCAAAACAGATGTTGCTGATGACAGGGAAGGAATGTATGAGAGTCTTTATGATTATCTGTCGGAAGTCATATCAGAGGTTCCGGCAGGTGCGGGAGGCGTGATATTCACACCGTGGCTTCACGGTAACCGCTGCCCTTTTGAAGACCCTTCGGCAGCGGGTATGTTTTTTAACATAGGAATTGAAACAGGCAAAAGACAGATGATAAGAGCAGTTGTTGAAGGTGTGTGCTACCATCTCAGATGGATGTTAGAGTGCCAGGAAAAAAAGATAAAGACATCACAGACTGTCAGATTTGCAGGCGGTGGCGCGTTGTCAGATGTTACATGCCAGATACTTGCAGACATTACTGGCAGGAGAATACAGACAGTGGCTGATTCCAAGGATGTAGGCTCTACAGGAGCTGCAATCCTCGCCGGAGTTGGAGCAGGAGTGATATCCGATTTTGACAGTGTAGCGGATTATATACCTGTTGATAAAACATTTGAGCCTGATGCAAACCTTAGGCCTGTTTATGAAAAAAACTATCAGGTATTCAAACAGCTTTACAAAAACAACAAAAAAAGCTTCAGGAATTTAAATGGAGAGTGATAATATGGATAAGGCAAAAGCGCAGGAACAGGTTGCCGCAACAGGCAGACAGCTTCTTGAAATGGGGCTTGTGGCAAGAACGTGGGGCAATATATCGTGCAGGATTGACAGCACACAATGTGCTATAACTCCAAGCGGACTTGATTACAAAAAAATGAAGGCAGAGGATATTGCGACTCTGAATATTGAATCAGGCAATTGGCAGGGGAATTACAAACCTTCAGGTGAAAAGGGAGTGCATATGGCAGCATACAGTCACTTCACAGATGTAGGATTTGTAATACATACACATCAGAATTATGCAACTGCAATAGGAATTTCGGGCTTTGACAGCCTAGATATTACCGATGATGAAACAAAAGCGCTTGGGGGAATGGCTCTTGCAACCTATGGGCTTCCTGGAACTAAAAAACTTACAGGTGCAGTTGCAGACAGATTAAAAGAAGGCAATCATACGGTGCTTATGGCTCATCATGGAGCTCTTGTCTGTGGTAAGGATAAGGAAGAAGCGTTGAGCAGAGTGCAGCTTCTCGAAAAAATATGTGCAAGAAATCTGAAAAATTCCGGCGAGGATGGCACAGATGCGGTACTAAAAACAGCCGAGATTGGCAGACCTGTATATGCACAGCTTGATGATATGGCTCAGATGATAGGAAGAAAGATTCCCGTTGCGGGAAATCGCAGGGAAGCGGACAAGCTTCTGAAAAAACACAATGTCATAATTGTAAAAGGTGAAGGTGTAATAGCGGAAGCTGATAATGAAGATGACAAAGAAGCCCTTGTTATGCTTGCCCAAAAGGCATGTATCTGTCACATGCATACTTTGGATGCAGGAATGAATACAAGGCTTGGAATATTTGACGTAATGCTGATGAATCTGGTTTACAAAACAAAATACTCTAAACAAAAGAATGGAGAAAAATAAAAATGGCGAGCAACAAACAAAAAGAAACCATAAGAATAATCAAATTTGTTCTGTTTTCTGCTTCGGCGGGAATAATAGAGCTGGGGTCGTTCACACTGTTAAATGAGCTGACAAAATGGAGCTACTGGCCATGCTATCTGATAGCTCTGATACTGTCGGTTGTGTGGAATTTTACTCTGAATCGGAAATTCACATTCAAATCGGCAAGCAATGTACCGGTGGCTATGGCAAAAGTATTTGCTTTTTACTGCGTATTCACTCCGGTAACAACCATACTGGGCAATTATCTTGCCGAAGATCTGCTTTGGAACGAGTATATAGTTACAGGCATCAATATGGCGCTCAATATTTCAACTGAATATCTGTATGACAGATTTATAGTGTTCAGAAAAACTTTAGATACAAACAAAGCTGCTCTCAAACAGCAGCAAAGGGAAAACGGAGGTGCTCAGAATGATTAAAAACTGCGGAATTACAAGATGGGACAATCCCGACGAGATAAACAGCCGGCTCAAAAATCTGACGGATCAGGAAATCTGGGAGGTTGACGACGAGTATTACAATGATGTCATAATGAAATATTTTGATGAGAAATGCCAAGGCTCCAAAGCCATATATGAGGAGTCAAAGCAGTACATACCGGGAGGCGTGCAGCACAATCTGGCATTTAACAAGCCGTTCCCTATGTGTATGGCCAAGACAGACGGCGCATATCTTTATGATTATGACGGAAACGAATATATAGATTTCCTGCAGGCAGGAGGTCCCACAATACTTGGGAGCAATTACCCTTTAATCAGAGAAAAAGTTATAGAATTGCTCAATACCTGCGGTCCTGTGACGGGACTGCTTCACGAGGCAGAGCTTTTGATAGCGAGAGAAATTAACAGGCATATGCCTAATGTCGAGATGTTTCGTATGCTGGGTTCAGGCACAGAATCTGTTATGGCAGCACTTCGTATAGCAAGAATCGCAACAGGCAACAAGCGTATAATCAAAATAGGCGGAGCTTATCATGGCTGGTCTGATCAGATGGTATATGGACTTAAAATACCGGGAAGCAGGGCGTTGCTTGAATCTCATGGCATACCAAAAGGTGCATACAAAACTACAGATGAAGTAAGGCCAAACGATCTTGATATGCTTGAAAAAATGCTGAAACGAAACAGAATGAAAGGCGGTACAGCCGCAGTTATAGTTGAACCTGTAGGTCCTGAAAGCGGCACAAGACCTGTGGCTTGCGACTACAACAAAGGTGTCAGAGCATTGTGTGACAAATATGGCGCACTTATGATTTTTGACGAGGTTGTAACAGGCTTCAGAGTGGCATTGTCAGGAGCACAGGGGTATTTTGATATAGTCCCTGACCTTACAATCTTCGGCAAGATAGTTGCAGGCGGTTATCCGTCAGCAGGCGGCGTTGGCGGCAAAAAAGAATATGCGCAGCTTATGGCTGCAGGGCTTGCAACGGGCAAACACAGAGCATATGTCGGCGGTACCCTTGCGGCAAATCCTCTTTCGTGTCTTGCAGGATATACGGCAATAAAAGAAATCGAAAGAACAAATGCCTGTGAAATAGCAGGCAAAATGGGCGACAGATTGTGTGACGGCCTCAAGCAGCTGATAGACAGATACGGACTGCCTTATGTGGCATACAACCAGGGGTCGATAGTGCATCTCGAATGTACGGGAGCTATGAGCTTTGACTTCTCGTCAATGTCGTTTATAAAGTCGGCGCTGGGACTTCTCAAGCATAAGGATATGATGTATGTAAGAAAAGACTCAATGGAAAAAATGGGTGCTGCATATATGGCAAACGGCATAGTTACACTGGCGGGAAGCAGGCTGTATACGTCACTTGCAGACACACCGGAAATAATTGACGAGGCATTAAACAGGTTTGAAGAGGTATTCAAACACGTCAAAAAAACAGATAAGGGCTTATTGAAATAGAGCAGATTAACAGTAGGGCACCCCGAATATACAGTTCGTGGTGCCTTACTATATTGCGGATTCAATCCTCAGCCAGATAATTTGCGTTTGCTTATTGACAATAGGAGAATAAAGGTTTATCATATACTTAGCACTCAGCGAGATAGAGTGCTAACAATAGACAATGACCTAGGGGGTAAATATAAAATGGCAAAGAAACAATTTAAAGCTGAATCCAAAAAACTGCTGGACATGATGATTAATTCTATTTATACGCACAAGGAGATTTTCCTCAGAGAACTGATATCAAATGCCAGTGACGCTATCGACAAGCTGTACTATCAGGGACTTTCGGACGATAAGATGGGGCTTGCCAGAGAGGACTTTTTCATCAGGATAGACCTTGACCACGATGCAAGGACAATTACAATATCGGACAACGGTATTGGTATGAATGACAAGGAGCTTGAATCAAACCTCGGCACCATAGCCAAAAGCGGTTCGCTTGACTTCAAGGAAAATAACGAAGCCAAAGAGGATATAGATATTATCGGTCAGTTTGGTGTGGGATTTTATTCGGCATTCATGGTCAGCGACAAAGTTGTCGTAACCTCAAGACCTTTCGGAGAGGATAAGGCATGGAGATGGACATCAGAGGGAGCTGACGGATATACAATCGAAGAATGTGAGAAACCCGACAGAGGAACTCAAATCGTACTGCATATCAAGCAGGATACCGATGATGACAAATATGAGGATTACCTCAATCAGTACACAATATCGGGGCTTGTAAGGAAATATTCAGACTACATTTCATATCCTATCAAAATGGATTTTGAAACCACCAGAATGAAGGAAGGCACAGGCATTGAGGACGAAAACGGCAACAAGATAGAGCCTGAGTATGAAACAATAACCGAAACAAGGACGCTAAACAGCATGGTTCCTATCTGGCGCAAAAACAAGAGCGAGATAACAGATGAGGAATACAATCACTATTACAAAGAAAGATTCTTTGATTTCAGCGACCCTGCTGCAGTAATTCATACCAAGGCAGAAGGGCAGATATCATATGATGCACTGCTGTATATTCCTCAAAAAGCATCGTTTGATTATTACACCAGAGAATACGAAAAAGGCCTTGCGCTGTATACAAACGGCGTGCTGATTATGGACAAGTGCGCAGATCTGCTGCCTGACTATTTCAGCTTTGTCAAGGGTGTTGTAGACAGTGCGGATTTGTCACTCAATATTTCAAGAGAAATGCTGCAGCATGACAAACAGCTTAAACTGATAGAGAAGAATATCGAAAAGAAAATCAAAAATGAGCTTCTCAAAATGCAAAAGGACGACAGGGAAAAATACGAAAAATTCTTCGAAGAGTTCGGACCGCAGATTAAATTCGGCATTTATGACAAATACGGTATGAACAGCGACACATTGCAGGATCTTGTGATGTATTATTCGTCAACTGAGCAAAAGCCTGTAACACTCAAAGAATATGTTGAGAGAATGAAGCCTGACCAGGACAAGATATATTATGCATGCGGACAGAGCATTGCGATGATTGATGCACTTCCTCAGACCGATGCAGTTAAAGACAAGGGCTTTGAGATACTGTATATGACAGATAATGTGGATGAATTTGCAGTGAAAGCAATAGTTGATTATGAGGGCAAATCTTTTGTAAATATCTGCACAGACAATCTGGACATGGCAAGTGAAGAAGAAAAAGAAGCACTCCAGAAAAAAAACGAAGAATCAAAGGATGTTCTTGAAATCATAAATGAGGTGCTTGGAGATGATGTCGCAGAGGTAAGGTTTACAAACAAACTCAAAAAATATCCTGTATGCCTGACAAGCGAGGGTGAAATCTCAATAGAAATGGAAAAAACACTCAACGCCATGCCGGCAGGTGAGAAGATAAAGGCAAAGGTTGCAATGGAAATAAATGCAGATCACCCAATTGCTGATAAACTCAAATCACTGGCGGATGACAAGTCAAAACTTGCCGATTATGCAAAACTTCTGTACGCCCAGGCAAGGCTGATATCAGGTTTGCAAATCGAAAATCCGGGAGAAATAAGTGAGCTTATTTGTAAGCTTATGTAAATATAAATGAAAAAGGTCGGCTTCACTCGCCGGCCTTATTTTGACCCATTGTCATATAAAATTGAATATTTACTTTTCATAATGGCCTCGGCATGACAATATTTCCAAGGTACCGTCTTTGATTCTATAAACGAGGCGGTTAACATCATCGATACGTCTGCTCCAAAAGCCACTTAGCTCACCTTTTAATGCTTCAGGCTTGCCAATACCATCAAAGTTATTCCGTTCGATATCTTTTAGTAGTGCGTTAACCCTTTTTAATGTTTTTTTATCTTGCGCCTGCCAATATAAATAATCTTCCCATGCCTCATCAAACCAAATTTTAAGCATCCTCATCCACCTCAATTAATTCGTGAGGCCTACCTTTGCCTGCATTCAACGCAGCAATACCACGACGCAAGTGAGCCATGTTACTTTCGGAATAGAATGGATCTGGATAATATGGATCTGCTGTGACCTCGAATGGAATTCTTCTTTCTTTTCCCACTTTTTTTGCAAAAACTGTGAACGCAGCACTCATTGTTAGTCCCATATCGATACATGCTTGTTCCATTGCACGCTTTACATCCGCGTCCAATTTGAAATTTACATTTACTGTCTTTGACATATACAACACCTACCTCTCTGCTTGCAATTATAAGACAAAATAAAGAAAGTGTCAACATTCCTTCTTTTGATTGGCATAATTTAATGCAATGTTATTGCAGAAAATATCAGAGAACTTGGATTGCAATTTGAAGTGCATAGAAAAGGTCGGCTTCACTCGCCGGCCTTATTTTGAAGTTCTTCGTATTCTTTTATTATAGCCACTGAAGCTGAGGCACCTATTCTGTCCGCTCCTGCTTTTATCATTTCCTGCACGGTTTTGAGGTCGCGTATGCCGCCGGAGGCTTTTACCTGTGCTCTGCCTGCAATGCGGTTTTTCATGAGCTTGACATGAGCTGCCGAAGCGCCTCTTGTTGAGAAGCCTGTCGAAGTCTTTACAAATGTTGCTCCCGCATCTGCCGCTATCTTGCAGGCCTTTGAGATTTCCTCGTTTGTAAGCAGACAGGTTTCGAGTATAACCTTGACTGCAGCGCCGTATTTTGACGCTGTTTCAACTACTGATGCAATGTCAGATGCGACATATATATAGTCCTTTTCTTTCATGGCACCGATGTTCATAACCATATCGATTTCGGATGCACCGTCCTCACAGCATTTCATTGTTTCGTATGCTTTGACTTCAGAACTCATCGCACCAAGAGGGAATCCCACGACAGCTGCAACCTTTACATCAGTTCCTTTGAGCTGCTTGGATGCAAATGATACGTGGCAGCCGTTTACACATACCGAATAAAAATCATATTCTCTTGCTTCATCACACAGTTTTTTGATTTGTTCTTTCGTTGCTTCCGGTTTGAGAAGGGTATGGTCAAAATATTTGCTGAATTGTTTCATGAAATTTTTCTCCTGTTAATAGAATACTACTATCGGGCAGCCTGCTGAAATGTTGTTAAATAGTATCTCAGCCTTGCTATAAGGCAGGTTGATACAGCCGTGACTGCCATTTGTCTTGTAAATTGTACCGCCGAAATGGCTGCGCCATGTGGCATCGTGAAGCCCGTAGCCGTTAAAGAAAGGCATCCAGAATGAAACCTCGCTTTCGTAATCGGTATCGTCCTCTTCATTACCACCTCTAAGCGTCGCATCACGCTCTTTGTATTGAAGCATATATGTACCTGTTATTGTTCCTGTTTTTTCCTTGAGACATCCGCTTACAAACGGCGAATCGACAACGAGATTGCCATTTTTGTAATACCACATGTGCTGCAAAGTAAGGTCAACTTCCACATAAGTACCTGCTATATCATTGACACCTTCACGCCCGTTGCCCTTTTGTGCATATACGGGCTCTCTTGTAACATCCTTGCCGGATTTGAGATCTTTAATAAGCTGTTTTGATTCTGCTTTCTGATCAATCAGATAACCGTATGTGCCACCATACACTGCGATTGTGCCGCGTTTTGTTGATTTAAAGGCTCTTGTGCCGCCACCCGTATTATATTTATATGCAAGCTCTGAAACATATTCTTTGACGGCTTTTTTGTCTGTTTTGACATTGCCATTATCATCAAGGTATATCATCTTGTTGATTTGCTCAGGCGTAAGAGTTTCAGTCTCGCTTCCGAATGTATATGTTATTTTTTTTGTCAGATAGGTGTTGCAGTAATCAAGCATATCTGTGATTTCTTCACTGTCAGATTTGACTTTTGGCTGCTCGTAATAATCTGAAGCTTTGAAATCAAGCTGCATGTTTCCTGCAGCTATGTGTTTCAGGATTGCTTTTTTGAGTGCCTGGCGATCTATGTTTTCGCCGTAGATTTCAGGAACAATATTAAAATCAGTGCTCGACAAGTCCACATATGCATCCTGCGTATGTGATTTTCCGGCATTCTGGCTTTTTACGAAAGTTTTCAGAGTCTGTTTGAAGTCATCTGTTGTTTTTTTGACTTTCATAGGGAATTCGATATTATATGTATATCCGAAGACATGGGCGATGCCTTTGAAAATTCCCGCATCCCTGACAAGGTTATTCAGCTTGCCGTCAATGGAATAAACAGTGTTTTTCAGGGAAAGAGTGACAAGTGTTGAGTCATTGTCAATAATTTTGAAATCATTGGAATTCCATTTGTCTGTCAGTTTGAGAACCGCTTCCTCTTTTGATATTCCAGAGCAGTCCGCACCGTTTATAATTGTGTTTTGAGGCAACGTGTCTTTGACATATGCCCTGTGACAGGCATATTCCCACACACCAAAGATTGCTGCAGCAAACAGTATTATGATTAGAATAATAAGCAGTGATTTTTTCATTGTACCCTCACAAAAGTCAAAAGTAACTATATAATATAATATATTAAGCGGGTTTAGAAGTAAACCGGACAAAAACACTCAAAATTGCCTTACAATCTGTAATCTATGGGGCTATATACAGCTATGGAATCCGGCGTTACAAGACAGTCATAACACAATATGTGAACGCCGCAGGATGCAGCTTTTTTGAGAGCCTCACCAAAAGACGGGTGAGTTTTGTAATTGGGCATAAATAAACTGACACCTGACATCTGAATCACAAATATGATATAGCTTTGATATCCGCAGGATGCAGCTTTGCAAAGTTCTTCGACATGCCGGAGACCTCTTTGGGTTGGAGCATCAGGAAACATGGCCGTTCCGTTTTTTTCAAGAGTGACTCCCTTGACTTCGACAAGTCCCTTTTGACCGCAGACATCTTCTGTATAAAAATCGAGGCGTGAATTGCCATATACATGCTCACCTTTTATAATCTCCAGACTGTTCATTCCGGGGAGAAGTATTGCTCCACTTTGGAGTGCCTCTGAAACTACTTTGTTAGGAGCCTGTGAATCTATGTTTACAAGATTTTTTTCTTTTGCTACGCAGATGAGAGAATATTGCAGCTTGCGATTTCCCATTCTGCCTGAAAAGTCCTCCATGTATACGGTTACGCCAGGAATAAGAAGCTCTTTGCACCGTCCTGTATTTTTGACATGACAAAGAACGGTTTCTCCGTTTGTTTCGACCTGTGCTACAAATCTGTTGGGACGCGATATGAATTTGCCTTTTACGATATTCTTGTACTCCATAGCATGTAGTATATACAAGCCATGGATTTTTTTCAAGAAGAAGCTTTGCGAGGTTTTCATGACTCTTGTTTTGTAGTATACTCATAATGAAGTTTTTTTAGGGAGGTATTTATGTTTACATCACCGGGAGCCGTTGCTTTTGAACTGTTTGGACTGGATATCAGATGGTATGGTATCTGCGTTGCCACAGGAGTTCTTGTCGGTACATTTCTAAGCTATTACAGAGCACCGAAATTCGGCATATCAGGAGATAACCTCATAGATGTGCTTCTTGTGGCCATACCTGCGGGAATTATAGGAGCCAGAGCGTATTATGTAATATTCAACTGGCAGATGTATGCCGGAGATTTTATGAAAATAATCAATTTCAGAGAAGGAGGCCTTGCCATACATGGTGGACTGATTCTTGGCATAATAGGAGGAGCGTGTGTTTGCAGGTATCACAAGATTTCACTTCTCAATATGCTTGACCTTCTCGCACCGGGATTTGCAATAGGGCAGGCTATAGGCAGATGGGGCAATTTTTTTAATTCGGAAGCACATGGAGGGCCGACCGATTTGCCATGGGCAGTGATAGTAAACGGACAGGGAGTTCACCCTACATTTTTGTATGAGTCACTATGGTGCCTGCTATTGTTTGTATTCTTAATGCTTATGAGCAGGAATATTAAATTCAAAGGCCAGATCTTTTGCATGTATGCAGTTCTTTATTCCCTTGAAAGATTCTTTGTGGAAGCACTCAGAACTGACAGCCTGATGATAGGACCTTTCAAACAGGCGCAGGTATTGTCATTTTGCGTGATGGTAATATTTGCTGTTATGTATGTGGTTTTAAGCAAAAGAAATAAGAAGATATAGATATGCCAAACTGATATTAAATGACCTGAGCAAGTCACAAAACTGCTCTTTTTTTTACACAGACGGTTAATTGTCCAAAAATATTACATGCCGATTTGTTTATATATTTCCTCTTTTTTTAAACGGGAATATAATTTCTATTATGAAAAGGAGGAGTGGTATTACATGAAAGTATTTGCAGAAAAAGTGGTAAAACATAAAAAACTTATAGCGATAATAAGTTTGGCACTTCTTATCCCATGCATATTCGGATACATGAATACCCGTATCAATTACGATATGCTTACGTATCTGCCTGATGACATACAGACAGTACAGGGACAAAAAATACTTTTAGATGATTTTAACAAGGGATCATTCGCTTTGCTTGTGTTTGAAGACATGGACGACAAAGATGTGTCAGCGGCAAGAGAAAAAATCGAGGATCTGGAATATGTGGACTCGGCGCTGTGGTATGACAGCATTGCAGACATAACAGTTCCAAAGGAAATTCTCCCGGATGACATCTATGATGAATTCAATAACGGTGACTGTACACTCATGGCAGTGTTCCTCAGCACAACTATTTCATCAGATGAAGCTATGGACACTATCAAAGACATCCGCCAGATAGCAGGCAAACAATGCTTTGTAAGCAGTATGTCAGCATATATAACTGATCTTAAAGATCTGGCAGAATCGGAAGAACCGATATATGTGGCACTTGCAGTTTTGCTGGCATGCATAATATTCGCGGTTTTTATGGATTCGTTTCTGCTCCCGGTTATATTCCTTGCAAGTATAGGCATAGCGATTATAGTTAACCTGGGAACCAATATATTCATGGGTGAGATATCCTATGTAACAAAAGCAATCAGTGCAGTGCTCCAGCTTGGTGTTACCATGGACTATTCGATATTCCTGTGGCACAGTTACTGCGAGCACAAAGAAAAATGTCAGGATCACAATGTGGCGATGGCAGAAGCAATCAGAGCAACAATAGCATCAGTATCGGCAAGCTCTGTGACAACAATAGCCGGATTCATAGCATTGTGCTTTATGAGCTTCACGCTTGGAGCTGACCTTGGAATAGTAATGGCAAAAGGAGTAATATTCGGTGTTATCTCATCTGTAACGGTATTACCGTCATTTATACTCATTTGCGACAGGGCTATTGACAAAACTTCGCACAAGCCCGTCAATCTCAATACAGACAGAATAGCAGGGTTTATACTCAAGCACAGAAAAGCCATGGCAGTAATATTTATAATTGTTATGGTTCCTGCACTTTACGGATATGTAAATGCGGATCAGTATTATGATCTGGATCAGTCAATACCGCAGGATATGGACTGTGTTGTTGCAAATACCAAACTGAACGAAACATTTGGTATGGACTCAACTCATATGCTTTTGTGTGATTCAGATATGGATGTCAAAGATTCCAAAGAAATGATTGAAAGAATAGAAGATGTGGACGGTGTGAAACTTGTTCTTGGTAAAGACACACTCCTTGGCAGTTTAATACCAGATGACATACTTCCTGAGGATGTAACGTCACTTCTTTCGCAGGGAGGCAGGCAGCTTGTAATAATCACATCTGAATACAGAGTGGCAACAGATGAGGTAAACGCTCAGATAAACGAGATAAACAAGATAGTTGACGACTACGACAAGGACGCAATGCTTATAGGTGAAGCACCTTGCACCAAAGATATGATTAAGATTACATCGCACGACTTCAAGGTTGTAAGTTTCATATCAATTCTGGCGGTGCTGATAATAATTGCTGTGGCACTTGGTTCGGCGACACTTCCGTTCATACTTGTTGCGGTAATTGAGTTTGCAGTATTCATCAACCTGGGCATACCATTTTATACCGGTAACCTGCTGGCATTCATTGCGCCAATATGTGTAAGTACAATCCAGCTTGGTGCAACCGTGGATTATGCAATACTTATGACCAACAGGTACAAAGTTGAGAGAATAGGAGGATGCGGCAGAGAAAAAGCTGTTGAAATTGCACTCAAAACGAGCATGCCGTCAATTATGATAAGTGCGCTTGGATTCTTTGCGGCAACCATAGGCGTAGGCATTTATTCGGATGTTGATATCATAGGTTCAATGTGCGGACTTATGGCAAGAGGTGCCATCATAAGTATGGCAGCGGTAATACTAATACTTCCGTCATTCCTGATGATATTTGACAGAGTAATATGCAAGACCACAAAAGGAATGAGAGGCCTGATTAAAAAAGGAGGAGATATCAATGCTTAAATCAAGAGGAACAAAAATCCTGTCGGCAGGAATTGCAGCTGTGCTGGTGATGGGAACAGCCTGCCCTGTATTTGCAACATCAGGAATTGAAAAAGAAGAAACAGTATATGCGGTTGCTGACAATCAGCTTGACATAGACGAAGTCATTGTAAGTGAGTGGCTCAAAAACAATGATGAACAGAAAACAATCACAGACAAAAGCGATCTCAAGGATATTGAAAATGTTAAAGGCGATGAAACATTCACACAGGACGGCACAACAGTCAAATGGAAGGCAAACGGAAACGATATATATTACAAAGGGAATTCAGATAAAGAACTGCCTGTAAAAATGAGTGCCACATATACACTTGACGGTAAATCAGTGACACCTGATGAAATCAAAGGGCAAAAGGGAAGCGTTGAAATCCATATAAATTATCAGGCTGACAGCTCACCTTTTGCGGCAGTGACAGGTATGATACTTGATGGTGATAAATTCAGCAACGTCAAGGTGAACAGCGGCCAGGTTATAAACAGCGGAGATGATTACTATGTTGTGGGTATAGCACTTCCGGGTATGGAAGACATAACAGGAAGCTTTGGCCTTGATGTTTCAGATGAGATTGTCATCGAAGCTGACACTACAGACTTCACATATGAAACAATGGTAACCGTGCTTTCAAATGAAATGATTAAAGATCTCGATGGCAATCTTGGGTCGATTGATGAACTGGAGGCTTCAGTTGATGAACTTGTAAGCTCATCACAGCAGCTTACAGACGGAGCTCAGACATTATCAGATGGTATAAGTACTGCAGCTGAAAAATTTGATCTTGTTGACGGATATATGACAAAGCTTCAGGACGGCATAACCAAAATAAACAGTAATATGAAAACTCTAAAAGAGGGCCTTGCGACACTTTCAGAAGGAAGTACGAAACTGTATTCTGGAATTTCGAGCCTGAAAACAAATCTTGATGCAACATATGAAGGAGCAAGCGAACTTGTGGCCGGTATGAATATGATTTCACCGGATGATATTGAAAAAGCTACAAGCGGAGTAGGACAAATCTATACAGGTCTCAAAAGTGTTGACGATGGTCTTGACAAACTCTATACTACAATGTCAGGAATAAATTCGCAGGAAAGCGAAGTGATTACTCAGCTCAAACAGATAAGAGAATCATACAAAGATGCAGGAGTTGATACAAGTGCACTCGATAAGGCTATAGAAGGGCTTGAAAAGACAAACAAAGGAGAGAGCCAGGCAATCGAAAGTCTCAGCAGTAAAGGCACCTTGAGAAGCGGAGTGGCGCAGCTTGAAGAAGGAGCCAAAGGAGCGTCAGATCAGCTGTCATCAGGTGTCAAAAGCCTCAAAGAAGGAAGCGTTAAACTTCAAAAAGCTCTTGAAGCGGAAGCAGAAGGAGCAGCAACTCTTGAGACAGGAGCCAAGAGCCTTGATGAGGGTATTGCAAGTGCATACAGCGGTGCTGAAAAGCTCACATCAGGCACCAAAACACTTGATGAAAGTGCAGGTAAAATTGCATCAGGTACATCAAAGCTTGGCAAAGGTGTAGTTGAACTGAAAGATGGTGCTCTTGAGCTTGCAACAGGCATGAAAAAATTCAATGATGAAGGTATCGGTTCAATTGCAAGTATGTACAACAAGATTGCAGGAAGCGCTGTTGATACTATGAACAGCAAAATAAATGCGGCAAAGGCATACAAAAATTACGCAGGCGCAGCAAAAGACACTGACACCACGGTTAAATTCATAATCAGATCAGAAGGGATATAGGCTTTCAAGGGGTAATGATTGAATAAATGTGGAGATTTAAATAACTTTACCAAGAACAGAACTCATAAGGGGTAGGGGTTCTGTTCTTTTATTGACTTTTTTGAAAAATCGGGTTACTATTAAAAACAGAGATGAGCCCAATTGACATGCATATGGAGGTAAGCAGCATGATTGATTATCAGGGAATAGCAAACGCACTTATTGCAGATTACAGTAGCATATATCTTGCAGAGCCGGAAAAAGACACTGGCAGTATTATCAAAATGCAGGGATATGAGGTTGAAGGCATCAAAGATGCTCCGGAATTTTGCTACTCTGAAACGATTTTAAAATATGCAAATGCACGTGTTTACGAAAAAGACCGCCAATATTTTCTTGAACATATGATGCGTGAAAATATAATCAGAGCCTTTGCAGACGGAAGAGAAAGACTCGAACTTTACTACAGGATTGTCGAAGACGGCCAGACACATTACTACAGCGTGCAATATGTCAGGATATCCGGGCCGGATGAACCACTGCAGTTTATTGTGGGATTCCGCAATATCGACTTTGTTATCAGTATGCAAAGAAACACGCATCAGGAGGCTTTGTACAGTGCATACAGTGCGATTTCAGATATATTTCTCTCTTTGCACAGAGTGAATATAAAGGAGAACAAGCTTACTACTATCAGGACCATAGACAGAATATCAAATGCGATGATTCCGGGAAATGATGAGTTTGATGCAAATATTCAAAGCATCCTCCAACTTATAGCCGAAGCAAACCGTGAAGAAGTAATGGAATTTGTGGACAGAAGCACTCTTGAGGAGCGTATGGCAGGCAAAAGCCATATCTATATGGATTGCTGGGGATATAATACAGGTATGCGCAGACTCCACTTCCTGAGAGAAGATGCTGATGAAAACGGTAATCTATATCATGTCATATTCGGCATAGAAGTGATGGATGCAAGCAAAAATCAATCGATATTCAATGCACTCTCCCGCAATTTCAAAAATGTATACCTGGTAAACCTTCATTCTGGCACGGCGCGAATTCTGAAACTCGAGGATGAGTACAATGACCAAAGAGTGGATGAAATAGGTGATGAAGAGTTTTACTATGAAGGACTGATGAATGCATGGATTGCTGAAGCTGTACATCCTGATGACAGGGCAAGACTCAAAAACTGTCTTAGTGTCAGAAATCTCAGAGATGTATTTTCAAAACAGGAGGAATATACAGGCAATTATCGCATGCTTGTAGGCGGCAGGATTATCAATTACCAGTTTGATATCCTCAAAATGCGGGACAAAGGATTTGTCGTTGCGGGATTTCAGAATATAGACAATATTATCAATGAGCATCTCAGAGAAGAAGAAATACAAAGAAAAAAAGAACAGGAATATCAGAAGAAACTTGTTGCAGCAGTAGAAGAAGCAGAGCGTGCAAACAAAGTCAAAACTGATTTCCTGCTGCGCATGAGCCATGATATACGCACACCTCTCAATGGTATTATCGGTATGCTTGATATTGCGGACAGATTTCCTGATGATATTCAAAAACAGGAAGAATGCAGGCAAAAAACAAAATATTCAGCCAAGATACTTCTTGAACTCATAAATGAAGTTCTTGATATGAACAAACTTGAATCAGGAGAAGTTGTTTTGGAGAATATTCCATTCAACATGGGCGATATTGCAATGGAAATCTATTTTACTGTTGCAAAGCAGGCGCAGGAAAAAGGTGTAGAAATAATAGAAGAAGAAAGCAAAGTGGACCATCCTTATCTGATTGGAAGTCCTACGCATTACAAACGTCTTATCATGAATGTTTTGGGCAATGCCATCAAATACAACAAAGATTTCGGCAAAGTTTATCTTTCGTGCAAAGAAATTGATTTTGATGGAAGCATAGCCAAGATTAAGTTCACATGTCGTGACACGGGAGTAGGCATGAGCCCTGAATTTCAAAAGCATATATTTGAGCCTTTTACGCAGGAAAACGTGACCTCCCGCACTCGCTACAGCGGTACAGGACTTGGTATGTCTATCGCCAAGAGTCTTGCAGAAAAAATGGGAGGAGAGCTCACCTTTGAAAGCACAAAAGGTGTCGGTTCAACATTTGAATTTGTCATACCTTTCAAGGTGGATTTGTCAGCCAACCCTGAAGAGATAAAAGCGATTGGGCAGGACAGTTGCAGCATCAGCGGAATGAATATATTATTGGCAGAGGACAATGAACTCAATATGGAGATTGCGGAATTCCTGCTCAAAGATGCCGGCGCTGATGTCATCAGAGCATGGAATGGCAAAGAAGCTGTGGATGCTTTTATGAATTCAGAACCGGGAGATATTGATGCAGTCATTATGGATGTTATGATGCCTGTTATGAACGGATATGAAGCTGCACGTATGATTAGAGATGCTGATAGGCCGGATGCAAAACTTATCCCTATAATTGCAATGACAGCGAATGCATTTGTAGAGGACAAAATAGCTACGCAAAATGCCGGTATGAACGAGCATATTTCAAAACCGATCAATACAAAGGAACTGATACGGACAATTGCAAAGTTTGCAAAAGGATGATTTGGTTACTTGGGTACAAGCCTGATCGCAGGAGTTGTTGGATATACATGATAAAAATTAGTGCTTGTATTTTTGGAAGGCAAGAGTATAATATAGGTGAGGAAGCAAGTGCTTTCTAATAGAGGTTACGAAGCCTGACAAAATCGTATTAATAGAGGTTACGAAGCCTAACAAAATCGTATTAATAAGGGAACGGGCAGTGCCTGTTCCTTTTGCTATAGGGAGAACTGTAATGAGATGGATTAATGTTAATGAAAAATATTTGGATTTTTTAAGGGAATTTGAAAAAAGGATACCCAGAACAGATTATGGTTCAGACAGATACAAACCTTTTTTTGGAATTCTATTTGAAAAAAATAATTTGTTTTACATAACGCAAATTTCACATGCACAGCCCAGGCATCTGAAGATGAAAAACCAGCCTGATTTTTTTAAGGTGTATGACCCGCAGCAATTGTCCAGGTTAATTGCTGTTGTAAATCTGAAATATATGTTTCTGATACCCAAAAACGAAATAACCCCTTTTGTAAAAAAAGATATTGATACATACAGAAATTTCAAATCAGAAGAAGAAAAGTGCAAATATATTGACCTGTTGGATTCTGAAATGAGAATGATAAAAACTATGAATTTGCCTGATGCAGCAAAAAAATTATATCAAAAGAAATATGCTTTTCCAGATTCAAAAATTTCGTAGAGGTGTTTGGATTATAAGGCATTGGAAGTGCATGCTGAGAATTGGAAAGCTAACAATGGTAATATGTAAGGGTGTTGTGATGGGGAATCACTGAAAAAACAAAAAGCGGCTTTTGCAAAATGCAAAAAAGCTGCTTTTAAAGTGATTTTTTATAATATATCCTCTATTACTTTTTCTGGTGGTGTATCGAGTCTGTCAGGATGTCTGAGACAGCTTCTTAGTATTTTGAGTGTGGATGCAAAATAGTATCCGTCACAAATACGCTCATCTGTCACTACCGTATAGTCCACATATTTTCTTTTGACTACATTTCCGTTGTCATCTATTTCGTTGACGCTTTTTTTGGCACCAAATGAGATGAATACAGGTACATTTCCAAAGTTATACAGATGATGATAAATTGGAGGTATCCCCAGTGAACCCATAGACGTTATAAACATGCTGCCGTGAAAAGGGCTGACATTGAGTAAGAACTTCGGAAGAAGTCCGAAATAGTCCAGAGTTTTGAGTGCCCATATTGCAAATTTCTTGATGAGCCTTGGTATATAATTTATTATTTTGGCAGTATTGTCAAAGTCACTGTCAAGATCTCCACCTTTGTTTTCATCTATTACTGCTTTCATTTTGTGATATACATCTTCAGCGGTATCTGTAGGTTCAAATACGATTTTGACTACGGTATCCGGGGATTCCAGCGTCATTTCTTTTTTGACGTTGATATTTATTTCTATTCTGTTTCTGGAGTATACTCTCTGTCCTGAAACAAACCTGTTCACAGCAGGTCTTTGAGAGATACATCTTACATATGAGGCCACCATAACATGCATTATTCCAAAACCTTTAAGGCCTGATTTCCTCTTGCGATGTATATATTCTTCTATTTTTGAAACCTCGATGCTGTCTCTGATGAAATTGCTGGCATCGTTTCGCTCCACCATTATAAATGGTGTGATTTTGTGCATGGGCGTAAGAGCTCTGACCAGTCTGCCGTCTCCTCTGTCTCCCAGCTTTTTTTTGTATTTTTTTTCTGACATAATAAGTCCTTTCCGGATACACATACAAACCTCTGTAATGTGTGACTTGCCAGGACAAGATGGAAAATGCCTGCAGAAATAACTGCGGCGTGTGTAAAACCATAACTTCCGGCAAACACAATTGACAACAGACCAGCAACGTATCCGATGAAGCCGGTCTGAGGCAAAAAAGATATATATATAAATAATACAATATATTAGTAGTCTGTCAACCGCAAAAAACGACTATTGACAGGTGGCCCTGGTAGCAATATAATAAATATATGAATAATCTGTTTCAGGGCGAGGTGCAATTCCTCACTGGCGGTAAAGTCCGCGAGCCTTCGGGTTGAATCGGTGAAACTCCGGTACCAACGGTTATAGTCCGGATGGAAGAAACTAGAGTTGTTTTAGTTTTTTGTGTGCCCCGAACATCGGGGCACTTTTAATGGCCTGACAGATTCCCAAAAATCAAAAGAAAAGAGGAATCAAAATGAACAACAAAAAAACAGTAAGACTTGCAAAAATGGGTATGCTTGTTGCAATATCCGTAGTATTGGCGTATTTCGTACACTTCCCTATAATTCCGGGACTCAGTTTTCTGGAATATGATCCGGCGGACATTTCAATATTTATAGGGACATTTGCTTTCGGGCCTCTCGGAGGTATCGCCCTTACGGTAGTTACAGCTTTAATACAGGGCGTTACAGTCAGTGCAGGCAGCGGTGCTTATGGTATAATAATGCATATAATTGCAACAGGAACGTTTGTACTTGTTGCAGGCAATATATACAGAACACACAAGACAAAAAAAGGTGCCATGATATCACTTGCAGCAGGTATTGTTTCATGGGTTGTAATAATGTTTTTTGCAAACCTTGTAATCACGCCGCTGTTTATGGGAGTTACAAGAGACGTAGTGATGGGCATGATGCCGCTGATATTGCTGTTCAATCTCATCAAGTCAGGAATAAACAGTGTTATTACATTCTTACTTTACAAGAGGATTTCAGGATTTTTACACAAATGATTATCAAAAGAGAGCTTCTGATTAAAAATGAAAACGAAACAAAGGAATTTGCACTCAAGCTTGTGCATGAGCTTAAGGCAGGAGATGTGATTGCTCTGATAGGGGATCTTGGTACAGGCAAGACGACCCTTGCAGGATACATCGCTCAGGGTCTTGGCATCAGCAACAGCGTAGTATCACCGACTTTTACAATTGTACGTGAATATACTGAAGGCAGACTGCCTCTTTATCACTTTGATGTTTATCGGCTTGCTGATTCAGAAGAGATGATTTACATCGGAGCTGAAGAGTATTTTTACGAAAAAAACGGCATCTGCATCATAGAGTGGGCGGATATTGTAGAGGATATACTTCCGCCGGATACCAAATACATATATATTAAATATGGGGCATCAGAAGGAGAGAGAATATACAGATGTACATTTTAGCTTTAGAAAGCACGGGGCAGCATGCTTCTGTAGCTTTGACAGATGAAAAAGGCAATATAGAGGAGATAGTAAACCCGGGCAGGCTCAATCACCTTGAGACTATGGTTCCGATGATTGAAGAACTCATGCAAAAATGCAAATTGCATTTAAGCGATATGACTGCAATCGCCGCGTCTATGGGTCCGGGTTCCTTTACGGGTATCAGAATCGGTATTACAACAGCAAGGACACTTGCACAGGCTCTTGGCATAGAAACCATAGGTGTTCCGACGCTTGAGGCTTTCTGCTACAATATGAAGGAGTTCAGTGGTGTAATATGTCCTGTGTTTGATGCCAGGAGAAATCAGGTGTATGCGGGTGCATTCAGATGGAACAGGGGAGATATCGAGACGATTACAAAGCCGGGTGCATACATGCTTGATGAGTTCCTGGAAAGCCTGTCATCAAACCACATGCAGCATATGTTCTTTGGTGATGGACTCAAGGTTTACGGAGAGAAAATATGTGAAGCAGAGCCTGATGCTGTATTTGCACCTAAGTCTGTAAGACTTCAGAGAGCATCATCTGTTGCAGCCATGGCACTTGATATATATAATAGAGAGGGCACTAAACCTTACGGTAGTCTGCTACCGCTTTACATGCGCAAGGCTGAGGCGGAGCGCAAGCTGGAGGAAAAACTCAAAAATGAGCAGACCGGTAATTAGACAGGCTGCACTGCATGATGCGCAGCAGATGGCCGCACTTGATAAAATATGCTTCAGCATTCCGTGGAGTCTTGAATCATTCATACAGGAACTTTCATCAAATGAGAGAGCTTTGTATTTTGTGGCTGAGATAGATGGCAGTGTTGCAGGATATGCGGGATTGTGGCAGATATTAGATGAGGGGCATATCACCAATGTGGCTGTGTCACCAAAGCTGCGCAGGCAGGGGCTTGCAACATCGATACTGGAATCGTTTCTTGCCGAAGGCAGAAGACGCGGCATCAGAGCATTCACTCTTGAAGTCAGAGAAACCAATACAGCAGCACAGGAGCTTTACAGGAAATTCGGATTTCAGAGTGTGGGATACAGGCCGGGATATTATGAAGACAACAAAGAAGCGGCAATGATAATGTGGCTTAACGTTTAACCGCTATTTATTCAGAGGGGATTTTGATGAAAAACAACAAAACAATAATTCTTGCAATCGAATCAAGCTGTGATGAGACATCTGTCGCAATTATGGCAGATGGCAGAGAAATACTTTCAAATATAATTTCATCTCAGATTGAAATACATAAACTGTATGGCGGAGTAGTGCCTGAAATAGCATCAAGGCATCATCTTGAGAATATAAATGCCGTAATAGAGCAGGCTATGGCAGAAGCTGATGTTACAAAAGATGACATAGATGCCATAGGTGTGACATATGGGCCGGGACTTGTAGGAGCCCTTCTCATAGGTATAGCTGCTGCAAAAGCGCTTGCTATAGCCTGGAATAAGCCGCTTATAGGAGTTCACCATATACAGGGGCATATTTCGGCAGCATATATAGAGCACAAAGACCTTGAGCCTCCGTTTACGGCTCTTGTAGTTTCAGGTGGCCATACCAATATTGTTGAGGTTACTGACTACAACAAATGCAGGATACTTGGAAGCACCAGAGATGATGCTGCAGGTGAAGCCTTTGACAAGGTGGCCAGAGTCATAGGCCTTGGTTATCCGGGCGGACCCAAAATTGACAAGCTTTCAGAAGAAGGCAATCCAAACGCTATAGAATTCAAAAGAGTTTATCTTGAAAAAGGCAGTCTGGATTTCAGCTTCAGCGGCATCAAGACTGCGGTACTTAATTACGTGAATTCAGAGAAACAGGCAGGTAGAGACATCAACAGAGCTGATATAGCAGCAAGCTTTCAGCAGGCTGTCTTGGAGGTTATAGTAAACAAAGCGGTTGAAGCCGCTGTAACTTTGAATAAGGACAGGCTGGTGATGGCAGGCGGAGTTGCATCAAACAGGCATCTCAGAAATATGCTTGATGCGGCATGCAATCAAAAAGGTATCAGACTGTACAGTCCTTCTCCTGTACTTTGCACAGACAATGCAGCTATGATAGGAGTGGCAGCTTACTACAAATACAAGGTGGGAGAAACGGACGGGCTTGATCTGGATGCCTTCCCAAACCTCCCATTATAGCCAAAGGAAATGCAAATGATAATATTATCAGCAAATGACATTACAAAAACATATGGAACAGACGTGATATTGCAGGACATATCATTTCATATAAACAAAGGTGACAGAGTAGGAATTATCGGCCTTAACGGTGCAGGTAAAACTACTCTGCTTAATATCCTTGCAGGGGAAATTGATGCAGACAGCGGTAATGTATATGTTTCAAACGATACGACAATAGGATATTTGCGTCAGAATGATGATTTCACATCAGAACACACTGTTATAGAGGAGATAGAAGGACTCTTTGACAGACTTCATGAAATGGAGAGACAGATGCCGGCTCTTTCGCAGGAAATTGCCAAAGCTACGGCCTCCGGAAACAAACCCGCACAGGAAATAGAGGCGATGCTCAACAGATATGATCAGTTGCAGGAGGATTATGACAGAGCCGGAGGGTATACATACAAAGGTGAGATTAAAGGCGTTCTTTCGAGCATGGCATTCACAGAAGAGGATTATGCAAAAAAAATAAGCATGCTTTCGGGAGGAGAGAGAACAAGGCTTGCGCTTTGCTGCCTGCTTCTCAAAAAACCGGACATCCTTATACTCGATGAGCCTACAAATCATCTCGACATAGGTACGCTCAAGTGGCTCGAGCAATATATCAAAGCATACAGCGGTACTATCATAATCGTATCACATGACAGATATTTTCTTGATCAGAGCGTAAACAGAATATTTGAGATTTCAAACCACAGGATGAGAATATATGAAGGCAATTATTCTGAATATGCGATTAAGCGCAAAGAAATCCGTGAAAATGAAATAAGGGCATATCAGAAGCAGCAGACAGAGATAGCAAGACAGGAAGAAATGATAAGGCGTATGAAGGAGAGAGGCACAGAAAAACTTGCAAAGCGTGCAGCTTCAAGAGAAAAACGTCTTGAACATATCGAAAAACTTGAAATGCCTGATTCCGTGACCGGTAAGATGAAGCTTCATTTCAAAGAGAACTTCAAAAGCGGCAATGATGTTTTCACAGCTGAGGGGCTGTCAAAAGGTTTTGGATACGGACAGGAGCGCAAAGAGCTGTTTCATGATGTGAACCTTGATATCAAACGCGGTGAGAGAATATGCATAGTAGGCCCTAACGGTGTAGGCAAAACCACACTGTTAAATATTATTTTAGACCGGATTGAACCGGACTCGGGCAGGATTAAAACAGGATACAATGTGGCATTTGCATATTATGATCAGGGGCAGAGACTGCTTAACCCGGCAAATACAGTGCTTGAAGAACTCAAAGAGTCATATAGACTTTATACTGATACAGAGATGCGTTCAATTCTGGGCAGGTTTCTGTTCAGGAATGAAGATGTTTTCATTAAAGTAGGCTCGCTTTCAGGTGGCGAAAAAGCCAGACTCTCTCTGATTAAGATAATGCTTTGCGGTGCCAATGTTCTGGTGCTTGATGAGCCTACCAACCATCTTGATATTGATTCTAAAGAAGTTTTTGAAGAGGCTCTTTTGGAATTTCCGGGAACAATCATTGTTGTATCTCACGACAGATATTTTCTCAATAGAATACCGACAAGAATACTGGAACTCGAAAAAGACGGAATGCACGAATTCCTTGGCACATATGACTATTATATAGAAAAAAAACAGCAGATTGAATCAGGCAAAAAATATTTAAGTGAGATGTCAGCACAAGGCAGTCAGAAGGAAAT
>CAZDQV010000017.1:0-27963 GCA_964507795.1 uncultured Oscillospiraceae bacterium | reverse complement strand
AATATCTCATGTCCTGCGGCAACTCAAAATTAATTCTCTGTGAACGCGGTATTCGTACCTTTGAAACAGCTTCAAGGAATACTCTGGATATTTCGGCAGTGCCACTTCTCAAAGAAATGACACACCTGCCGGTCTTCATCGACCCAAGCCACGCTACAGGCAAAGGAAGTCTTGTAATTCCTATGAGCCTTGCGGCAGCGGCGGCAGGCGCCGATGGCATCATGGTTGAAGTTCATACAAATCCTCAAGGAGCTTTGTGTGATGGACCTCAGGCACTGACTCCTGCGGATTTTGAATCTTTGATGGGATCTCTGCAAAATATATTACCTTACAGATACAAATATAAATAGAGAAGCCTCTCCACTTCTCTATTCCATAAATTTACATTTAACCTTAGCCCAATGATTTGAGCATCTCTATAAGCCTTTCAAGCTCATCTCTCGAATAATATTCTATCTCAATCTTGCCTTTTTTGCCTGTGTCACTTAGAGTAACTTTTGTTCCAAGGCTATCTTTGAGTTCTGCTTCAATACGCACTATATCTGCACTCTTTGCGGCTTTAGTCTTTGGTTTTTTTGAAGTCGGTTCTCCTGCCAGTTTCTCTATGCTCCGTACAGAAAGGCCTTCTTTTACTGTCTTCAGTGCCAGGGTTTTTTGCTTTTCATAGTCTTTAATTCCGGCAAGTGCTCTTGCATGACCTGCTGTAAGTTTGCCTTCCCGTGTCATCTCACGCACTTCATCTGAAAGCTTGAGAAGCCTTAATGAATTTGTTATATATGGTCTGCTCTTGCCTACACCTTTTGAAACCTCTTCCTGAGTCAGTCCATAAACTTCTATCATTCTGCTCAAACCCTCAGCTTCTTCTATAGGGTTGAGATCTTCTCTCTGCATATTTTCAATTATTGAAACAAGCATATTCTGCTCGTCTGTGAGTTCTTTAATCACACAAGGCAATTTTTTGATGCCTGCTTTTCGTGCAGCTCGCCATCTGCGCTCACCTGCAACAATCTCATATCCGCCGTCTGTACTGCGCAAAACCACAGGCTGTATGATGCCATGTTCTTTAATTGAAGCTGCAAGTTCGTCAAGTTTCTCTTCATCAAAAGTTTTACGGGGCTGATTAAGATTCGGTTTAATATTGTTTATATCCACATACAATACACCGTTTGCTTTAGCCTGTTTATCAGCTTTGCTTTCCGTTTCTTTTTCTTCGGCAATATCAACAGAAACTTCCTCAAATAAGGCATCTAATCCTCTGCCAAGACCTTTTTTCTTTGGTGCTGCCATATTATTTCTCCTCCTCAAGAGATAAAAATTCCTCTGCAAATTCAGTATATGCAGCTGCACCTGTAGATTTCGGATCATATTCCGTTATCGGCATTCCATAGCTTGGCGCCTCTGCAAGTCTGATGTTTCTTGGAATTACGGTTGCATATACCTTATCTTTGAAATATTTTTTTACTTCCTGTACTACCTGTATTGAAAGGTTTGTCCTGCCATCAAACATGCTCAAAATTACTCCCTGGATTTTAAGCTCAGGGTTCATATTCTTTTTGACAAGCTCTATAGTACTCATAAGCTGGCTTACGCCTTCGAGTGCATAGAATTCACATTGAATAGGTATAAGTACACTGTCTACTGCTGTAAGTGAGTTGATTGTAAGTAATCCCAGCGATGGAGGGCAATCTATGAATATATAGTCGTAACTGTCTTTTATCTTGTCAATTGCTTTTTTCAGTCGCTTTTCTCTGCCCTTTTGTGCCACAAGTTCTACTTCTGCACCTGCAAGTTCAACGCTTGCAGGTATTATATCCATACCATTGACTCTGGTATTGAGAATATATTCTCTTGGATCAACATCGTTTTCTATCAATACATCATAGGTGCTGCCATGAAGTGTTTTCTTGGAAATTCCTATACCGCTTGTTGTGTTTCCCTGAGGGTCTATATCAAGAATGAGTATTTTTTTACCTTTGAGTGCAAGGCATGCTGCAAGATTAATATTAGTAGTTGTCTTGCCTACGCCGCCTTTTTGATTAAATATTGCTATCGCTTTTCCCAAAATGGAGCCTCCTTTTTTCGTTGTTAATACATTATACACTAATACTTGTTACTTTACTACTTATTTTGCGTGTTTATTTTACAAAAAAGAGGAAAGCGCTATTATCTTTTCTCTGCAATATTGTTTCACGTGAAACATTTTTATGGCTGGTGCATAGATGTTTCACGTGAAACATCTGTCAGATAGCAAAAGAATCCCTCTTTCGCTATCTGATGGGATTCTTTGATGGTGTGCCGGCTTTCCTTGGATATTGTGCCGGAGTGTTTTTAATTTTTTCGATGAATATAATATTATGATTGAATTCCACTTCGTTACTATAGATTCTTTCAATTCTTTCGAGTCTGCCACCCATTGTTTTGATTGCTTTACCTGCAGATTCAAGTTCCTCTTCGTAATTGGATCCTTTGTATGAAAGAAAATATCCACCTTCTGCAACCAGCGGCAGGCAAAGTTCTGAAAGAATTGATAAATCAGCAACTGCTCTTGATATGCATATATCAAACTGCTCTCTGTATTCTTTGTTTTTACCGGCATCCTCGGCCCTTGCATGGAGCACTCTGACATTATTTATACCTGCTTCATGGCATATCTCGCTTACTATTTTGAGCCTTTTGTTCAGCGAATCAAGAAGTACAAATTCCTTGTCCGGGAATAGGATTGCGAGAGGGACTCCCGGGAATCCTGCTCCTGTCCCAACGTCGATTATTTTCTCACCAGCCATAAATTCATCATTTAATGCTCCAAGTATTGAATCAGCATAATGTTTTTTTATAAACTCATCTTTATCTGTAATAGATGTGAGGTTTATATGCTGATTGTATTCAAGTATTTGCTCCATATACCTGGTATATTTCATTATTTCATTTGGCGTGAGTTCAATGCCGAATTCACTCAGAATTTTAACTAGAAGCTCCATTGTTTCTCCTTCTGTGTTTTTCAAGATAAATCAAAAGTACATTTATGTCAGCAGGTGATACTCCAGAAATTCTGGAGGCCTGTCCTATTGATAGAGGCTTGAATTTATTAAGCTTTTCTTTTGCTTCAATCCTAAGTCCCTCTATGTCGGAATAGTCGATATTCTCGCTGAGTTTTTTATCCTCAAGTCTTTTGAATTTTTCAATCTGCTGAAGCTGCTTCCTGATATATCCTTCATATTTAATCTGTACTTCAAGATGGTCAATTATATGCTGCGCAAGTTCCGGTCTTGATTTATCCACCGGTGCAAGAGCTTCATATGAAACCTGTGGTCTTTTGAGAAGCTCCATCAGACTGATGCTTCCATCCACCTTGGTGGTACCCCACTGCTCCAATAACGGATTGATTTCTGCCGGAGTAACCTTGGTGATTTTTAATCTTTCTCTTTCCTTTTCGACCGATTTCTTTTTATATATAACTTTATCAAATCGCTCCTTTGTTGCCAATCCTATCCTGTACGAACGTTCTGTCAACCTCAAATCTGCATTGTCTTGTCTCAGAAGCAGCCTATATTCCGCTCTGCTGGTCATAATTCTGTAAGGTTCCATAGTACCTTTAGTCACTAAATCGTCGATTAGAACGCCAATATAAGCTTCAGATCTGTCCAGTATAAACGGATCTTTACCATTTATTAACAGCGATGCGTTGATTCCCGCCATCAGTCCCTGTGCCGCAGCTTCCTCATATCCGGAGCTGCCGTTAAACTGTCCCGCGCAAAAAAGATTTTTGATATGTCTGTTTTCGAGATTTAATTTTATATCCAGAGGATCTATGCAGTCATATTCTATTGCATATGCCGGCCTTGCAATTTCCAAATTTTCAAGACCCGGAATTGTTCTGTAAAAATCATATTGCACATCCTCAGGAAGTGATGATGACATTCCCTGTATATACATTTCTTCTGTATCAAGACCCTCCGGCTCTATAAACAGCTGGTGTCTTTCTTTGTCTTTAAATCTGTTCACTTTATCTTCAATAGAAGGACAATATCTTGGTCCTATTCCTTCTATTTGACCACCAAAGAGTGCCGATCTCGAAAAGTTTGCCCTGATTATATCGTGAGTTTTGCTGTTGGTATATGTAAGCCAGCATGAAACCTGCTCTTTGTCAATATTGTCATTCATAAATGAGAACGGCTGAATTTTTGCATCTCCCTTTTGCTCTGTCATTTTTGAATAATCAAGGCTTTTCGAAAGAGCTCTGGCAGGAGTTCCTGTTTTGAACCTTCTCATTGGAAGTCCAAGCTCTCTCAGGTTTTGTGCAAGTGCAACTGATGGTGCAAGACCGTTGGGACCGCTTTGATATACTGCAGATCCTATAAAAATTTTACCCGCAAGGAAGGTTCCAGTTGCAAGAATCACTGCTTTAGCTTTGTAGAATATATTTGTTCTTGTAACTACTCCGCATACTTTACCATCTTCAACTTCAAGACTTACAACCTCCGCCTGTTTGAGCTCCAGGTTTTCCTGTGCTTCGAGAGTTTTTTTCATTTCCTGATGATATTTGTGTTTGTCGGCCTGTGCCCTGAGAGAATAAACAGCCTGTCCCTTCGCAGTATTTAGCATTTTGCTCTGTATGAAAGTCTTGTCTATATTCTTTCCCATTTCTCCGCCAAGAGCATCTATTTCTCTGACAAGGTGTCCCTTGCCTGTGCCTCCAATCGAAGGATTACATGCCATCATTGCAACGGCTTCAAGATTTATGGACAGCACAAGAGTCCTGTTGCCCATTCTTGCTGCAGCAAGCCCTGCCTCACATCCGGCATGACCTGCTCCGACAACAACTATATCGTATTCTCCCATGAATATTTTTTCCATTTAATAAGCTCCTACTTGCCGAGACAGAATCTCGCAAAAACTTCGTTTATGATATCGTCTGCGACTGTCTCTCCTATTATTTCTCCAAGAAGCTCATAGCTTCTGTTAATATCTACTTCAATAAATTCAAGCGGCTGCATCATTTCTGTCATTTCAAGCGCATCATTTACAGCACTTTCTGCCTGCCTCAAAAGCTCCGCATGTCTGATATTTGTAACCATCATGCTGTCCTGCTGTTTAGCTTTGCCGCCATATACCATAGTTTCTATAGTTTCTTCTATTTGTGTGATTCCATCACCTGTAAGCATGGAAGTATATATTACCTGCGAGTGCGGTATCATGTTTTTTATTTCTTCCTCGTTTACAGCAATACCTTTGTCTGTTTTGTTTACAAGTGTTATGCACGGTCTGTCATCAACATATTTCATCAGGCTTTTATCTTCGTTTGAAAGTTCTTCTGATCCGTCGATTATAAAGATTATGAGATCAGCTTTGTTGAATGATTCCTTGCTTTTTTCGATGCCTATCTTTTCGATAGTGTCTTGGGTTTCCCTGATTCCCGCTGTATCAGTCAGAAGAACAGGAATACCTCTAATATTCATCTGCTCCTGTATAGTATCTCTGGTTGTCCCAGGTATCTCAGTGACTATAGCTCTTGTTTCTTTGAGAAGGGCATTCATAAGAGAGGACTTGCCCACATTTGGCCTGCCTATAATTGCAGCATTAAGACCTTCTTTGATTATCCTGCCTCTGTCTGCAGTAGAAATCAAAGCTTCAATAGAAGATTTAACAACATTAAGATCATTTTTTAATTTGTCATATGTAAGATGCTCTATATCTTCATCAGGATAATCTATGTTCACTGTAACATTTACAAGGATATCCACGAGGATTTTTCTTATGTTTCTTATTTCATCAGAAAAGCTTCCTTCAAGCTGTTTCAATGCGACATCAAAACTCTTGTCTGTCTTTGCTTTGATAAGATCTATTACAGCCTCTGCCTGTGAAAGATCGAGTCTGCCATTCAAAAAAGCACGTTTCGTGAACTCTCCCGGCTCTGCCATTCTGGCGCCCTTTGCAAGTACAAGAGCAAGTGTCTTCCTTAAAGATACTATGCTTCCATGACAGTTTATTTCAACTACATCTTCTCTTGTATATGTATGTGGTGCCTTCATATATACTGCCATTACTTCATCTATTATTTGATTTTTTTCTTTAATATGCCCATATGTAAGGTATCTTTCTTTTATCCTGGGGTTTTTAAAGGGAACAAATATCTGATTTAAAATATCAAGAGCTTTTTCACCGCTTATTCTTATTATTCCTATTCCGCCTTCTCCATAGGCAGTTGCAATAGCAGCTATAGTTTCTTCCATTAAAATTTCTCCTAAAAAATATAATAGCCCGCAATTGCGGGCTATTTTTAACGTTTAAGTTCAATTATAACCCTTCTGTATGGCTCTTCGCCTTCACTTCTGGTAATTATACCCGGGTTACTTTGAAGAGTTGCATGAATAACCTTTCTTTCATAAGGGTTCATAGGTTCAAGTCTTACACTCTTCCTTGTCTTTATAACTTTGTCAGCAAGTCTGTTTGCAAGCTGTTCTAAAGTTTTTTCTCTTTTTGCTCTGTAGTTCTCTGCATCCACTATGACACGGACGTATTTTTCTTTGTCTTTGTTTACTACAAGGCTTGTAAGATATTGTATTGAATCTAAAGTCTGTCCTCTTTTACCTATAATGGTTCCTGAATCATTACCTGTTATATCAAGATAAAGACTGTCTTCGTTACCCTGAGCTTTTATGTCCAGTTTTAAATTCATCTGCTCTATTACATTTCTAAGGAAAGTCAGAGCTTCACAATCTTCGATGTCTTTCAAATTATCAGGTCTCTGCGTTACTTCGAATTTTTCTTTAGCCGCAGGTTTTTTAACCTCTTTTACAGTTTCTTTTTTTTGTTCTTTCTTTTGTTCTTTTTTGACCGGTTCAGGCTTTTTCTTTGGTTCAACTCTTACTTTAGCAAGCTTAGAGCCTATTCCAAAGAATCCCCTTGATGGTTCTTCAAGCACTGTGACATCGACTTCATCTATAGTAAGTTTCAGATCTGCTAAAGCTAAATTTACGGCTTCATCAATATCTGTTCCCCATTTTTCTGAAAAGTCCATATTAATTTTTCCTCCGGTAAAATAGTAACGTACTATTTTCTTTTCTTATTATTTTCTTTTTGTGCTCTTATTTTTTTTCTGATAGCATTCAAACGCAGATTAATAAAAATCTGTATTATCTGGCTTATAAACCAGTAGATTGATAAGCCTGCAGGATATGTTCTTGCCATCCATACAATCATTACCGGGAATATGTATTTCATTCCTTTCATCATTGCATTTGTTTGAGCGGCAGCACCTCCTGCTGCTGAATTTCCACTTGTAAGAGCCTGAGTCATTGTAAATGATATGAATGTTGCTACACCTGCAGCAAGTGGAAGTATCCATTTGTCCGGCTGAGTAAGGTCAGTCATCCACAAAAAAGCATCATGTACCGCAAACAGAATATCGTTATCTGTTCCCATATACTTAAGAGGGTCTCTTAATAATGCAAACAGTCCCATAATTATAGGAAACTGAATAAGCATAGGAAGACATCCTGCCATAGGATTAAATTTTTCTTCCTTGTAGAGCTCCTGTATTTTGAGATTCATCATCTGCTGGTCATTTGCATATTTTTTTTGGATTTCTCTCACCTTTGGCTGTATATCTGCCATTGATGCCGTACTTTTTGTTTGCATTGCATAGAGTGGATACAGGCAGGCTTTAACTATTACAGTAAGGATTATAATAGCAATACCATATACTCCAATGTAATTGTAGATAAATTGTAATAATGCACCTATCGGTTTTGCAATTAAGCCCATTAAATTCCTCCGTTATTTTAAAGGGTCATATCCGCCGGGATTAAAAGGATGACATTTAAGTATTCTCTTGGTTCCTAAAAAACTTCCTTTAAAAAACCCGTATTTTTCTAATGCTTGTATGAAATATGCCGAGCATGTCGGATAAAATCTGCACCTGGCAGAAAATAAAGGCGATATAAATTTCTGATACCCCTTTATTAAAAAAATTAAAATTCTTTTCATTTTTTTTTAATTTCAGATCTTCTGACTGCAGATTTCATAGATTTAATCACATCCTGGCATTTTCTATTGTTAATAGTATTTCTGGCTATAAATATGATATCGTATCCAACAGATAAATCGTTGTTTATCTGTCTATAGCTTTCTCTCATTAATCTGACAGCTCTGCTTCTTGCCACACTGTTTCCGACTTTTTTGCTTGCCAGAAACGCAATTCTGTTATAAGTGAGATTGTTTCTTTTGTAAAAAAGTACAATATATTTATCTCCGACAGACTTGCCTTTTTTGTAAACACTATTAAAATCCTTGTTTCCTCTTAAAACATTTTTTTTAAGCATAAATTAAACAAATGCCCTTTAAATAATTAATTTCAAAGCTTTACTATGCTGATAAAACTTTTCTTCCTCTTGCTCTTCTTCTCTTGAGTACGTTTCTACCGTTTTTTGTCTTCATTCTTTTTCTGAATCCGTGCTCCTTTTTTCTCTGTCTTTTTTTTGGCTGATAAGTCTGTTTCATTGTATTTTCCTCCTGAATTGAAAATTTTTAATTATGCCCTCTAAATTCCAAAGGCATAGATACGCTTTTATATTATATAATCAAAGCAAGCTGCTGTCAATAAATTTGTTATTACATAAAAAGTAAATAGATATATAAAATATATTTTTATATATTTATATTCTTCCTGTTAATATTGTTCACAACTTTTTCCACAGCTTGTGTATAAGTATGACAAAACAAGTTTTTTCACTTTGATTAAAAAATCAATTGTCTGTGGATAACTTTTTTGATATGATATATACAGTAATTTTGGAGATGTGCAAATGAACAAAAAAGAACAACTGGAAAAATGGAACAAGACTCTTGAAAAAATAAAATCAGATTTAACAGCCATAAGCTATGAAACATGGTTCAAACCTTTGGTTTTTAATTCTGTAGACGAAAAAAACAAAATAATATACTTTGAAGTTTTTAATGCATTACTTGTAAAAGTAATAAATGAAAGATATTTAAAGCTTCTTGAAACTAATATTCAGGAAGTGTTTGGAGAACCTCTCAAGGTTTCTTTTAGCATACCTACAGACAATCCTACACCAAAAAAACAAAACAAAGAATATACTGAAGAATTTTATTTCAATCCAAAGTATACCTTTGATACATTTGTCGTGGGAGATCACAACAAATACGCACACGCAGCAGCAGTTGCTGTTGCAGAGTCTCCTTCTAAAGCCTATAATCCACTTTTCATATACGGTGGTTCAGGCCTTGGCAAAACACATCTCATGCATTCTATAGGATGCTACATAATGGAGCATCACCCTGATCTCAAGGTTTTGTATGTTTCTTCAGAAATGTTTACAAATGAACTTATAGACGCCATCAGAGATACCAAAAACAACAAGAAAAAAATCAAAGAATTTAAAGAGAAATATAGAAACCAGGATGTACTTCTTATAGATGATATTCAGTTTATAGAAGGAAAGGATTCTACAGAAATAGAACTTTTTCATACATTCAACACTCTTTATGAAAACAACAGGCAGATTGTAATATCAAGCGATAGAGCACCAAACAAACTTGTAAATCTTGATGAAAGACTCCGTTCACGTTTTGAATGGAACATAATTGCAGACATACAGGCTCCAGACTATGAAACAAGAGTTGCTATACTTCAGCGAAAAGCAGAGCTTGAAGGAATTAAATTAAATGATGATGTTCAGGAAGTTATAAGCCTTATCGCCGAAAAAATCAAATTCAATGTCAGAGAACTTGAAGGAGCTCTCAATAGGATAATAAGCTTTTCTGCACTGATGCAAGAAGATATAAATATAAAATTTGCCAAAGATATATTAAAGGATATTCTTTCAAACCAGGATTCAGGTGTAACACCGGACTTTATCAAAAAAAAGGTCTGCAAAAAATTCAATATTAAACTGACTGATATTGAGGGATCCAAAAGAGCAAGAGCTGTATCATATCCAAGACATATAGCAATGTATCTTTGCAGAGAAATGACAGATCTTTCATTTCCTAAAATAGGAGAGTATTTCGGAGGAAAAGATCATACAACAATACTTCACGGTTATGACAAAATAAAAGAAGAGATTAAATACAACAACGAAACAAAACAGGTTGTTAATGAACTTATTGCATTAATAAATGAAGAATAGTTTTCCACATATTAATAACAGTCAAAAAACATGATATCAACAGAAATTTAATAATAATTTTCATTGAAAATTCAAGGCATTTGGATACTTATCCACAAATCCACAGCCCCTACTACTACTATTACTAATATATATTTAAAAAAAATAATACTCCGGAGGGAAAAATGAAATTCACATGCAGCCAGAGAGAACTCTCAAAAGCATTAAATATTGTTTCTAAAGCAATAAGTATAAGAACAACAATACCTATTCTGAAGGGAATTAAATTGGAATTAAAAGAAAATACACTTTTACTTTCTGCATCTGATCTTGATTTAAGTATCGAAAACTCAATCAAAGTAAATATGATTGAAAACGGATCGACAGTTGTTCCTGCAAAGCTTTTTGGAGATATAATAAGAAAACTTCCAAATGAAGAAATAACCATAGAAGAAGCAGAAAACAATATTATAATAATCAACTCTTCAAAATCCAAGTTTGAAATAGTATGTTTTAATACGGATGAATTTCCAAACATAAAAGGTGAAGAGAAGATTTTAAATATAATAAAAACAGATAGAAAAATATTCAGAGATATGATATCCAAAACTTCATTTGCAGCAGCAACAGAAGAAGCAAGAGGAATAATTACAGGTATTCTGTTAGAAGTAAATGAAGAATCTTTAACAATGGTTGCACTTGATGGATTCAGAATGGCAATAACAAAAGCAATTATGAAAAATTCTTCATCTCATAATTTTGTTATTTCAGCCAAAATATTAAATGAAATAAATAAGATAATAATGGAATCTGAAGAAGATGGAGAAATTACAATCAGCTTCGGTGAAAAAAAAGCATTCATTCAATTAGACACAACATATATAACATTAAAAATGCTTGAAGGCGAGTTCATGAATTACAAAAAAATAATTCCTGAAAACGAAACCACGACAGTTTTAATAAATAAATCTGATTTCATAGGGAGTATGGAAAGAGCATCTCTTATTTCAAAAGAAAGTAAGAAAAATCTTATAAGAATAAACATAAAAAACAATCTTCTTACTTTAACTTCAAGATCTGAAGAGGGAAATGTAAAAGAAGAAATAATAATTGAAAAAGAAGGTAATGATATAGAAATAGGCTTTGATTCAAAATATATGATTGCTGCACTTAAAGCAATAGATGAAGAATACGTGAAAATAGAGATGACCACCAATACAAAAGCGGCTTTAGTAAAGCCTACCCAAGGCGATTTTTGCGAATATCTTGTAATGCCTGTAAGGATACCATCAATATAAAAGAAAGGAAATTAAGATTATGTTTAGGGAATTAAGAAAAAAAGAAAGAAAACTTTCAAAAGAAATAACAGAAGAAATATTAAAAAAATGTACAAGTGGAGTACTTGCTCTTGCTGGAGATGACGGATATCCTTATGGAGTTCCAATAAGTTATGCATATAGCGAAGGCAAAATATTTTTCCACTGCGCAAAAGAAGGATACAAAGTGGATGCAATAAAAAGAAATCCAAAGGTATGCTTTACAGTTATAGCACAAGATGATGTTATTCCGGAAGCCTACGGAAATGATTTTGCCAGTGTAATAGTGTTTGGAAAAGCATCTTTTATAGAAGATCCGGAAGAAATGCTAAAAAGCCACATTCATATCATAGAAAAATACTCCAGTGAATATTATGATGGAGGCATTGAATACTTCAATAAAGCAAAAAATGCTATGAGAATGGTTAAAATAGATATAGAGAATATCACAGGAAAAGGCAAAGGTGTAAGAATATAAATCAGATAAAGGCAAGATAATGTATATTAAATCCTTAAAACTTGAAAACTTCAGAAACTATAATAATATTTCGGTAAATTTTCATCCTGGAGTTAATATTCTGATAGGAGACAATGCCCAGGGCAAAACAAATCTGATAGAAGCTATATACATGATGTCATTTGCAAAATCATTTCGTACACGTAAAGACAGAGATATTATAATGTTTGACAGAAATTATGCCAAAGTAGAAGCTGTAATAGAAGGTGATGATGGAGAGCAGCCTTTTTCAATGCTCATAAAACCGGATAATAAATATATTTCATATGACGGAGTGAAGATAAGCAAGATGACAGACCTGCTCGAAAAGGTATATGTTGTAATATTTTCACCTGAGGACTTAAAACTCGTGAAAGATTCACCCGACAGGAGAAGAAAATTCATAGACAGAGAATTAAGCAAACTCAGACCTTCATATTATGAAAACCTGTATAAATACAAAAAAGTTCTGAAGCAGAGAAATGCATATCTCAAAGAGGAAAGTATACAGACAGATATACTTAAAATATGGGATTACAAGCTGTCTGAATATGGAACAGAAATAATCAGAAAGAGAAAAGATTTTGTTGAGAAAATAGAAAAAGTAAGCAGTGATATTCACAGAAGTATCACATCAGGCAAAGAAACTCTGACTGTAAAATACGAGCCAAATATAATATATAGCGAAAACATGATGTCAGACTTCATTGAAACAACAGAAAAAAATCTCGAAAAAGATCTGTCACAGCGCACCACTTCAAGAGGACCTCACAAAGATGATATTAAAATATGCATCAACGGTGTGGATGTAAGGAATTTTGGTTCACAGGGACAGCAGAGGACAGCCGCTCTTTCTCTTAAGCTTGCTGAAATCAAACTAATTAAAGAAATAACAGGAGAAGATGCTGTGCTTCTGCTTGATGATGTTTTGTCTGAGCTTGACAAGACCAGGCAGACATACCTTATAAACTGCCTGAATGATGTTCAGATATTCATAACCACAACCGAAATTTCAGATGACGTTGCAGAGAGTTTTCCAAAAGGAATCACCTATCATATTAAAAATGGTGAAATAGACGGATAAATAAGATATATGTCGATTATTTTTTATAACTTTTAATATTAAAAATCTCTCGATACAGCGAGGTTTTTAATTATTTATAATAAAAACTTCAAAATAAGGTTAAAACCTTGTAAAAATAGCGATTTTGTAGTATTATATATAATGATAATTTTAAAAAGAGGTGGCTGTTTTAATGGCAAAAAAACAAAATCAGAATTATGATGCCGAACAAATACAGGTTCTTGAAGGATTAGAGCCTGTCAGAAAAAGACCCGGCATGTATATAGGAAGTACAGGACCCAAAGGACTACATCACCTTGTATATGAAATAGTTGACAACAGTGTGGATGAAGCTCTTGCAGGATATTGTACGGAAATAAATGTAACTATAAACAGTGATAATTCAATCACAGTAGAGGATAACGGAAGAGGGATGCCCGTAGATAAGCACCCCAAGCTTGGCGTGCCTGCAGTTGAAGTAATTCATACAGTACTTCATGCAGGTGGTAAATTTGGTGGTGGAGGATACAAAGTTTCAGGAGGACTTCATGGAGTAGGTGCATCAGTTGTAAATGCTCTATCCACAAGAATGGAAGTTGAAGTTAAAAGAGGTGGTAAAATATATAAACAATGTTATGAGCAGGGCAAAACAGTAACCAAACTCGAAGTTATAGGAGAAACTAAAAAAACAGGTTCAAAAACCACATTCTGGCCTGATGCTGAGATTTTTTCAGAAACAACAGAATATGATTATGATACTTTACAGCACAGATTGAGAGAAACAGCTTTTTTAAATAAAGGTATCAAAATAACTCTTGAAGACAAAAGAGAAAACAGAACCAAATCTGAAATATTCCACTATGAAGGCGGTATTAAAGAGTTTGTAAAGCACATGAACCAAAACAAAGAAGCTCTTCATAAGGATATAATCTATTTCGAAGTTAAAAAGCAGGATATATGTGAAGCTGAAATAGCAATGCAATATACTGACAGATATAACGAAATGATTTTATCTTATGCAAACAATATCAATACTGTTGAGGGTGGTACTCATCTGATAGGATTTAAGACAGCACTGACAAGAGTATTCAATGATTATGCAAAGAAAAACAAATTTCTCAAGGAAAACGATCAAACACTGTCAGGAGAAGATGTAAGAGAAGGCCTTACTGCTATAGTTTCTGTAAAGCTTGCGGAGCCTGAATTTGAAGGTCAGACAAAAGCAAAGCTTGGAAATACAGAAATGAGAGGATTTGTTGAAACATCTACAAGCGAAAATCTTATGGCATTCCTTGAAGAAAACCCGGCACAAGCCAAAATCATAATGGAAAAATGTCTGAGAGCTGCAAGGGCAAGAGAAGCAGCAAGAAAAGCAAGAGAACTTACTAGACGTAAGTCTGTTCTTGATTCAAATTCTCTTCCAGGCAAGCTGGCGGATTGTTCATCAAAAGACCCGGCCATTTCAGAGATATTCCTTGTCGAGGGAGACTCCGCAGGGGGCAGTGCCATTGACGGCAGAGACAGGACACGTCAGGCAATATTACCACTTCGAGGCAAAATATTAAACGTAGAAAAAGCAAGGCTCGACAAAATATTAAACTCAGATGAAATCAAAAACATGATAACAGCTTTCGGTTGCAATATAGGTAATGATTTTGATATAGAAAAGCTCAGATATCACAAGATAATAATAATGACAGATGCTGATGTCGATGGCGCTCACATTAGGACTTTGCTTCTTACTTTCTTTTACAGGTATATGCCTGAGCTTATCAGACAAGGATACGTATATGCGGCCCAGCCTCCTTTATTCCAGGTAAAACAGGGCAAAGATGTATATTATACTTACTCTGACAGGGAACAGGATGCTCTTCTTGCAAAGATAAACGGCAAAGGTAAAATCAATATTCAAAGATACAAAGGTCTTGGAGAAATGGACGCTGAGCAGCTTTATGACACTACAATGTCATTTGAGCATCGTACTCTGATTCAGATTACAATTGACGATGCAACAAGAGCAGATGAGATTTTCTCAACACTTATGGGTGACAAGGTAGCACCAAGAAAGAAATTCATCGAAGAAAACGCTAAATATGTTAAAAATATAGACATTTAAGAAAGGAGGAGCAGATGGCAAATTTATTAGAAGATCAAAAAATGCTGCAGCATGAGATATATGACGAAATGAAAAACTCATATATTGATTATGCAATGAGTGTAATTGTCGGAAGAGCTCTTCCGGATGTAAGAGACGGACTCAAACCGGTTCACAGAAGGATTCTGTTTGGTATGGATGAACTTGGGGTAACTCCAGACAAACCTCACAAAAAATCGGCACGTATAGTCGGTGAAGTAATGGGTAAATATCATCCACACGGTGACAGTTCAATATATGATGCAATGGTAAGACTTGCGCAGCCATTTAACATACGCTACAGACTGGTGGACGGTCACGGTAACTTCGGTTCAGTTGACGGATATCAGGCGGCTGCAATGCGTTATACGGAAGCAAGAATGACACCGTTTGCGCTTGAAATGCTCAGAGAAATAGATAAGGATACGGTTGATTTTATTCCGAACTTTGACGGCGAGGAAAAAGAGCCTACAGTGCTGCCTTGTAGATTTCCGAATCTGCTGGTAAACGGATCCAACGGTATAGCAGTAGGTATGGCAACTTCAATCCCTCCTCACAATCTGGGAGAGGTAATTGATGCTGCTGTCAAAATGATTGAAGATAAGGAATGCACCAACGAAGACCTTATTAAGATTGTAAAGGGTCCGGATTTTCCTACAGGCGGCATTATTATGGGCAAAAATAATGCCAAACAGGCATACAGGACAGGTCAGGGCAAAGTTATAATCCGATCCAAAGCTGAAATAGAGGAATCAAACAGAGGCAAACATCAGATTATAGTTACGGAAATACCTTATCAGGTAAACAAGGCAAGAATGATTGAAAAAATCGCAGATCTTGTCAAAGAGAAAAAGCTTGAGGGTATATCAGATATAAGCGATCAGTCAAACAGAGAAGGCATACGCATAGTAATAGAGCTTAAACGTGATGTAAATCCTCAGATTATGCTCAACAAGCTTTACAAGCATACTCAGCTTCAGGAAAGTTACAGTATGATAATGCTTGCAATAGTAAACGGAGAGCCAAAGCTGCTTACTCTGTATCAGATGCTTGATGAATATCTGAAGCACCAGAAAAACGTAGTTACAAGAAGAACTCAGTTTGATCTGAACAAGGCAGAAGCAAGAGCCCACATACTCGAAGGTTTACGTATTGCGCTTGACAATATCGACGAAATAATAGCGACAATACGTTCAAGCTACAATGATGCTAAAGACAAATTGATGAAAAAATTCACTCTTACAGAGATACAGGCACAGGCTATTCTCGATATGAGGCTGGCAAGGCTGCAGGGTCTGGAAAGAGAAAAAATAGAAGCGGAATATGCAGAGTTGATGAAAAAAATAGCATATTTCAAACAGCTTCTTTCAGATGAGGATATGCTGATGGGAGTAATCAGAGATGAGCTTCTTGAAATCAAAGAAAAATATAATGACAAGAGAAGAACCAAAATCGTTGCTGACGCTGCCGAAATGGATGAGGAAGATCTCATTGAGGAAGAGCAGGTTGCAGTGACACTTACTCACCTTGGATATATCAAGAGAATTCCAGCAGACACTTACAAGACACAAAAACGCGGAGGCAAGGGCATTACAGGCCTTACCACCAGAGAAAACGATTTTGTAAAAGATTTGATTATGACGTCAACTCTTGATTATCTGATGTTCTTTACCAATACAGGTAAGGCACACAAAATTAAGGCATATGAGATTCCGGAAGCAACAAGAACCGCCAAGGGAACCCCTGCGGTAAACTTCCTGAATCTAATGCAGAGAGAGAGAATAACTGCGGTAATTCCTATTCAGGAATTTGCAGAGGACAAATATCTGATAGCTGTAACCAAGCACGGTACAATCAAAAAGACGGCTCTTTCAAACTTTGATACCAACCGCAAAACAGGACTTATCGCAATGAACCTCAAAGACGGCGACGAGCTTATCGGTATCAAGGAAACCACAGGCACAAACAATGTGATTATTGTTACCAGAATGGGTAAATGCATATGTTTCTCAGAGGAAGATGTAAGACCTATGGGCAGAATTGCAGGCGGTGTCAGGGCCATCAAACTTGAGGGTGATGACGAGGTTGTTGCAATGGAGCTTGTTGAAAAGGATCAGGAAGTGCTTGTTGTTACCGAAAACGGATATGGCAAGAGGACGAAAGCCAAGGATTACAAGATACAGGTAAGAGGCGGCAAGGGTCTTCTGACTTACGACAAGGGCAAATTCAAAAAGACAGGTCCTTTGATAGGGGCTATGGTTGTTGATGAAGATGATGAAGTACTTCTCATTAATTCTGATGGAATAATCATAAGAGTTAAAGCTGCCGATATTTCAATGCTGGGCAGAGCAACTCAGGGTGTTAAGATTATGAAAGTTGAGGAAAATACCAAACTGATTACCATGGCTAAGGTTATCAAAGAGGATGTGGAAGAAAAACCTGACACCAACAAAAAAACAGAAAAAAACGAAGAACAGCTTACGTTAGTGTAACAGAAAGGCAATAAAAATGAAAAGAGTATTTTCAGGTGTGCAGCCAACAGGCAATATTCATCTCGGCAACTATCTTGGAGCCTTGAAGCAGTTTGTAGATCTGCAGGAGGATCACGAATGCATTTACTGTATTGTTGACGAACACGCAATCACAGTGCAGCAAAATCCAAAGGAGCTCAAAGAGCATATACTCGATGTGGCAGCTCTTTATCTGGCAATAGGTGTTGATCCAAAGAAATCAATAGTATTTGTTCAGTCGGATGTATCGGGTCATGCTGAGCTTGGCTGGATTCTCAACTGCTGTGCAAATACCGGAGAGCTTTTCAGGATGACTCAGTTCAAGGCAAAAAGTCAGGGCAAAGAGTCTGTAGGAGCAGGACTTCTGACTTATCCGATTCTGATGGCTGCAGATATTCTGCTTTATGATACAGATATTGTCCCTGTGGGGCAGGATCAGAAGCAGCACATAGAGCTTACAAGAGATTTGGCTATAAGGGTTAATCATCATTATGGCAAGACTTTTGTCGTTCCCGACGGCAGATTCATGAAGGCGGGCGCAAGGGTAATGGCACTTGATGATCCTACATCCAAAATGAGCAAAAGTGCAGAAAACATGCATAGCAGGATTTCACTGCTTGACAATGATGCGAAGATTAAAAAATCAATAATGAAGGCTACTACGGATTCTGACGGTGTTATTAAATATGACATCGAAAACAAGCCGGGAGTCAGCAATCTTTTGAGCATATACAGTGCGCTTACTGGAATTCCTGTTCCGGAGCTTGAGGCAAAATATGAGGGCAAAGGTTATGGGGATTTCAAAAAGGATCTGGTGCAGGTTACAATAGAGGCACTTAAACCTATCAAAGAAAGATACGAGGAAATAAGGCATTCAGAGTATCTGACAGATGTTCTGAAGGACGGAGCAAAAAGAGCTGATGCGATTGCAAAAAAGACAATAGCAAGAGTTAAAGAAAACTTCGGACTGGGACTGTGAATTGAAAAGTAATGTTGAAGAGGTTTGTTAACGCAGACCTCTATTTATTTTTTGAAAAAAGAACATTGACACACGAACAAATGTTTTATAGAATGTATTTAGCGGAATACATAGAGCGTGCTGAAGCGGTTTAGTATTTTTGGAGGCAGAGATGTCTGAATACCAATTGATAGTCATCGTATTGATGATTATGGGATTGATGGTTCAGATGGATAACCACAGGAAATAAATAATCGCCAAAGCCGTTTGGAGCCAAGGCGATTATTTGTAATCAACTTTTCATAACGAACCGAAAAGGTTACGCTCTTTGTATATATATTAACATCGATTGCGGAGCTTGGCAATTGAAAATTTGAAAACGATACATAGAGCGTGCTGAAGCGGTTCAGTATTTTTGGAGGCAAAGATGTCTGAATACCAATTGATAGTCATCGTATTGATGATTATGGGATTGATGGTTCAGATGGATAACCACAAAAATAAATAATCGCCCAGGCCGTTGATGTGGGCGATTATTATAAAACTCTATTATTAACGAACCGAAAGGTTACGCTCTTTGTATATATAGTATCATTATTTTGATGTGAGTGCAACGGAAATTTCACTGATAAATTCCTTGCAAACAAGAGGTCTTGACATAATTGATAAAGAATACAGATAAAAAGTCAATGCTTTTTTTTAGAAATTTAAAAGCATTTGTGTCAAGGACAAAACCGTTTTGTAAAATCTGAAAATTTAGAAAGAGCAGCAATTGAAAAAATTCCGTATAACAGCTAAGATATACATACAAAAACAGAATCAATTAAGTTTCCACAGGAGCAAATATGCCAATCTATTGGGTATGACATTTGAGACTGGTGGAAAGAATTATAAATGAGTCATTCAGTGATAACCCAATGATTCATTTAAGGAGGAAATGATGGGTAAGAAAGTTTTAGTATTGGGCTCAGGAGCTCAGGGAACAGCAGCAGCAAGAAGATTGGATCAGCATCCTGCTGTAGAAAAAGTAATATGTGCAGATTATGATAAAAAAGCAGTTGAAGAACTGGTTGCTTCAATGAAAAAAGGTGTTGGCATGCAGGTTAACGCCAAAGATGTGTCGGCTATCGTAAAAGCGGCTGAGGGAGTGGACCTTATTCTTAATGCACTGCCTTACGCGTTTGCAAAGAATGTACTGGACGCAGCGATTGAAGCCAATACAAATTATCAGGATTTCGCAGCCGGAGAGCTTACGGATCCGGAAATCGATGACAGTCAGGAAACATGGATTAAAGATATAGGCATAATGTACAAGGAGTACGGAGAAAAATTCAAAGCTAACGGCAAACTGGCAATCATCGGAACAGGCTCGGCTCCAGGATTAATTCTGGTTGCGGCAAGACGTGCGGTAAGAGAACTGGATACATGCGATACAGTTAACCTGATTGTATATGAAGGCCTTGAAGCCAAAAGATTCATGCCATTCTGGTGGTCACCTGACGTTGCACTCAGAGATATGAGTGAAGACGGTGTGGCATGGATTAATGGAGAATTTGTTGTAACAGAGGGCTTCAGCGATCCGTTCTACAGAGAATATCCTGAAATGGAAGGCAAGGTTGCAATGTGTGTTGAACATTCACATGATGAGCCGGTTTATATAGGATATAATGCGGACACATTCTTCAAAGGCTGCAAAAATGCATATTTCAAATATGGCGGAGTAGGTATTGACTTTGCATATCCACTCAAGAGAGCTGGTCTTCTTTCAAAAGAAAAAGAAGTCATTAACGGCCGTGAAGTAATACCGTTTGAAGTTGTATTGGCTCATATACCTGCAGCACCTAAATATCGTGAAGAAATGCAGGAAATATTAGACGAAGGTATTAAATCCGAAGCAGGTGCAACAGTTGCAGAAGTAATAGGCAAAAAAGACGGCAAAGATCTGCAGGTTGAAGCTCATATCTTCACACCGGGAATCTACGAATGTTTCGATAAATTCGGACTTACATGCGAGCAGTATATTACAGGACAGGGAGGATATCTGTTCTCAAAACTGTTTGTTGAAGACAAGTATGAGCAGACAGGTCTTATTTCATCGGATATGCTCAGTGAAGAACAGGTTGATTATTATCTGCAGTGTGCAGACGAACTTGAAATTACCGTTGAACTGGTAAAAAAAGAGTTATAGTCGGGGAAGTGGCAGCATATATTTCCCCGCTGTCACCTGAAGGAGAAAAACGATGGAAAAATTAGAAGCAAGACATGGCACGAAGGATGTTGTGCAGAGCAAGGTGGGAGTAATGTCCGTCGTAGGGATGTTCTACGCTATATGCTGTGCCGGAGCCTTCGGAATTGAAGAAATGATTCCTGAATGTGGACCAGGGCTTACAATCGTACTGTTGTTGGTGCTTCCAATAATATGGGCAGTTCCATATTCACTGATTTGTGCGGAAATGGGTTCGGCAAGACCTGTTGAAGGCGGCAATCTGATGTGGGTTAAAGAGGCTCTTGGTGAATTCTGGTTTGCTATTATGGTATTCTGCAATGTAATATGGTCGCTTGTATGCAATACAGTTTATGTTGTTCTGGCAATCGGTTATCTGGGCAAAATAGTCCCACTGTCAGATACCATGAGTTTCATACTAAAGGTAGTAATGGTTCTTATATTCTTCACTATTAATGTACTTGGTGTTAAGGATGTAAGCGTTGTAAGTACAATACTCTCAATACTAATAGTGGTTGCATTTGCTGCAGTTACAGTGGTAGGATTCATGAATATGAATCAGAGCCCTGTGGAGCCGTTCTTCTCTGATGAATACGACAATGCGTTTGGACATATAGGTGCAGGTTTGGCAATCGCAATCTGGATGTATTCCGGATTTGACGAGTTATCGGTAATAGCAGGAGAAATCAAAGGGGCACACAAGATTATACCTAAAGCATTGATGATAGTTGTTCCGCTGATTTCGCTGACATACATTCTGCCGACAATAGCAGGACTTGGTTCTGTAGGTGAATGGGCAGACTGGACAACTGAACCTGATGGAATAGGATATTCAGCAGTTCTTGTGCAGTTTGTAGGTCCTGCAGCAGGTATAGGCTTTATGATTATTGCAATCATAGGTCAGGCTTCCATATTTAACGTATGCCTTACCACAGGATCAAGATGTGTTCTTCTGTTGGCTGATGAACACTTTGGACCGAAGTTTGTTGCCAATCTGACCAAAAAGAGAGGCGTTCCTTATGTAGGCCTTATATTTGTAGCCGTAGTAACTTTGGCACTGATACCGTTCAGCTTTACATTCCTTGTTGTAGTTGATGTATTCTTTATGGTAATGGTAGTGTCGCTGACGATAATTGCCTGCATGAAGCTAAAGAGAAAGATTCCGGCAGAGGAAATTCCGTTTAAGTTCCCTGGAGGCAAGACTTTGCACACTATATGCAGCATCATTGTGCTGGGAATCTGCATACTGTCAACACTTGTAAACGGCATGGATTACTTCCTCGGAGGCATGATTTGGGTATTGTTTGTTCCAATTATATATATATTGGCTAAATGGAAATTCAAAGGATCAACAATAGACAGTCCTGAGATGTATCCGATAAATCCTAAGACACATCTGGGATTTGGAGATGTAAAGAGGCTGGGAGGTTTATATCTGGGCATCGGAGTATTTGCAATCTTCGCTAAAGTATTCATCAAATGGTATGAAGGTTCATGGGCTGATGAATATTATCTGGATGAGTATGGCAGCGGACTGTTTTCGGATTTCACATTGATGCAGAATGTGACTATGATTATAGGGTTCGTATGTATAGCAGTGGGAATAATTCTCTATCTGGTTGGACGCAAGACGAATTGACAGCCTGTAAAAAATAAATGTAGAACCACATAAATATTAAATAATCGCCTAAGCTTTTGGAGCCGAGGCGATTATTTGATTGCCCAAAAAACAATTTGACGGGGGAGCCGAAAAGAGTTATAATAAGAATGCTTATTATAAGGAGGCTTACTATGCATACTTTCCACTATACTCTAATGAAAACACATATGAATATGCACAGAATGCTTTCAGGCAGGGCTGCCGCAATAGGTTTGACATCTGGTAAACCAAAGGTGCTTGAATGTCTTGCTGACTGTGGAGAGGCAAATCAGAAGACAATCGCCAGATATTGTGAAATAGAACAGGCGACTGTAGGAACAATTCTTCTCGGAATGGAAAAAGAAGGACTTGTGACAAGGAGACAAAAGGATGGAAATCGGAGATCCCTGTATGTTTCTCTCACCAAAAAAGGCGAACAGGCAGCTAAAGCTATGGAGAGTATATTCAAAGAAGCAGATAAAGATGCGTTGAAATATCTGACTGACGAAGAAAAAACTCAGCTCAAAGAACTCCTTGAAAAAGTATATATGGCATTGACAGAAACAGGAAAGGAAACTTTATGACAACAGAATCAAACTTTATAAAAAGAGCTTTAATTTTATGTGCAGGATTGCTTGTAATGGCGTTCGGTGTTGCTTTTTCCATCAGAGCTTCCCTTGGAACATCACCCATTTCAAGTTTTCCATATGTAATAAGTAAGTGTACGCCGCTTACAGTAGGAACAGCTACAATATGTATGCATGTTGTCCTTATATCGTTGCAGATAATCATACTGCGAAAAAACTATTCACCTTTTCAGCTTTTGCAGCTTCCGGCTGCTATTATTTTTGGATATCTGACGGATTTTGCACTGAAGGTGACAGAGGTTATCAACCCGCAGAATACATTGCAACAGTGGCTTGTATGTGCAGCGGGAATCGTAATTGTTGGAATAGGTGTAACCCTTGAAGTTAAAGCAGATATAATTGTGCTTGCAGGAGAAGGCTTCATACTTGCTGTATGTGCAGTATTGCCTATCAAATTCAGCACAATGAAGATAACTTTTGATGTATCACTGGTAGTTGCAGCATGTATCACATCGCTTGTTTTTTTGGGTAATATAACCGGTGTGAGAGAGGGAACTGCCGCCGCGGCATTTCTTGTCGGATGCGTTGTAAAACTCACGAACAAGGTAATAGATAAAATAAAAGAAGAGAGACTCAGTATTGAATGCAACAACAGTTTAAGAAATTGCAATTAAGGTATAAAGAAAGCACAGTCATTAGGGATAAAGGCTGTGCTTTTGTAATGTTGTTAATTTCTTTTTTTCTTTTTAAATCTTTCTTCAATGAAAATCCGGTCTGAAACTTGTGAGAGCAGATTCATTATTAAAATAGCTATATATACGCCTTCTGCAATTCCAGGGACATATAGTCGTATCGCCATAGTTATAACTCCTATGCCTATGCCATAGGAAATCATTCCTCTGGCTTTGACCGGAGATGTTACAGGGTCTGTTGCCATAAAGAAAGCACATAACATGAGAGCTCCGGAGCAAACTTCTATCATTGGATCTACTCGTGCAATCAGTGAGAAGATGATAACTGTTCCTATTATGGAAGCTGGAATTATTGGCGATATTACTTTTTTCCAAATGAGAAACAGCCCGCCAATCAGAAGCATTAATGCACTGATTTCACCCATGTTTCCTGAGCAGAGACCCAAAAGCAATTCCCATTTGCTTGGCATTACACCTTCTGCACCGGACATGATTTCAAGGGAAGTTGCTGCTGTTTGTGCGCCTGCAGGAATATCAGGGCTTCCTACTGCCGGCACAGGCCATACGCTCATTATATTCGGAAAAACAAGGTTTAATACAACAATTGCACTGACTGCCGGATTGACATAGTTTCTGCCTATGCCGCCAAAGAGCTGCTTTATGATTATTATGGATATAAAGGCAGCAATCACAGTCAGCCAGTAAGGGACACCTGTAGGCATATTAAATGCGATTATAATCCCAGTAACGACCGCACTCCAGTTTTTTAGAGTTTGCTTCTTTTTTCTGATCAGATTAAAAAGCAGTTCAAAAAACAAACATGCCAATATGCTTACAAGCACGAGCGGAAGACATCTTGCTCCGAACATATAAAGGCTGACTACAAATTGAGGTATCAGTGCTACTACCACATATCTCATTGTAGAGCCTATGGTTTTGCTGCCGAGTACATGAGGTCCCTGCATTTCCATCAGGTTATTATTGTATTCGCTATACATTTTTTTCAACCTCCCTTACCATTCTTCCCGCCTCCAGACATATCTGCTGCAAAGGTATCTTGGCAGGGCATATATATGAACAGCATCCACAGCTGATGCATTTTGTCACATCAAATATTTTGAGATTTTTGATATCACCTCTTGAATATGCTTTTGCAATATATACAGGAGTCAAACCTTCAGGGCAGTTTCGGTAACAGCTGCCGCATCTGATACAATGATCCACATCAGGCATTACGCTGTCTTTTCCCTCGAAAGCTACAATTGCTCTGGTATCTTTGCATACGGGAAGCCTGTCTGATGCAAAGCATTTGCCTGTCATAGTCCCGTTGTCAATTATTTTTCGAGGTATTGCGGTATATCCTCCGCAAAAGTCCACAACATCTGCAATTCTGGCACCGATAGGAACAAGAACATTTTTGGGCTCAGCAATTATATTTCCATCAACCGTAATCTTTTGTGAAACAACAGGCATGCCTGTTCTGAAATAATTACCTATCTGCATCATGGTACGTATATCTGAAAACAGGACAGAGCTGTTGTCTTCTTTTCCTGTCAGTTTAAATTCAAGCAGGCTGCGGTTGTCAGGAATGTATTTGTCTTTGAGCGTTTTGATATATATTCCGGAGTATTTCTGAACCGCTTCTCTCAAAGTATCGCATGCCTGTGTATCTAATGCCGATATGCATATTACAGCCTTGTCTGTTTCAAGATGTTTCATAGACAGTGATATGCCTTCTGCTATATCCTCAGCATTTTCAAGCATCATTCTGTGAAGGGCGGTAACGATAGGCTCAGATTCAAAACCGTTTATATATATCGCACTGACATCTTCCCTGTTGAAATCAACATATGCAGGAGAATTACCATTGATTATACCTGCCCGTCTGAGGCAGTCTATGTATGCTTTTTTGGTTTCTATTTCTGGAATATTGATCTTTTCAGAAATTTTTTGTTTGCCATCGGAAGCTATTGTGACTGCAGTTCTCATTTCACTGCCTCTCAACCTTACTTCTGTAATTTCCTCTACGGTGCCTGAAACCGGTGAGTGGACAGGAACAGAATCCATGGAATCAGCTATGCGCTGTCCGACAACCACATAGGAACCTTCTTCGACTGTAACCTTGGCAGTGTCTCCCGGATATTGCGGAATCAGCAGCATTATCTCATCGGGTTCGGGCATTGTTTCGGTTCCACAATTCCACGTCCGTTTATTTTGCTCTATTTGTATTGTATAAAAACGTCTTTTTTTGACTGACATAAAAGACCTCACTTTCAAAGTAGAATCATATTAATTTTAACATATACCGACAGACATTTCTATACAAATGTCTGTTTATCATTTCTGCTGATGTGTTATACTTATGTTTGACAGGTATAATATTTTGTGAAAGGGAGAGTTGGTTTTGTTTGATCCAAGAAGAAGAACAATAGTCGGAGCTGCAATTATATCAGTGATGATTGTTTCAGCAGCAGTGCTGCTTGTTACAGACAAAGACATATCGGCAGAGAAACTTCTCGAGTTTTCACCACAAAATACCTGCCTGGCGATACTGTTTTTATGGGGACTTTTTGCAGCCAAAAGTCTTACGATAGTATTCCCTTCTCTTCTTTTGTTTGTGCTTGGAGGGATAATGTTTCCTGCACCACTGGCAATAGTTGTGAACCTTGCAGGAATAGGAATAACAGCAACAGTGCCATATGCAATAGGCAGATTTTCCGGAGAGGAAACTGTCGAATATATGGTTGAGAGATACCCGAAAGTCTTAAAACTCAGAGAAATACGCAGCAAAAATGATTTGTTTTTCTCATTTTTCGTGAGAGTAGTCAACATACTTCCTTTTGATCTTGTAAGCATGTATATGGGAGCTGTTGTTGTACCGTACAGGACATATATTGCAGGCACTCTTGCAGGCTGTTTACCGCTTGTAATTATCAAGACTTTACTTGGAAATGCTGTTTCAGATATTTTTTCACCTGCTTTCTGGTGTTTTGCAGGTGCAGACATAGGCATAATCATCATATCCTCAGGAGCGTACTATATTTATGAAAAAAGACACAAACATGACAATCAGAGCATATATTAATTTGAACAAAAAAGTTCTTCCGTATTTCCTGTTTTTGCCCGGATACCTGCTGGCATTTTTTCTGGTGGAAACCTTTATATCCGGTGATGCAGGTTACTGGGCAACCAATATATTTCTTGACGAGTACATACCGTTTCTTGAGGGTTTCGTAATATTTTACTGCCTGTGGTATCCGTTTCTCATTATTCCGGGGCTTTATCTCTTCTTTTGTGATATTCCTGAATTCAAGAAATATGTATGGCATCTCATATGCGCTTTTGGGATATGTTTTGCTGTGTATATAATGTTTCCAAACGGGCAGGATCTCAGACCTGCAGTGTTTGAAAGAGAGAATTTTTTTACGGATATAATAGGGCTGCTTTACAGTGCAGACACCAATACAAATGTGTTTCCAAGCATGCATGTTGCAGGTGCTTTGGTGGCGGCAACCACATTTTTCAAAACAGAAGGGCTTGCTGCATTCAGAGCGACAGGCGCGATAACCGCTGTGCTGATATGCATGTCAACGGTATTTATCAAGCAGCATTCGATTCTTGATGTGCTTGGAGGCATTGCTGTATGGCTCATTTCGTATGTTATTGTTTATCACATATCTCAAAAGCACAAGAGGAAATAGCAGGTATATACTGAAATAAAGACACCCGTCAAGAGTGTCTTTACCTTATTACCGTTATTTACTTGTCGATTGCATTATTCAGGTATTCTTCAATCACTCCTGCGAAAGCCACAGCATTATCAATCTGCTCCTGAGCCTCTTCTGCAGAAGCAAGATAAAAATCATCATAGTCACTGGCATTTCTAATCTCGCTGGCGCTCATAATTATGGTGGAACAGCTTTTTTCAAAAATTCCTGTTTTGATATATTCTCTCTGAAAATACTGAATGACTCCTGAATGTTTTTTGAAGTCAACCTCGTCCAGTGCAAGAACTACCCTCATAGCATGGAAAATCGAACAGTATGCCCTGTTGTTTGCACTTTTGTAACTTCCTGTATTATATAAATTCCGGGCATCAGGTATAAGTTCTTTTGCTCTATCCAGTCTATAAAGTGCAAGGTTTTTGTTTCTCTCGTTATGCAACTATTCTCACCCCTTCACTGTCAATGTTTCTGTAATAAGGGAGCACTTCC